>NZ_JAFEUC010000011.1:0-256233 GCF_016901255.1 Micromonospora humida
CCCAAAACGACCTCGACACCGTCGCGATCCAACTCAACGGCCGCCCCCGACAGACCCTCGGATGGGACACTCCCGCCGAAGCCCTTGATCGACTACTACTTGCACCGACCCCATGAAACCGCCGCCGCAGGATGACGCTAACCTCTTGATCGCCGGGGCAAGGCGGGGCGTGGGCGGGTGGGGGGTCATTGGGGCGATGTTGGGGTGTCATGGGGCTCGGATACCGCTATATCCGTGACGCTGAGTCGATCCGGGCCGGCGTCGACCCCCGGACAGAGATGCAAATCGATTGACCGTCGGTCGGTCGGTCGGGAGAGTGCAGGGCATGGACCCGACGTCGCGCGCCAACCGGACCGCCTGGGAACTGGCCCACCAGGATCGGGTCTGGGCCAACGACCAGATGACGGCCGAGGCGGCGGCCGGCGTCACGCTCGTCCCCAGTGAACGCGCGCTGCTGCGCGACATCCTGGCGACCCGACCGCTGGTGGTCCATCCGCAGAGCGGCAACGGCCAGGACGACATCGCCCTGGTCGACGCCGGTGCCCGGATGGTGATCGGCGTCGACTACAGCGAGCACGCGATCCACGGCGCGCGGGGGCGCGCCGATCACCTCGGTGCCGCCTGTCACTACCTGCTCGGGACGGTCCCCGGCGTGCCGCTGCGCGACGGCTGCGTCGACCTCGTCTACACCGGCAAGGGCGCGTTGATCTGGATGCCCGACATCGACGCCTGGGCCGCGGAGATGGCCCGGCTGCTGCGCCCCGGCGGCCACCTGTTCGTCCACGACGGTCACCCGGCCACCGACCTGTGGACCTGGGACCCCGACGAGCCGCGCATCCGACCCGACCGCAGCTACTTCGGCCGCTCGTTCGTGTGCGCCGACGACAGTTTCCCGGCCCACGGGGCGGTGATGTGGCAGTGGACGCTCGGCCGGATCGTCACCGCCGTGGTCACCGCCGGCCTGGAGATCCGGCGGCTCGACGAGTACGCGGAGCCGTTCTGGCGGATGGGCGACGTCGACGCGGCGGCCTTCCGGGGCCGCCTGCCGAACGCGTTCGCCCTGCTGGCCCGCCGCCCCACCGCCGGCTGACCCGCCCGGTCGGCGGTCCGCCGCCCGCTGACCCGCCCGGTCGCCGCACCGCCCGCTGACCCGCCCGGTCGCCGCACCGCCCGCTGCACCGCGCGGTCGCCCGCCCGGCGACCCCCGACCTGATCCGGCGGGACGGTCCCGCCACAGCTCAGCCCAGGTGGGTGCGGAGGAAGTCGAGTTCCAGGCGGAGCAGGCGTTCGGACAGCCCCCCGGCCGCCATGTGGGTGGCCCCGGTCAACGGCAGCACCGCGTGCGGCCGGCCGGTCGACAGCAGCGCCGCCGACAGCCGCAGCGTGTGCGCGGCCACCACGTTGTCGTCGACCATGCCGTGCACCAGCAGCAGCGGCCGGGCCGGTTCGCCGGGATGCAGCGGCTCCGCCGCCAGCTCCACCAACGAGTGGTGCCCGTACACGTCGATGCCGTCGTCGGGCAGGCCGAGGTAGCGCTCGGTGTACGCGGTGTCGTACAGCGTCCAGTCGCTGACCGGGGCACCGGCGATGCCGCACCGGAACAGCTCCGGATGGCGCAGCACCGCCAGCCCGGCCAGCCAGCCGCCGAACGACCACCCCCGGATCGCCACCCGCGCAAGGTCCAGGTCGGGGTGCTTGCCGGCGAGCGCGGTCAACGCGTCCACCTGGTCGGTCAGGATCACGTCGGCCACCCGCCGGTGGATCGCCTTCTCGAACGACGGCGCGACGCCCGGCGTACCCCGGTTGTCGACGGTGACCACGGCGAACCCGGAGTCCGCCCACCACTGCCGCTCCAGCCAGGCCGACCGGGCGGCCACCACCTCCTGGTGGCCGGGGCCGCCGTAGACGTCCAGCAGCACCGGCAACCGGGTGCCCTTGACGTGCTCGGACGGGTAGAGCACCGCCGTCGGTAACCGTCTGTCGGTCACCCGGACCAGCATCGGCCGGGGTGCCGACGAGGGGGTGGCGGCCAGCGACCGCAGCCGGGCCACCTCGCCGTCGCCGCGCCACACCGACCAGGTCGTCCCCGCGTCGTCAAGCGAGGCGGTGCCGACGACCAGGGTGTCCCCGCCGACCGCCGCCGTGTGCCAGCCGGGGGTGCTGCTCATCCGGCGGGCGTCCACCCCACCACCGATCGCCGTACGGACCCGGTAGAGGTGCCGTTGGCTCGGTTCGCCCTCGCTCGCCTCCACCAGCAGGTCGGCCGGGCCGGGGCCGGAGGGCAGCCGGCCCACCACCCGCCGCACGTACAGCGAGGGCGGGGTGAGCAGGGTGCCGTCGGCGAACAGGCAGCGGGCGTCGTACCCGTCGTGGGCCAGTTCGCCGCCGACCAGCACCCGGCCGTCGGGAAGGTGCGCCGGGGTGCCCGGGATCGGCTCCACCCAGCGCGGGTCGGCCAGCTCGGCGTGCACCTGCGTCTCCCCGGTACGCGGGTCCACCGCCAGCACCAGGCCGTGCTGCTGCGACCGGCGCAGCACGGTGATCAGCGGGTTGCCGTCGGCCCAGTCGACCGACGCCAGGTACGGGTAGGTCTCCCGGTCCCAGTGCACGTCGACCCAGCCGTCGTCCAGGTCGAGCAGGTGCAGGCTGACCTCGGCGTTCGGCCCACCCGCCCGGGGGTACGCGACGGTGGTCGGCGGGGTCGCCGGGTCCGCCGGGTCGTGCAGGTGCCAGCGGGGCAGCCGGGACTCGTCGACCCGGGCGGCGAGCACCATCCGTCCGTCCGGGGCCCACCAGTAGCCCCGGAACCGGCCGAACTCCTCCGCCGCCACGTGCTCGGCGAGCCCCCAGGTCACCCCGCCGTCCTCACCGGCCAGCAGGGAGTCGGTGCCGTCCGGGGCGACCACCCGCAGCTCGCCCCGGCGTACCCCGTCGGCGGCGTCGGTCACGTACGCCACCCGCTGCCCGGTCGGGTCGGGCCGGGGGTCGATCACCGGCCCGACGGTGGTCACCTCGATCACGTCGCCGTGCACCAGGTCGGCCCGGAACAACCGGCCGGCCAGCGCGAACACCGCCACCCGGCCCGCGCCGTCCAGCGCGTACGAGCCGATGCCGGCGGCGGTGAGCCGGCGACGTTCGCGCAACGCCCGCTCGCCCGGGGCCAGCGCCGTCGGGTCGGCGTCCTCGCCGAGCAGCATGGCCGGGTCGGCGATCAGCCGTTCCTCGGCGGAGGCGGTCTCCAGCGCCCAGAGCGCGTCGGCCGGATCCTCCGGGCCGCCCGAGCGGAGGAAGACCACCCGGGAACCGTCGTCTGCCACGGAAACGGCGCGCGGCGCCCCGTGGCTGAACCGACGGGTACGGGCGGCCAGCTCGGGAAAGTCCACAACCCGGATCGTAGAGCCGGGCCGGGCGTGATGTGGCCTACCTGCCTGGACGCGTACGCCCCGGGGCCCGGGGACCGCCGGTTAGAGTGACGGTCGTGACGACGCTGCCCGACCGACGCCTGCTGCTGGTCCACGCGCACCCCGACGACGAGTCCATCGGCACCGGGTCGACGATGGCGCACTACGCCGCCGCCGGGGCCCACGTCACGCTGGTGACCTGCACCCTCGGCGAGGAGGGCGAGATCCACGTGCCGGCGCTGGCGCAGCTCGCCGCCGCCGAGGCCGACCAGCTCGGCGGGTTCCGGATCGGTGAGCTGGCCGCCGCCTGCGCCGCGCTCGGCGTCACCGACCACCGGTTCCTCGGCGGTGCGGGCCGCTACCGGGACTCGGGGATGATGGGCATGCCCACGAACGGGCATCCCCGGGCGTTCTGGGCGGCCGACCTCGACGAGGCCGCCGGGCAGCTCCTGGCGGTGATCCGGGAGGTCCGGCCGCAGGTCATGGTCACCTACGACCCGAACGGCTTCTACGGGCACCCGGACCACATCCAGGCGCACCGGGTGGCGATGCGCGCGCACGAGCTGGCCGGCGCGGAGGGCATCGCCCCGGCCAAGGTCTACTGGACGGCGCTGCCGCGCAGCGTCCTGGAGGCCGGGATGAGCCACTTCACCGAGTCGTCGGACAACCCCTTCGCCGCGATCGACAGCGTCGACGACCTGCCGTTCGGCACCCCCGACGACCAGATCGCCGCCCGGATCGACGGCACCGACCAGCACGCCGCCAAGGAGGCGGCGATGCGGGCGCACGCCACCCAGATCCCGGCCAACTCCTGGCTGTACGCGATCGCCGGCAACTTCGGCGCGGAGTTCATGGGCGTGGAGTACTTCACGCTGGCGGTGGGGGAGAAGGGCCCCGGCACCGGCCGGTACGGCTGGGAGAGCGACCTGTTCGCCGGGATCGACCCGGACCCGGCGGACCTGCCGGGCGACCGGCCCGACCCGGCGGCCGGACGGCCGGTCGCGGCGGCGCGCCCGCCGCAGCGGCACGCCCCGGCGGCGGGTGACGCGTCGTCGGCGGCCACGGCGACGGCCGGGCTCCGGTGACCCTGCCCGCCACGCCGATGCCGGTCGTCGAGGAGGAGACCGCCGCCGTCCCGCCGCCGCCCGGCTGGACGGCGCACCTGCTCGACGTCGTGCTGCGGGTGGTCGGTGGGCTGGTCGCCGTGGTCGGCGGGGTGCTCACCGCCGTGATCGGGCTGCTGCTGTCCACCGTCCGGGCCGGCGGGCAGCTGATCGGGGTGTCGGTGGTGGTCACGATCCTGGGGGCGGTCGCGGTGAGCTGGTTCGCGTACGCCACGGTCGGCCGCAGGTGGGCGGTGGCGTTGCCGGCGCTGCCGTGGTTCGTGTTGATGGCGGTGGCGGCGGTGCGGACCGCCGAGGGTGACCTGTTGGTCGCCGGGGACAACTGGGTAGGGCTGGCGATGATCACCACCGGGGCGATGACGTTCGCGGTGATGGCGTTCCGGCAGATGCTCAGCCCGCAGCCGCGCCGCCACGACGGGTGATGACGACACACAGCCTGCGGTGGTAGATATTCCTGCCAGGAGACCCGCCGACGGGGCGGGTGGTACGGCGGGAGGCGTGTGATGACGCAGCGGTGGCGGGCGGTCGGGGTACTCGCGGCGGCCCTGTTCGCGGTCAACGTGGTGGCCCGGGTGATCATCAAACTCGGCTTCGACGGGAACGACACCGCCGCCGACCGGGTCTCGCTGGGCATGTTCGTCGTGGTCGGGCTGATCCTGGCCGGGGTGGTGTTCACCTGGGGTAAGGCTGTTCCGGCGGCGCGGTGGGGTGCCGACGTGGCTGCGGCGGTGGCCGTGGCGCTGCTGCTGACGGTGCTCGTCGGCCCGCTGCTGGTCGGGAACAACCCGTTCGGCGGGGGTGCGGGGCTGTTCTTCGCCCAGATCTGGCTCTACCTCGTCGCTGCGGCGGCCGGCGTGGCGCTCGGCTACCTGGTGCTGATCACGCTCGGCCGGGACCACCGCTCGCAGCAACTGCGGCGGTACGCCGAGCGCAACGTGGGCAAGCCGCGTCGGGTGGTCCGGCGCTGACCGCTGCCCGCCGAGGCTTGATCAACTCAACGGGGCGTAGGTAGCGGTGTCCGGACCGATGGGACACCGCAACCTCGGCCCACAGGGCCAAGCGGCCGACCCGGGTCAGCCCGGCGGGGCGACCCGGGTCAGGTAGGTGTGGTGGGTGGTGAAGCCGAGCTTGCGGTAGAGCGCCACCGCCCCGGTGTTGCGCTGCTCCACCTGCAGGAAGGCGTGCGTCGCCCCCTCGGCCGCGCCCCATGCGGCCAGGGCCCGGACCACCCGGGCGGCCAGCCCCTGCCGGCGTGCCGACGGGGTCACCTCGATCAGGCTGAGCCCCAGCCAGCGGCCCTGCCCGGTGACCGTGCCCCGGCCCGTCGCCAGCAGCGTGCCGTCGGCGTACACCTGGGCGAAGCGGAGCCGGGCCACGGCGGTGAGGATGTGCCGGGCGGAGTCGGGCAGGCCGCCCTTGCGCCCGGCGGCGACCGCGAGCCACTCCTCGGACGGCGCGACGTCGAGCACCACGGCCGGGCCGTCAGCGTCCCGGTCCGCGCCCCCCGGGGCCGGGCCACCCTCGTGGGACACGCGGTGCGGGTCGGAGAGCAGGGTGGTCAGGGGGACGGTCTGGACCAGGGTCAGCGGACGGGCGGTCCAACCCCGGGCGTCCAGTTCGGCGCCGACCGGCACGGCCAGCGGCAACGGCGTGTTGACCATGGGGGGTTGGCCGTGTCCGGCGTACCAGCGTTCGATGGCGTCGACCGCCGCCGGCAGCGGCCGGTCCGGGTCGCCCACCGGCAGGGCCGAGTTGGCACGTCCGGTCCAACCGTCGGCGGAACGCAGCAGCCAGTCGCCGAGCCGGCCGCGTACCGGCGCGGGCCACGCCTCGTCGGCCGCGAGTTCCAGCTCGACCACGGCCGAGGCGGTCGGCCGGCGGGTGGGCGGCACCCGCTTGGCCCGGTGCACCTCGGCCACCGGCACCCGGAGCCGACCCTGGGCGGTGGCGATGGTGAGATGGGTCTCGCTCAGCTCGACAAGCTCGCCGAGGGCGTCCGAGAAGAGGGGCCGGCCCTCACGAATCCCCACAATGCGGCGAACCACGATCCGGTGTCCCACATCCTGCTGTCGGAGCACGATCGACCTCCTCCCCGGCGAGATACTAGGCTCTTAGCGTCGCGGGTGATCGCGGCGAGTCTTGCGGAGGAGAAGACCGGTGACCTACATCATCGCCGAGCCGTGCGTGGATGTGCTCGACAAGGCATGCATCGAGGAATGCCCGGTCGACTGCATTTACGAGGGCAACCGGATGCTCTACATCCACCCCGACGAATGCGTCGACTGTGGTGCCTGTGAGCCGGTCTGCCCGGTGGAGGCCATCTTCTACGAGGACGACGTCCCCGAGCAGTGGAAGGACTACACGGGCGCCAACTACGAGTTCTTCGAGGACCTGGGCTCGCCGGGCGGTGCGTCGAAGATCGGCAAGGTGGAGAAGGACGCGACGTTCGTCGCCGGCCAGCCGCCGCGCGGCGAGGGCCACTGAACCGGCCCGCCGCCGTGACACCGGGGGTACCGGCCGGGCCCGCAGCGGCACCGGCCGGGGCCGCGCCGGAGCGTCCGGCCGGGCTCGCTCCGGCGTCGCCGGGTCGGCCCGTGCCGGTGTCGGCCCGGTTGCCCGAGTTCACCTGGGACACCCTGGACGCCGCGGCCACCCTGGCCGCGGCGCACCCGGACGGCCTGATCAACCTCTCCATGGGCACGCCCGTCGACCCGGTGCCCCCGGTGATCCGGCAGGCCCTGGCCGACGCGTCCGACGCGCCGGGTTACCCGCTGACAGCGGGCACCCCGGCGCTGCGGCAGGCCGTCGCCGGCTGGGTGGCGCGCGCCTGCGCCGCCGGTGTCGACGGGCTCGGGGTGCTGCCGACGATCGGTTCCAAGGAACTGGTCGCCTGGCTGCCCACCCTGCTCGGGATCGGCCCCGGCGACGTGGTCGTGGTGCCCACGATCGCCTATCCGACATACGAGGACGGGGCCCGGCTGGCCGGTGCCACGGTCGTCCGTGCCGACGCGCTGACCGCGGTCGGTCCCACCTCACGGGTACGCCTGGTCTGGGTCAACTCGCCCGGCAACCCGACCGGTCGGGTGCTGCCCGCCGCCCACCTGCGCAAGGTGGTCGACTGGGCGCGGGAGCGCGGTGCCGTGGTGGCCAGCGACGAGTGCTACCTCCCGCTGGGGTGGACTGCCGACGCCGCCCCGGTGTCGGTGCTCGCGCCGGAGGTCTGCGGTGGCTCGTACGACTCGGTGCTGGCGGTGCACTCACTGTCCAAGCGGTCCAACCTGGCCGGCTACCGGGCCGGATTCGTCGCCGGTGACCCGGCGCTCGTCGCCGAGCTGCTGAAGATCCGCAAGCACGCCGGCATGATCGTCCCGGCGCCGGTGCAGGCCGCCATGGTGGCCGCGCTCGGCGACCAGGAACACGCCGACGAGCAGCGGGAACGCTACCGGGCCCGGCGGGAGACGCTGCTCGCCGCGTTCACCGGGGCCGGGTTCCGGCTGGAGCACTCCGAGGCGGGCCTCTACCTCTGGCTCACCCGCGACGAGGACTGCTGGGACACCGTCGACTGGCTGGCCCGCCGGGGCGTCCTGGTCGCCGCCGGGGCGTTCTACGGCCCGGCCGGGCAGCGGCACGTCCGGGTGGCGCTCACCGGGTCCGACGCGCAGGTCGCGGCGGTCGCGCAGCGGCTCGCCCAGCCGTAGGACGCCGGCGGTGGGTGAGGACGTCGGCCGGCTCCGGGTCGCCGTGGTGGGCACCGGCCTGATCGGCGGGTCGATCCTGCTGCGGCTGCACGAGGCGGGCGTCCGGGTGACCGGCTGGGATCCGGACCCGGTGACCCGGGCCGAGGGCCGTCGCCGGGGAATCGACTTCCGCGACGACCTCGGCGACGCGGTCCGCGACCGGGACGTGGTGTTCCTCGGCGGCCCGCTGCCCAGCCTGCCGGAGACCCTGCTCACGGTGGCGGGGCTGACCGGTGACCGGTGCATCGTCACCGACGTGGGCAGCACCAAGGCGGCCGTCGCCGGGTTCGCCGGGGCACACGGGTTGACCGGCCGGTTCGTCCCCGGGCACCCGATGGCCGGCACCGAGCGGGCCGGGCTCACCGCCGCCCAGGCCGGCCTGTTCACCGACGCGGCCTGGGTGCTGTGCCCGAGCGTCGACGGGCTGGTGCCGTTCCGGACGCTGGTCGGGCTGGTCGTCGACGTCTTGCGCGCGCACGTCGTACCGATGTCGCCGCAGGTGCACGACCGGGTCGTGGCGCTGTCCTCGCACGTGCCGCACCTGCTGGCCGGCGGTCTGGCGGGGGCCGCCGCCGACTCGTCGGTGCGTGACGCGGTGGTCCGGCTCGCGGCCGGCAGCTTCCGCGACGGCACCCGGGTGGCGACCACCCCGGCCCGGCGGACCGCCGCCATGCTGCTGGCCAACCGGGAGCAGGTGCTGCGGCAGTTGGCCGAGGTGCGGGCCGCGCTCGACGCGCTCGCCGAGGCGGTCCGCGACGACGACCTGCCCACGCTGGTGGCCCACTACGAGCGGGCCGGCGCGGTGCGGGCGGCCGGGTCGGGCCGGGAACAGCCCGTCCGCCGGGCGTTCGACCTCGACGCCGACCCCGCCGGGGAGCTGGCGTTCGTCCGGTCGGTCGGCGAGTCCGGCGGGCACCTCACCGGCTGCACGGTGGCGCGGGGGACGGTGACGTACACCGGGCTGCGGCCGGCCTGACCGCGCGGTTGCCGGCGGCACGCCGGTCGCGCCGCTAGGGTGGATGCGTGGCGGACGGACCGGTGGTGGCGGTGCGCGGTGAGGCGTACCGGGAGGTGCCGCCCGAACTGGCCCGCTTCGAGGTGACCGCGACGGCCCGGGAACGGGACCGCCAGGTCGCGCTGACCCGGCTCGCCGAGCGGGCCGCCGCCGTGCGGGTGCTGCTCGACGAGCACGAGCCGGCGGTGGACCGCCGGGAGGCCGGTGAGCTGCGGGTCCGGCCCGAGACGAACCGTTCCGGCGAGCGGGTCGTCGGCTACCTGGGCAGCGTCTCCACCACGGTCACCGTCACCGACTTCGGCTCGCTGGCCGAGCTGATGCTGCGGCTGGCCGAGCAGGACCACGTCGAGGTGGCCGGCCCGTGGTGGTCGTTGCGCCCGGACAGCCCGGCCCACCGGGAGGCCCGGCACGCGGCGATCGCCGACGCGCTGCGTCGGGCCCGGGAGTACGCCGAGGCGCTCGGTGCGCGGGTGACCGCGCTGCTGGAGTTGGCCGACACCGACGAGGGCTCCGGCATGGGCGGGGCGATGTTCACCCGCCAGGCCCGCCAGGGCGGCCCGCCGGAGCTGGACCTGGACCCCCGCCCGCAGTCGGTGCACGCGGTGGTGCGGGCCCGGTTCACCATCAGCGAGCCGGTCCTGGCCTGATGCCCGGGGCGCGTCCGTTCTCCCTCGACGACCTGGTGGCCCGGGCCCGGTCGCTCGCCGACGCCGGCCCCCGGCAACTGCTGGGCATCGCCGGTGCGCCGGGGGCGGGCAAGTCCACCCTGGCCGAGCGGATCGTCGCGGCGGTCGGCCCGGGCGCCCGACTGGTGCCGATGGACGGCTTCCACCTCGCCCAGGCCGAGCTGGTCCGGTTGGGCCGGGCCGACCGCAAGGGCGCGGTCGACACCTTCGACGCCAACGGGTACGTGTCGCTGCTGCGCCGGTTGCGCCGGCTGGAGCCGACCGCCGTGTACGCGCCACTGTTCCGCCGTGACCTGGAGGAGCCGGTGGCCGGGGCGGTGGAGGTGCCGCCCTCGGTCCGGCTGGTGGTGACGGAGGGCAACTACCTGCTGCTCGCCGAGCCGCCGTGGGACGAGGTGCGGTCGCTGCTGCACGAGGCGTGGTTCCTCGACCTGGACGCCGGGGCACGGCTGCGCCGGCTGGTGGCCCGGCACGTCGCGTACGGGCGGTCGCCGGAGGCGGCGCATGCCTGGGCGTACGGCAGCGACGAGGCGAACGCCGCCGTGGTGGCGGGCACCGCCGACCGGGCCGACCTGGTGATCCGGTCAACCGACCCGGGGTGACGGGACGGTACGCCGCAGCAGCCGGGCCACCAGGGCCCGCTCCCGGTGGAACTCCACCGCCTCCGGGTAGCCGCTGTGGTTGCGGATCGGCGGGTCGGCGACCTCGCCCCCGCTGGGGTGCAGCGCCTCCGGGTCGGTCACCGGCACGTCCCGTTCCCCGGCGTTGACCTGCCAGCCGAGCGGGTCGGTGTTCCGCCAGAAGTTGGTCCACGCGACGTGGCCGGAGGGCCAGGTCAGGGCGTCGGCGAGCACCCGGAGCCGGGTCGGGCCGAAGTAGGCGGGGAAGACCCGCCCGTAGAGCCGGGTGAGTTGGCAGCCGTACGACAGGAACCAGATCCGTCGCCGCCACCGGGTCGGCAGTTGGAGCACCGTCGCCGCGCAGATCACCGTGCCCTGGCTGTGTCCGGAGAGGATCACCCCGTCCATCCGGCGGGGGTCGCGCTCGGCCAGCGCCAGGATGCCGGCGATCCGGGTCTGCAACTCGGGGACGGCGCGTTCGGCGTAGCTGGGTGGGGCGAGCGGGTGCGCGGCGCGCGGCCAGAAGGTGCCGACGTCCCACAGCACCCCGACGCTGCGTCGGACGGTGTCGTTGCGGTAGACGAGCATGCCGAGGCCGGCGACCACCAGCGGCAGCCAGCCCAGCAGGGTGTCCCCGAGGTCGGCGGCGGTGTGCACCAGCCCTGGCCAGCCCGACGCGCCGGCCGGTGCCGGGCGGGTCCGGGTCAGCGCCGCCACGCAGGACAGCGCCACCAGCACCGCCGCGATGGTGGCGTAGCAGCCGATCAGCCGTACCGCGTGCTCACCGACCAGGCGGTGCAGCGCGCGGAAGGTGCTGACGTGCCGGCAGCGGCGCAGGTCGTGTGCGGAGAGGGCCTGCCCGGCGGTGGCGAGCCGCCGGTACTCGACGCGGCGCAGCCGGTGGAAGAGCACCCCCGCGCGGACCAGCGTGCCGAGCAGGGCGGCGGTGGCGAGGGTGAAGGCCAGCCCGGCCCAGATCACCGGCAGGGGCGGCACGATCGGGGAGAACCCGCTGGGTGAGGCGGCCCCGTCGAGCCGGTCGGTGACCCAGTAGAGCAGGCCGGCGCAGTAGGCGATGGCCATCATCCAGCCGAAGCCGGCGATCACGGCGGCTCCGCGTCCGCCCCAGGCGACGTCGGTGTGCACGCCGAGCGGTTGCTGGCCGGCGTCGCTGCCGGTGCGGGGCAGCAGCAGGCCGGCGGCGGCGAGCGCGATGGCCGGGGCGGCGAGCATCCAGACCCGCAGCCCGTCGGGGGCGGCGGGGACGCCGGGCAGCCGGCCGTCGAGCCAGGCCACGCCGAGGGGCAGCAGCACGGCGGCGGTGCCGGGGACGGGCAGCGCGCGGCGGCCGGAGCGGGTGACCGTGCCGATGGCGATCAGCAGCAGCACCTGGTAGGTGGCGAGCCAGGCGACCAGCCCGTCGTAGCCGGGCAGCGAGTGGTCGGCGCGGCAGCCGGCCAGGCCGGGGTCGCGGGTGCAGCCGACCGGTGGGCGCAACTGCGCCAGCGGGGTGCCGGCGGGGCCGTCCGGCAGCAGCAGGAGGGTGAAGGTGCCGGCCAGCGCGAGGCCGGTGAGCACGCCGACGGTGAGGCTCCACCGGCCGAGCGGGCTGGCCCCGCCGCGCCGGGTCAGCCAGGGGCGGCCCACCGCCACCACCGCGATCACCACGACCGTGACCAGGGCGGCGACGGTCGGGACGGCGACCACGGCGCGGACGCCCCGGGCCGGGTCCAGCACCAGCACCGCGCCGACGGGCACCGCCGCGGCGAGCGCCGCGCCGACGCACAGGTGCAGCACGGCGGCCCGGCGTAGCTGCCCCTCCCCGCCCCAGAAGGTGGGGTCCTGCAACGGGTTGGCCGGGTCGGATGCCGGCTCGGCCGGGTGCTCCCCGTCGCCCGCCAGGGATCGGGGTTCGGCGGGCATCTCGGCCTCGTACTGGTAGGTGCGCCAGGACACGATGCCGAGCACCAGCAGCGTCGCCAACGGCACCAGCAGGCCGACGGCGAGCGCGTGGGCGTCCGCGCGCCACCAGCCCCGGCCGAGGAACTCCCACGGGCCGGGCAGTTGCCGCAGGCACTCCTGGTCGACGCACTGCCAGGCGATCAGGTCGACCCCGATGCCGGTGGCGGCGAGCACCAGGGTGCCGGTGAGGCTGAGGCAGAACAGCCGGATCAGCCAGGCGGTGATGCCGGAGCGGCTGCCCCAGCGTTCGGTGTCCGGGTCGGGCGGGATGCCGGGGCGGGCGTACAGGGCGACGTTGGCGAGGGTGAACGGCAGCAGCAGCGTCCACAGGGCGCGTTCGACGTCCCGCGCGGTCCGCGCCCCCGAGGTCAACTGCCCCCAGCTGTACGCCTCGACGACGAGGGGGTCGTCGGGGGCGGAGTCGCTGGCGCGGTAGAAGCCGGTGACGTCGCCGCCGGACACGAGCCGGGGTTGCGGGCCGGTGCCGGTCGGGTCGGCGGGCAGGCCGAGGATCTGGTCGGGCGGGGTGTTGGACACGCCGTGTACCCGAAGTTCGAGTACCCGCTCGGCCATCGGTGCTCCCTGGTGACGAAGTCACTACCCAGAGTGCATCGGAATTTGCCGTTCGCCCACGGTTGCGTCGAGGTTTTCGCAGCTCAAGCTGTTACTGCAGGGTGCGGATCACCCGTGCGGGGTTACCCACGGCGACCGCGTCGGGGGGTAGGTCGCGGGTGACCACCGCGCCCGCGCCGACCACCGTGTTCTCCCCGACGGTCACTCCGGCGAGGACGATCACCCCGCCGCCGAGCCAGACGTTGTCCCCGATGGTGATCGGCTGGGCGGCCTCCCACTTGGCCCGCCGCGCCCGGGCCTCGACGGGGTGGGTGGCGGTGAGCAGCTGCACGTTCGGTCCGATCTGGACGTCCGCGCCGATGGTGATCCGGGCGACGTCGAGCAGGACGGCGTTGAAGTTGACGAAGCTGCGGTCCCCGAGGTGGGTCTGCCAGCCGTAGTCGCAGTGCAGTGGCGGGCGTACCCAGGCGTCCTCGCCGACGCTGCCGAGCAGGTCGCGCAGGGCGGCGAGCCGGCCCTGCGGGTCGTCGGCGGGGCTGCGGTTGAAGCGTTCGACCAGTCGCGCGGCGCGGTCGAGGTCCGCGACGATCTCGGGATCGTCGGCGACGTACGGCTCGCCGGCGAGCATGCGTTCCCTCATGGACGTCACCAGGTGATCGTCGCCGATCGGACGGGCGGACGGAGTGGAATCGGGTCGGTCGTGTCTCGGCAATGTGTCCGGACGGTCATCCCCCGGACTTCTTTTTACATACTGGGTATGTAATTCTGGGACATCGATGTGACTCCGGTCATCTCGACGGGCTCATGTCATCTCGATGGCTCATGTCATCTCGATGGGCTCATGTAGGTAAACGTCCCAGGAGGAGGTTCCGTTGCACCGAAGCAGAAGAACCGCGGCCGGCGGGCTGGTGCTCGCCCTGGCCCTCGGTCTGCCGGCGACGGGCGCGCACGCCGCGCCCGCCGGCCCCGCCGCGCCCCGGCCCGCCACGCCCACCGCCGGCTCCAGCACCGTCACCCTGATCACCGGGGACCAGGTCACCGTCACCCGCACCGGCGGCGCGGCCGTGCGCCCCGGCGTCGGCCGGGAACACCAGCAGTTCCTGGTCCGCCGCGAACGCGGTCACCTCTCCGTGGTGCCCCGCGACGCGGTGCCGCTGGTGCGCTCCGGGCAGGTCGACAAGCGGCTGTTCGACGTCACCGGCCTGATCGCCGCCCGCTACGACGACGCCCACCGCGACAACCTGCCGCTGCTGGTGTCGTACCGCGAGGGGCAGGCCCGGCGCGGCGCGGCCGCGCTACCGGGCACCCGGGTGACCCGCGACCTGCCGGCGATCCAGGGCGCGGCACTGACCGCCGGCAAGTCCTCGACCGGCGCGGTCTGGTCGACGCTGACCGGCGGCGACGCCGGAGCCCGGCTCGACGCGGCAGGGGGCGTCGAGCGGATCTGGCTGGACGGTCGGCGGGCGCTCTCCCTCGACCACAGCGTGCCCCAGATCGGCGCGCCCACCGCCTGGGCGGCGGGCTGGACCGGCAAGGGGGTGACCGTCGCGGTGCTGGACACCGGCATCGACGCCACCCACCCGGACCTCGCCGGCAAGGTGACCGAGGCCCGCAACTTCAGCGACCTGCCCGACCAGCGGGACATCGTCGGGCACGGCACCCACGTCGCCTCCACCATCGCCGGCAGCGGTGCCGCCTCCGGCGGGAAGTACCGGGGCGTCGCGCCGGACGCCACGCTGCTCGACGGCAAGGTCTGCGAGGAGTTCGGCTGCGCCGAGTCGGCAATCCTGGCCGGCATGCAGTGGGCCACCACCGAGAAGAAGGCCGCCGTGGTCAACATGAGCCTCGGTGGCGGCGACACCCCCGAGGTCGACCCGCTGGAGGAGGCCGTCCAGACGCTGACCGCCCAGACCGGCAGCCTCTTCGTCATCGCCGCCGGCAACGACGGCTCGGACGGCTCGGTCGGCTCGCCGTCCACCGCCGACGCCGCGCTCGCCGTCGGCGCGGTCGACCGGGACGACGAACTCGCCGACTTCTCCAGCCGTGGCCCCCGCGTCGGCGACGACGCGCTCAAGCCCGACATCACCGCCCCCGGCGTCGACATCGTGGCCGCCCGCTCCGTCGACGGTCAGATCGGCGACCCGGTCGGCACGAGGTACGTCGCGCTCTCCGGCACGTCGATGGCCACCCCGCACGTGGCCGGCTCGGTGGCGCTGCTCGCCCAGCAGCACCCGGGCTGGAAGGCCGGGCAGCTCAAGGCGACCCTGATGGCCGCCGCCAAGCCGCACCCGACGCAGACCGCCTACGAGCAGGGCGCCGGCCGGGTGGACCTGACCCGGGCGATCACCGAGCAGGTCACCACCGACCCGGTCAGCGTCTCGTTCGGCCGGGCCCTGTGGCCGCACGGCGACGACGCCCCGATCACCCGGACCGTCGCCTGGCACAACGGCGGCACCACGCCGCTCACCCTCGACCTGACCGTCGAGGTGAAGGGACCGGGCGGGACGGCCGCACCGGCCGGCATGTTCACCCTCGGCGTCAACCGGATCACCGTCCCGGCGGGCGGCCGGGCCGAGACCACCGTCACCGCGAACACCCGGCTCGGCGTCGACGGTTACTGGACCGGCCGGGTGGTGGCCCGCTCCGGCGGCACCGTCGCGGTGACCCCGCTGGCCGTGCACCGGGAGGTGGAGAGCTACACCGTCACGCTCACCCACCTCGACCGCAGCGGCAAGCCGGGCGGCGACTACTCGACCGCCCTGGTCGACCTCACCGACGGCGACGTGCGCGACGTGTTCGAGGCCGACGGCGTCGTCGAACTCCGGGTCCCCAAGGGCCGGTACGGGCTGAGCAGCGTCTTCTTCGAGCCGGGCCCGGACGAGGAGTCGGGCGGCCTGGCCATGCTCGCCCAGCCGGAACTGGTGGTCGACGGGGACACCGCGGTCACCGTCGACCTGCGGAAGGCCAAGCCGGTACGGATGACCGTCCCGCAGGCCGACGCCAAGGTCGCCCTGGTCGACATCAGCGCCAACTACCTCCTGCCCGACGACGGCAGCTTCGGCTTCGGCATCGTCTCGTTCGACACCTTCGACGGGCTGTCCACCGGCCAACTCGGCAAGGCGGTGGCGGCCGACGAGTTCGTCGCCACCTTCAACAGCCAGTGGGCCGACCGGGAGGCCGAGTCCAGCCCCTACCTGTACGCGCTGGGCGAGGTCGTGCCGGGCAAGCTGCCGAGCGGGCTGGTACGCGACTACCGGCGGGGCGACCTGGCCACGGTGGTGCACAAGTTCCGTGACCCGTACCCGAAGATGGAAGCCGAACGGCTGGTCTTCCCGGACAGCGGCTACAACCTCGGCGGCTGGGCGGTCGTCCTGCCCACCGACCTGCCCGGCCAGCGCACCGAGCACTACAGCACCAAGCGGATGCGCTGGGAGTCCGAGCTGGACTTCGGCATCCCCGACCCGGAGGGCTGGCTGGACGTCCAGGCGATCCTGCTGAGTCCGCCCACCAAGTACCAGGCCGGCCGGCGGGTCACCGAGACCTGGGGGGCCGCGCCGCTCGGGCCGTCCCTGCCCGCCCCGCGCTGGCCGGGGGACGGTGTCACCCGGATCGAGGACACCATCCTGGTGAGCGTGGCGCTGCACGCCGACGCGGCCGGGCACCCCGGCGGGTCACTGACCGACAGCGCCCGTACCGCGCTGTGGCGCAACGGCACCCTGGTGGAGGAGACCGACAACCCGGGGTACGGCGAGTTCACCGTGCCGAAGGCGGCCGGCGACTACAAGCTGACCGTCGCGGCCGACCGGAGCCTCACCGACCTCGGCACCGAGGTGGAGGCGAGCTGGACCTTCCGCTCCGGGCACGTGGCCGGTGACACGCCGAAGCCGCTGCCGCTGTCGGAGATCCGGTTCACCCCGCAGCTGAGGGTCGACAACACCGCCCCGGCCGGGCAGGTCTTCGCCGTTCCCGTGCAGGTACGGCGGCAGCCGGGTGCCGGCACCGCCAAGCTGGCGAAGCTCAGCGTCGACGTGTCGTACGACGGGGGGAAGACCTGGCGGCGGGCGACCGTGGTGAAGGTGCCGGGCCAGGGCACGGTGGCGCTGGTCAAGCATCCGACGGGGGCCGGGTACGCGTCCCTGCGGGCGACCGCCCGGGACACCGAGGGCAACACCGCGAGCACCCGGATCATCCAGGCGTACCGCCTGAGGTGATCAGACGTCCGGGCCCGCGACGGTCTCGTCGCGGGCCCGGACCGTGCGGCTCAGTCGTTGGCGTGCAGGGCGGCGTTGAGCGTGATGCCCTGGCCGGTGCGCGGCTTCGCCTCCAGCGCCCCGGTCACCGAGTTGCGCCAGAACAGCAGGCCGTCGACGCCGGACAGCTCGCGGGCCTTCACCACCCGGCCGTCCGGCAGGGTGATCTTCGAGGCGGCGGTGATGTAGCAGCCGGCCTCGACCACGCAGTCGTCGCCGAGCGAGATGCCGACCCCGGCGTTCGCGCCGATCAGGCTCCGTGCCCCGATGCGCACCCGGTCGGTGCCGCCGCCGGAGAGGGTGCCCATGATCGACGCGCCGCCGCCGATGTCGGAGCCGTCACCGACCACCACGCCCTGCACGATCCGGCCCTCGACCATCGAGGTGCCAAGCGTGCCGGCGTTGAAGTTGACGAAGCCCTCGTGCATCACGGTGGTGCCGGCGGCGAGGTGGGCACCGAGCCGGACCCGGTCCGCGTCGGCGATCCGCACCCCGGCGGGCACCACGTAGTCGGTCATCCGCGGGAACTTGTCCACCCCGTACACGGCCAGGTGACGGCCGGTGGCCCGCTCGATCACCCGCAGCTCGTCCACCCGCTCGGGCGGGCACGGGCCGGCCGAGGTCCAGGCGACGTTGGCCAGTTTGCCGAAGATGCCGTCGAGGTTCAGTTCGTTGGGCCGCACCAGACGGTGGGAGAGCAGGTGCAGCCGCAGGTACGCGTCGGCGGCGTCCTTGATCGGCTCGTCCAGCGCGCCGATCACGGTGACCACCTGCACCGTACGCAGGCCCGGCAGGGCCCGCTCGCCGATCGCGCCGGGCGGCAGGTCCAGCACGTCGGCCTGGTCCTCGCCGGGGACCAGCGGCAGCTCACCCAGACCCAGCTTGCCGGTCGGGTACCAGGTGTCGAGCACCTGCTCGGCGGCGGTCACGGTGGCCAGGCCGATACCCCAGGCGGATTGGGACGTCACTGTTCTACCCTCTCGTTCGCGGCTGCGGGGCCGGTGGGCTCACCCCTCACGCCCACCGTTCAGGACGGTACCGTGCGAATCATGGAGAACCCGCTGACCCCCGAGGTCCTGGCCGATCCGGTGGCGCTGACCCGCGCCCTGGTCGACATCGAGTCCGTCTCCCTTGACGAGAAGGCCATCGCCGACTGCGTCGAGGAGGTGCTGCGCCGGGTGCCGCACCTGAGCACCTTCCGGCACGGCAACACCGTGATGGCGCGTACGGATCTCGGCCGGTCCTCCCGGGTGGTGCTCGCCGGGCACCTGGACACGGTGCCGCACAACGACAACTTCCCGTCGACCATGCGCGGGGACCTGATGTACGGCTGCGGCACCTCCGACATGAAGTCGGGGGTGGCCTTCGCCCTGCACCTGGCGGTGACCCTGCCCGACCCCCGGTACGACGTGACGTACTTCTTCTACGAGGCCGAGGAGATCGAGTCCCGGTACAACGGGCTCACCCTGGTCGCCGAGGCCCACCCGGAGTGGCTGCGGGCCGACTTCGCGGTGCTGCTGGAACCGACGTACGGCATCGTGGAGGCCGGCTGCCAGGGCACCATGCGGGCGATCGTCACGGTGCCGGGCGAACGCGCCCACGTGGCCCGCTCCTGGCGCGGGGTCAACGCCATCCACGGCGCGGGCGAGGTGCTCCGCCGCCTCGGCGAGTACCAGGCCCGGCGGGTCACCATCGACGGCTGCGACTACCGCGAGGGCCTCAACGCGGTTCGGATCGACGGCGGCGTGGCCGGCAACGTCGTTCCCGACCGCTGCGAAATCGAGATCAACTACCGGTACGCCCCGGATCGTGACCCGGCGGCGGCCGAGGCGCACCTGCGGGAGGTCTTCGCCGGCTACGACCTGGCGATCACCGACGCGGCGGCCGGGGCTGCCCCGGGACTCGACGCGCCGGTGGCCCAGGAGTTCCTGGCGGCCGTGGGCGCCGCCCCGATCGGCAAGCTGGGCTGGACCGACGTGGCCCGCTTCGCGGCGATGGGCATCCCCGCGCTGAACTTCGGCCCCGGCGACCCCAACCTCGCCCACCACAGGGACGAACACGTCGAACTCACCAAGATCCGCGACGGCGCCGCCACCCTCCACCGCTGGCTAACCCCCGCCTGACTCCCCCACCCCCCACCCCACCCCGCCCCGGGTTCGCCCCGGTGATCAAGAGGTTTGCGTCATCGAGAGCGCTCTCCCGTGACGCAAACCTCTTGATCACCGAGTGTGGCAGCGCCGTGGCGGGGGGTTGGCGGGGCTGGGGTGGGTGTGGTGAGGCCCCCGGGGTCGGGGGACCACGGGGGCCTCGGTACGTACGCGTGGAGCGTGGGCGGGCCAGGGGTGTGAGGCGGCGTGCCGGTCGGGTCAGACGCTGGTGAGGCGGGGATTGTCCGGCTCGGTGGGCTCGACGGACGGAGCGGCCGGCTCCACCGGCACCTCCAACTGTCGGGCGCGGCGGCGCTCGGCCACCACCTCGTTGATCCGTCGCTGCATCTGCCGACGGATCCGCATCCGTTCGTTGCTGCTGATCACGCTTGCTCCTCCCCCGAAGGCGCGCGCCGGGCCATACCCGGTATGTGAATAGTAAGACGTACGGGCGACAGAATTAGTTGCCCAAGATCGCGAACTTTTTCTGCGACCCGTCGGCCGGCACCGCCCTGACGTGCGTCTCCACTACGGTGGCTGTCATGAGTCAGACCAACGGGCGGCAGTCGGGCCGCGATCCGGAGCGGCACCGGGGGGCGGTCACGCTGCGCCGTGGCGCGATCCCCACCAGCACTGCCGACCAGCGGTTACTCGACTCCCGGGGGCGCAGCGACTGGAAGACGAAGGACGCCTGGCGGGCGCTGCGCATCCTCGCCGAGTTCGTCGAGGGTTTCGACACGTTAGCGGATCTGCCGCCCGCGGTGAGCGTCTTCGGCTCCGCCCGTAGTAAACCCGACAGTCCCGAGTGCCGGCTGGCCGAGGAGTTGGGCGCGGGCCTCGCGCGGGCCGGTTACGCGGTGATCACCGGCGGTGGCCCCGGCGTGATGGAGGCGGCCAACCGGGGGGCCAGCGAGGCCGGCGGTCTCTCCGTCGGGCTGGGCATCGAACTCCCCTTCGAGCAGGGGCTCAACGACTGGGTCGACCTGGCCATCGACTTCCGCTACTTCTTCGCCCGCAAGACCATGTTCGTCAAGTACGCCCAGGCGTTCGTCGTGCTGCCGGGTGGGTTCGGCACCATGGACGAGCTGTTCGAGGCGCTGACGTTGGTGCAGACCGGGAAGGTGACCCGGTTCCCGGTGGTGCTGATGGGCACCGACTACTGGCGGGGGCTGCTCGACTGGCTGCGGGACAGCATGGCCGCCGAGGGCAAGATCGGCCCGGTGGACCTGGAGCTGATCTGCCTCACCGACGACGTGGACGCCGCGGTCCGGCACATCGTCGAGGCCGAGGCGGCACTCGCCGCCGACCAGGAGGCGGTCCGCGAGGCGGCGGTGGCGCGTACCGCCGCCGACCAGCAGGCCGCCCGCCGGGCCGCCGACACCACCACCTCCCCGGGTACGGCGTCCAACGGCACCGGGGCCGGTGGCGCGGGCCGGGGCGTCGTCGACGGTCGGGAGGGCTGAACGGGTGGCGGCGATCTGTGTCTTCTGCGCGTCCTCCCGTACCCTCGACCAGCGCTGGCTGGAGCTGGCCGCCGAGACCGGCGCGGAGCTGGCCCGGCGCGGGCACACGCTGGTCAGCGGCGGCGGCTGCGTCGGCATGATGGGCGCGCTCGTCGACGGGGCGCGGGCGGCCGGCGGACGCACCGTCGGGGTGATCCCGCAGGCGTTGGTGGACCTGGAGGTCGCCGACCTGGCCTCGGACGAACTGCTCGTCACCGACAGCATGGGCAGCCGCAAGACCGTCATGATCGAGAAATCGGACGCGTTCCTAACCCTGCCCGGCGGACTGGGCACCCTGGACGAGCTGTTCGAGGTCTGGACCACCGCCACCCTGGCCATGCACGCCAAGCCGATGGTGCTGGTCGACACCGACGGCTTCTACCGTCCGTTGCTCGACTGGCTGGCCACCATCACCGACCAGACCTTCCTGAAGCCGGCCGGCCTGGACCTGCTCACGGTCACCCCGACCGTCGCCACCGCGATCGACGCCCTGGAGGCCCGGCTGCCCTGACCGAGGGGCCGGGCCAGGCCGAGCCGGGGCATGCCGCGCGGGTCCGAGCCGGGACACGCCGCGCCGGGTCGGACCCGGGCGGGGTGGTGCGGTGGGTGGTGTCGTACCGACATGGTGGGATGTGGGGGTGCAGGGGTACCGGCTGGTGCGCCGACCTGCCGGACCAGGCCCGCACGACGGGCGGTCCGCCGCGAGCGTTCGGGGGGACGGTCAACACGGCGGGACGGCCGAGGGACCGGGTCGGGCCGGCGCCGGCGTCGAGGGGGAGCCGCGGCCCGGAGGGCCGGCGGGCGATGCCGCGCGTCCCGACGGGCGGCCACCGCCCCGGAGGCCGGCGGGCGACGACCTGCCCCCCGACGGGCGGCGGCACGATCCGCTCCAGGCACAGGTGGTGGCGCACACCGACGGGCCGATGCTGGTGCTCGGCGGGCCGGGCACCGGCAAGACCGGCACCCTGGTCGAGGCGGTCGCCGCCCGGGTCGCCGAGGGGGTCGACCCGGAACGCCTGCTGGTGCTCACCTTCAGCCGCCGGCAGGCCACCGGGCTGCGGCACCGGATCGAGGCCCGGATCGCCGCCGACGGCCACCGGGTGCTGCGGGAACCGCTGGTACGCACCTTCCCGGCGTACGCCTTCGGGCTGCTGCGCCGGGCCGCCGCCGAGCGGGGCGAACCCTCCCCCCGGCTGCTCACCGGCCCCGAACAGGATCTGATCATCCGGGAGCTGCTCGACGTCGTCGGCGGTGAACCCGGCGACGACCCGGTCGGCTGGCCGGACGACCTGCTCCCCGCCCTGCGTACCCGGGCGTTCGCCGCCCAGCTCCGTGACCTGCTGATGCGGGCCGCCGAACGCGGCGTCGGGCCGGTGGAGCTGGCCCGGCTGGGGGAGAAGCTGGGCCGCGCCGACTGGCCGGCCGCCGCCCGGTTCCTGCGGGAGTACGTCGCCGTCCTCGCCCTGCGCGACGTCGGCAACCGGGGTTCCGTGGCGTACGACCCGGCCGAGCTGGTGCGGGCGGCCACCGGCATGCTCCTCGACGATCCGGAGCTGATGGCGGCCGAACGCCGTCGGCTGGCCCACGTCTACGTCGACGAGCTGGCCGACACCGACCCGGCCCAACAGGACCTGCTGGCCGTCCTGGCCGGCGGTGGCCGGTCCCTGGTGGCGTTCGCCGACCCGGATTCCTCCACGTACGCCTTCCGGGGTGCCGACCCGGCCGTGGTGACCGCCTTCCCGCACCGGTTCCGCACCGCCTCCGGGGCACCGGCGGCGCAGGTCACCCTGACCACCTCGTACCGGGCGGGTGCGGTGCTGCTCGGGGCCACCGGTCGACTCGCCCGGCGGCTGCGCGGCCCCGCCGGGCACCGGCGGCTGCGGCCCCTGCCCGACGCGCCGCCCGGCAGGGTCGAGGTGCGTACCTTCCGCTCGGCCACCAGCGAGGCCGCCTGGCTGGCCCACGCGCTGCGCTCCGCCCACCTGCTCGACGGGGTGCCCTGGTCGGCGATGGCGGTGCTGGTCCGCTCGACCCACCTGCACCTGCCGTCGCTGCGCCGGGCGCTGCACACCGCCGGGGTGCCCACCGTCGTGCACGGCGAGGACCTGCCGTTGCACCTGCAACCGGCGGTCGCCCCGCTGCTGCTCCTGCTGCGCTGCGCGCTCGAACCGGCCCGGCTCGACGAGGAGTCCGCGATCGCGCTGCTGCACTCCCCGTTGGGTGGGGCCGATCCGCTCGCCGAGCGGCGGCTGCGGCAGGGGTTGCGGGCACTCGCGCTGGCCCGGGGCGACCGGCGGCCCTCCGGCGAGCTGATCGTCGAGGCGCTGGCCGACCCGGCGGAGCTGGCCGGCATCGAACGGCGCTGGGTCGAGCCGGCCCGTACGGTGGCGGAGCTGCTCGCCACCGCGCGGACGGCGGCGGCCGTGCCCGGGGCGACCGCCGAGGACGTGCTCTGGGCGGTGTGGGACGCCAGCGGTCTCGCCGAGCGCTGGGCCGGGGCGATCAACCGGGGGCGGGCGGCCACCGGGGAGCACGAGACCGCCCAGCGCTGGCGGGCCGAGGCTGCCGACCGGGACCTCGACGCGGTACTGGTGCTCTTCGACGCGGCGGCCCGGTTCGTCGACCGGTTGCCCGGCGCGCGCACCGAGGTCTTCCTCGACCACGTCCTCGGCCAGGACCTGCCGGCCGACACCCTGGCGGCCAGCGCCGACCGGGGCGAGGCGGTCCGCCTGCTCACCGCGCACGCGGCGAAGGGCCTGGAGTGGGACCTGGTCGCGGTGGCCGGCGTGCAGGAGGGCGTCTGGCCCGACCTGCGGTTGCGGGGCAGCCTGCTCGGCTCCGAACGGCTGGTCGACGTACTGGTCGGCCGGGCGGACGGCACCGGCACCCGGGCCAGCCTGGTCGGCCAGACCTCCGCCCTGCTCGACGAGGAACGCCGGCTGTTCCACGTCGCGGTGACCCGGGCCCGGCGTCGGCTGCTGGTCACCGCCGTCGCCTCGGCGGCCGTCGGCGGCGACGACCACGAGGAGCAGCCCAGCCGCTTCCTGCACGAACTCGGCGTCACCGACCAGGACGGAAACGGCCCCACCCCGATCGCCCCCGACGGCAGCCCCACCCCGGGCTCGCCCGGCGGCGGGCCCGGTGAGGGCGGCGCGGGGGACGAGGCGGCCGAGGGGGAGCGGGGTCACGCGGCCGACAGCGGACCGGGTCGGTCATCCGACGGGGTCCCCGGGAAGGCTGGCGAGCAGCCACCCGGGATGGCGGGCGTGCAGCCACCCGGGATGGCGGTCGGGGACCTGCCCGGCGGGCCGGGTGAGGACCCGGCCGGGGAACCGGGGGAGGGCTCGACCCAGGAGCTGCCCGTCGGGCGGCCACCCCGGGCGCTCACCCTCTCCGCGCTGGTGGCGGAGCTGCGTACCGCGATCGTCGATCCGGCGGCGTCGGTGGCCCGGCGGCGCGCGGCGGCGGCCGAACTGGCCCGGCTGGCCGCCGCCGGCATCCCCGGCGCGCATCCCGACGACTGGTGGGGCCTGCGCAGCCTCTCCGACGACCGGCCGCTGGCCGACGAGGGCGAACCGGTGCGGGTCACCCCGTCGGGGATGGAGAGCGCGCTGCGGTGCAGCCTGCGCTGGCTGCTCGAACGGCACGGCGGCAGCGGGCCGGCCAGCGCCGCCCAGGGCGTCGGCAACCTGGTGCACGCCGCCGCGATGCTGGCCGAGGACGCCAGCGCCGACCGGACGGCCCTGCTGGAGTACGTGGCCGCCCGGTTCGACGCGATCGAGTTGGCGGCCCGGTGGATGGTCGGTCCGGAACGGGAACGCGCCGAGGCCATGGTGGACAAGCTGCTGCGCTGGCTGGCCGGCAACCCGCGCCGGCTGCTCGCCATCGAACACGAGTTCGCGGTCCGCCTCGACGACCCGACCCGTCCGATCGAGCTGACCGGCCGGGTCGACCGGCTGGAGGTCGACGCCGACGGTCGACTCGTGGTGATCGACCTCAAGACCGGCAAGTCGACGACGGTCACCGAGCGGGAGGTGGCCGAGCATCCGCAGCTCGGGGCGTACCAGGCGGCGGTGGAGGCGGGCGGGTTCGCCGAGTTCGGCGACGAGGCCGGGGGTGCGGCGCTGGTGCAGCTCGGCACCGGCGCGAAGGACGCCCGCGAGCAGACCCAGGCCGCCGCCGGCCAGGGCCCCGAGGCCGGCTGGGCCACCGCCCTGGTCCGGCGCACCGCCGATACGATGGCCGCCTCGACCTTCGCCGCCGTCGCCAACGCGAAGTGCCGGGTCTGCCCGGTGCGGACCAGCTGCCCGGTCTCCGGTCAGGGCCGGCAGGTCGTCGAGCCGCCGGCGACCGGCGAGCACCGGGCGGGCGGGGAGTGAACGTGTCGGCCGCGCCGCCGACCGGGCGGCCGGGGCCGCGGTGTGCGACGAGGGGAGAGCGGTGACCCAGCCGACCCTGTTCAGCGCCGCCACCCCCGCGCCGCGCACCGCCGACGCCGGGCCGCGCTACACGCCGGTGGAGCTGGCCCGGCTGCTGCGGCTGCCCGCCCCCACGACCGAGCAGGCCGCGATCATCGCGGCGCCGGTCGCGCCGCTGCTGGTGGTGGCGGGCGCCGGTTCGGGCAAGACCGAGACGATGGCCGCCCGGGTGGTCTGGCTGGTCGCCAACTCCTACGTCCGCCCGGAGCAGATCCTCGGGCTGACCTTCACCCGCAAGGCGGCCGGTGAGCTGGCGCACCGGGTGCGTACCCGGCTCGACCAGTTGGTGCGGCGGCTCGGGCGGCGGGCCCGCAACCCGCTTGACGATCCGCTGGCCGGCGAGCCCACCGTCGCCACCTACCACTCGTACGCGGGGCGGATCGTCACCGAGCACGGGCTGCGGGCCGGCTACGAGCCCACCACCCGGCTGCTCACCGAGGCGTCCCGGTGGCAACTCGTCGACCTGCTGGTGCGCAACTACGACGGCGACATGGCCGAGGTCGACCGGATGCCCAGCACCATCACCGACGCCGTGCTCGCGCTGGCCGGCGAGCTGGACGAACACCTGGTCGACCCGGACACCCTGGCCGCCTGGACGGGCCGGTTCTTCGCCGAGGTGCAGTCCCACCCGGGCCGGGTCTACGCCGACGTCCGCAAGGCCCTCCAGCTGCAACGCACCCGGCTGAAGCTGCTGCCGCTGGTGCGGGCGTACGCCAGGCGCAAGGACGACTTCGAGGCGATGGACTTCGCCGACCAGCTCGCCCGCGCCGCCCGGGTGGCCCGCGACCACCCGGCGGTCGGCGCGGTCGAACGGGACCGTTACCGGGTGGTGCTGCTCGACGAGTACCAGGACACCAGCCACGCCCAGGTGGTGCTGCTCAACCACCTGTTCGGCGGCGGTCACCCGGTCACCGCGGTCGGCGACCCCTGCCAGTCGATCTACGGTTGGCGGGGGGCCAGCGCCGGCACGCTCGACCGGTTCCCCACCGACTTCGCCCGTGCCGACGGCAGCCCCGCCGGGGCGATGAGCCTCACCACGAGCTGGCGCAACCGGCCGGAGATCCTCGGGGTGGCCAACGCGCTGTCGGTGCCGCTGCGCGCGGCCGGCGCCCGGGTGCCGGAGCTGCACGCCGCGTTGAGCGTCCGCGACCCGATCCCGCACCGCAGCCCGCGCGGGCGGGCCGCCGGCACCGTGCACTGCGCGCTGCTGCCCACGTACGTCGACGAGGCGGGCTGGATCGCCGACAGCGTGCTCGCCGCCTGGCGGGGAGCGGCCCGGATGCCCGGCGCGCTGCCCGAGCACATCCCGGTGCCGCAGCGTCCCCCCACCGCCGTGCTGGTCCGGGTACGCAGCCAGATCCCGGCGATCGAGGCGGCCCTGCGGGCCCGGGGGCTGCCGGTCGAGGTGGTCGGCCTGGGCGGGCTGCTGGACACCCCGGAGGTACGGGACGTGGTCTGCACCCTGCGGGTGCTCGCCGACCCGACCGACGGCGCGGCCCTGCTGCGCCTGCTGACCGGGGCACGCTGGCGGATCGGGCCACGTGACCTGGTGGCCCTGCACCGGCGGGCGCGCGCCATCGCCCGCGCCCGCCGGGAGGTGACCGGCGACGACGGTCCGGAGATCGTGGTGGACGCCCTCGACGAGGCGACCCTGGTGGAGGCGCTGGCCGACCTGGGGCCAGCGCAGGCGTACTCGGCGGAGGGCTACGCGCGGCTGCGGTCGTACGGGATGGAACTGGCCCTGCTGCGCTACCGGCTGGACCAGACGTTGCCGGAGCTGATCGCGGACGTGGAACGCACCATCGGCCTGGACGTCGAGGTGGCGGTCCGGGCCGGCCGGGACGGCACCGGCGACGCCGGACTGGCCCGGGGGCACCTGGACGCGCTCGGTGACGTGGCGGCCCGGTTCAGCGGCGAGACCCCGGCGGCGACGCTCGCCGGTTTCCTGGCCTACCTGGCCGCCGCCGAGGACGAGGAGCGGGGGTTGTCCCCGGGCGAGGTGGAGGTGGTGGAGGGTGCCGTGCAGGTGCTCACCGCGCACGCCGCCAAGGGACTGGAGTGGGACGTCGTCGCGGTCGCCGGGCTGACCCGGGGCGGCTGGCCCGGTCAGGTCCGCAACTCCGACCACTGGCTGGGCGGGCTCGGGGTGTTGCCGTTCCCGCTGCGCGGGGACGCCGACGGGCTGCCCGCGCTCGACCTGGCCGAGGTGACCGACCAGCGGGGGGTGGCCCGGGCGGTGGCCGACTTCACCGACGCCTGGCGGGCCCACGACGAACGCGAGGAGCGCCGGCTGGCGTACGTGGCGGTGACCCGGCCCCGGCGGCTGCTGCTCTGCTCCGGGTACTGGTGGGGCGAGGGGACCAAGCGGTTCCGGGGCCCGTCGGTGCTGCTCCGTGAGGTGTACGACGCCTGCCTGGCCGGTGGCGACGGACTGCTGATCGACGAGTGGGCACCCGAACCGGCAGGTGACGCGGTCAATCCGACCACCGCGCTGGTGTTGCGGGCGGAGTGGCCGGCCGACCCGCTGGGCCCGCGCCGGCCGGCGCTGACCGAGGCGGCGGCCCTGGTCCGCCGCTTCCTCGCCGACCCCGACGCGGCCCGCCGTGCGCCCGCCCCGGCCAGCGGTGACCTGGCTGATCCGCAGCCGGCGGGCCCGCAGGTGACGGGCGGGGAGGCGGCTGATCCGCAGGCGGCCGGTCCGGAGCCCGATCCGGAGGTGGTGCGGTGGCGGCGGGAGGCGGACCTGCTCCTGGCCGAGCGGGCGGAGCTGCTGCGGCAGGCCGAGGCGGTCGAGGTGACGCTGCCCGACCACCTGTCGGTGACCCAGCTGGTGGCCCTGCGCCGGGACCCGGCCCAACTGGCCCGTACGCTGCGCCGGCCGATGCCCACCCCGCCCAGCCCGTACGCCCGGCGGGGCACCGCCTTCCACGCCTGGCTGGAGTCCCGGTTCGGGATCGACCGGCTGCTCGACGTGGACGAGTTGCCGGGTGCCGCCGACGCGGACGCCGCGCCCGACGGGGCGCTGGCCGAGCTCCAGGAGCGCTTCCTGGCCAGCGAGTGGGCCGACCGGGTGCCGGTGGAGGTGGAGGTGCCGTTCGCCACAGTGCTGGCCGGGGTGGTCGTCCGGGGCCGGATGGACGCCGTCTTCTCCCGCCCCGGCGGCCGGTACGACGTGGTCGACTGGAAGACCGGACGGCAGCCGACCGGCGCGGAGGCCGGGGTGGTCGCGGTGCAGCTCGCCGTCTACCGGCTGGCCTGGGCGGAGCTGGCCGGGGTGCCGGTGGACCGGGTGGGGGCCGCCTTCCACTACGTCCGGGAGGGGGTGACGGTGCGCCCGGCCGACCTGCTGGACGCCGACGGGCTGACCGCGATCATCGCCGGGTTGCCGGAAAATCCGGTGGGGGGTGGCGCGGCGGGAGATCCGTGGTAGGTTGTTCTTGTTGCAGTTTTGGTTTCCAGAGACTCTGTGTGCGCCTGGCGGATTGTGGCCCCAGGCGCTCTTTGTTGTGTCCGGAGCTCTCCGGGCGGGGCGACCAAAAACAACAGGCGATTCGCGCACCCCGCGCGGAGCGCTGCTCTTCGGGCCCGCAACAGGTGCGGGTCCGACGTTCCGTCAAGGAGACGAAACAGATGGCAATTGGCACCGTCAAGTGGTTCAACGCTGACAAGGGCTTCGGCTTCATCACCCCGGACGGCGGCGGCGCCGACGTCTTCGCCCACTTCTCGGCGATCCAGTCCTCCGGCTACCGGAGCCTGGACGAGAACCAGCGGGTCGAGTTCGAGGTGACCCAGGGCCAGAAGGGCCCGCAGGCGGAGAACATCCGCCCGCTCTGATCTTCGGATCGACCGGTAACACCCACCGGGTCCTCCGGACCTGGTGACGGACCGGTCCGCCGCGCCGCCCCCCGCTCCGGCGGGACGCGGCGTGCTGCGGCGGACCGGCCCGTATCCCATCGGTTCGTGCTTGTGAGTCCCCGACGGACTGCTCCGTCGGCGACCGCGCCGGTTCCCGGCGCCCTCCCTCGACACGTGCCGCGTCGAGGAAGGCATTCCGCATGACCATGACCATTCCCACCTTCGCCGCGACCGGCCTCGCGCCGGCGCTGCTCGCCGAGCTGACCAAGCAGGGCATCACCGAGCCGTTCCCGATCCAGACGGCCACCCTGCCGGATTCGCTGGCCGGCCGGGACGTGCTCGGCCGGGGCCGCACCGGCTCGGGCAAGACCCTCGCCTTCGGGCTTCCGCTGCTGCACCGCACCGCCGGTAACCGGGCCCGCCCCGGCCGTCCGCTCGCCCTGGTGCTGGTCCCCACCCGTGAACTGGCCGCCCAGGTCACCACGGCACTCACCCCGTACGCCCGGGCGCTGGGGCTGCGCTGTGTCACCGTGGTCGGTGGGCTCTCCCTGCAACGGCAGGCGGACGCCCTGCGCGCCGGTGCCGAGGTGCTGGTCGCCACCCCGGGCCGGCTGCACGACCTGATCAACCGGGGTGACGCCCGGCTCGACCAGGTCGCCATCACCGTGCTCGACGAGGCTGACCAGATGGCCGACATGGGCTTCCTGCCGCAGGTGACCAAGCTGCTGGAGCAGGTCGCCCCGAACGGCCAGCGGATGCTCTTCTCGGCGACCCTGGACGGCGGGGTGGACCGCCTCGTGCGCCGGTTCCTCAGCAACCCGGTGTCGCACTCGGTGGACCCGGGCACCGCCACGGTGACCGCGATGACCCACCACGTCCTGCACGTCGACGCGGCCGACAAGCCCGCCGCGCTGACCCAGATCGCCGCCCGTGAGGGCCGCACCATCCTGTTCATGGCGACCAAGCACCGCGCCGACCGGATGGCCCGGCAACTGCTCGCCAAGGGCGTACGCGCCGCGGCGCTGCACGGGGGGAAGTCCCAGCCGCAGCGCACCCGCATCCTGGAGCAGTTCCGCACCGGTCAGGTGACCGCCCTGGTCGCCACCGACGTGGCGGCCCGGGGCATCCACGTCGACGGCCTCGACATGGTGGTCAACGTGGACCCGCCGACCGAGGCGAAGGACTACCTGCACCGGGGTGGCCGGACCGCGCGGGCCGGTGAGGCCGGTCAGGTGGTGACCCTGGTCCTGCCGGAGCAGCGCCGGGACGTCTCCCGGCTGATGAGCATCGCCGGCATCTCCCCGCAGTCGACCCAGGTGCGCCTCGGCGACGGCGCGCTGGCCCGGGTGACCGGTGCCCGTGAGCCGTCCGGCGTGCCGGTGACCATCGTCGTCCCGCAGCCCGCCCCGGCTGCCCGGTCCCGTGCCGGTGGCGAGGGCGGTCGGTCCCATGCTGCCGGTGGCGAGGGTGGCCGTTCGCGGGCCGCCGTCGGTGGCGGCGGCGAGGGTGGCCGTCCGCACCGGACCTCGGGCCGGTCCCGCCGTCCGCGTCGCCCCCGGACCGCCTGACCGCCTGACCGCCGCGCGTTCCCGGTCCCGCCGCTGGCGCGCCCGGGGGCGACCACTCGGCGAAGATCGACTCAAGTGGGCCGATGTTGTGGTGACGGCTGGCCGGGTGACCGCACCATCGGCCCAGGCGTGTTGATCTTGCAGTCGGGTCTGGCGCGTGGCGCGTGTCGTCGCAGTTCGGGGACGGTACGGGGTCGGGTGTGGACCCTCGGTGATCATGCGTCCGGGTCGGTCGGCTTGCCGGCTCTATTGCGTCCGATCGGTGACTGTTCCAATCGACCCGACTGGTCGAAGCTTGCTCCCGGGGGAAGAACCGGCCGGCACGGCCGGGCACGGGAGGGGTGACCATGGGGGGCGACGCTGAGTCGGGAGCGGGGCGCGAGCTACTGGTGGTGTTCGCCGTAGCGGGTGCCGGGCTCCTGCTCGCCATGGTCGCGGCGTTCGCACCCTGGCACCCGAGGCCGGGGCGCGCCGCCCCGGCCGGGCTGGTCGAACTGCACAGCCCCGACGAGGGGCGTCCGCCGACGGTCGAGCTGACCGCCGGCTGAGCCTCCCGCGGGGGCCGGTGGGGGCGGTAGGTCCGGGCGTCCCGTCCGACCGTCGGGTCCTGGGGGACCGACGGCCGGACGGGCGGCCCGGGTCGACGGGCGACCGGCGTCAGCGGGCCGGGGCCTGCTCCTGGTGGATGAGCAGGTCGGTCAGCGTGGTCCGGTCCACCACCACGGCGATCGCGCCGTCCACCGCGAGCCACACGTCGCGCAGGCCGGCGGCCACCCCGTGGTAGCCGGCGTCCTCGGCGGGCAGCCCCCGTACGGTGGTCAGCGAACCACTGACGGCGCGCAGCACGTCCCCGACGCTGATCTCCGAGGCGGGACGCGTCAACGCGTAGCCGCCCTCGGTGCCCCGGTGACTGTGCAGCAGGCCGGCGCGGCGCAGGTCGAGCAGGATGCCCTGGAGGAAGCTCAGCGGGATGCCCTGCGCCCGCGCCAGACTCGCCGCCTTGACCAGCTCCCCACCGCCGTCGGGACGGCCGTCGGGTCGGCCGTCGCCGTCACCGCCGTCGGGGCGGATGGGCTCGCCATCGCCGCCTGCGGCGACGGCGAGCATGGCCCGGAGCGCGTAATCGCTGCGCGCGGAGATGTACACGTCACTGACCAGCCTGGTCCAGCACGCCCCAGCGACGGCGGATCGCCCGGTCGGCCGCCCCGAACGCGGCGTCGACCACCAGCCCGACGACCAGGATGACGATCATCGTGGCGAGCAGCCAGGGTGCGTCGGACAACTCCCGGGAGTAGGTGAGCTGGGCACCCAGTGACGTCTGCGAGATGCCGACCACCAGCAGCTCACCGGCCATCAGGCTGCGCCAGGAGAAGGCCCAGCCCTGCTTGAGCCCGGCGACGATGGCCGGCAGCGCGGCCGGCGCGATGACGTACCGGTAGAGGTTCAGCCCCCGGGCGCCGAGGTTGCGCCCGGCCCGGACCAGCAGCGGCGGCACGTAGTCGACGCCGCTGATCACCCCGTTGGCGATGGACGGCGCGGCACCGAGCACCACCACGAAGAAGATCGCCTTCTCGCTCAGCTCGAACAGCAGGATGGCCAGCGGGAACCAGGCGATCGACGGCATCGTCTGCAACGCGGTGATCATCGAGCCGATCGCCGCCCGCAGCACCTTCGACCGGGCCACCGCCAGGCCGACGAGCAGGCCGACCGCGACCGAGAAGACGTACCCGAGCGCGGCCCGTTGCAGCGTGGTGGCGAGTCCGTCCCAGAGCTGCCGGCCGCCGGCCTGCCGGGCCAGTTCCTCGGCGACGGTGACCGGGCCGGGCAGCGAGTACGGCGGCTTCCACCCGCTCCAGACCACCACCTGCCAGAGCCCGATGGCGATGGCGAGCGCGGCGAGCTTGGGCCAGGTGGACGCCCAGAGCCGGGCCCCCCGGGAGACCTCCTTCTCCCGGCCGGCGATCTCCAGGGCGTCGAGCCCGGAGATCTCCGCGTCGGTGCGGGCCGCGCCGGTCAGGGTGTCATTTGCCATGGCGGCCCACCTCGGTACGGAGTCGGTCGGTGACCTCGGAGGCGATCGCGGCGATCTCGGGGGAGTCGATGCGCCGGGGTCGGGGCACGGTCACCTCCGTGGACCAGATGATCCGCCCGGGGCGGCTGCTGAGCAGGATGATCCGGTCGGCGAGCCGGGCCGCCTCCCGGACGTTGTGCGTCACGAACAGCACGGTGAGCTGCCGCTCGGTCCAGATCCGTTCGAGTTCGTCGTGCAGGATGTCCCGGGTCATCGCGTCGAGGGCGCCGAACGGCTCGTCCATCAGCAGGACCGGGGTGTCCAGGGCGAGGGTGCGGGCCAGGGCGACCCGCTGCCGCATGCCGCCGGACAGCTCGTGCGGGCGCTTGCGGCCGAAGTCGGACAGGTGGACGGTGCTCAGCAGCTCAGCCACCTTCTCCCGACGCTCGGCCCGGGGCAGCCCGCGCAGCTTCAACGGCACCTCGACGTTGGCCTCGACGGTCAGCCACGGGAAGAGCGCCGGCTCCTGGAACATCAGGCCGGGGTGGGCGTCGTCGGCCACCGTGATGGTGCCGCCCTGTGCCCGGTCCAGCCCGGCGACGAGGTTGAGCAGGGTGCTCTTGCCGCAGCCGGACGCGCCGACGAGGCAGACGAACTCCCCGGGCCGGACGTCGAGGCTGACCCCGTCCAGGGCTAGGACGGCGTTCGTCCCGCGCCCGTACACCTTGGTCACGCCGGAGAGCGCGACCGCGGTGGTCGCGCTCTGCGGCGGCGTCGTGGTCGACGTCACGGCTGGGTGACCTCGGCCTGGCCCTGCGTCTTGAGCACCTCGTTGAGGTACTTCAGGTCGTAGAGGCCGTTGAGGTCGACCGGCTGGGTCAGTTCGACCGCGACGGCGTGGTCGAGCCCGGTCTTGAGCGAGGACGCGATCGGGTCGTTGGTGAACAGCAGGGTGGGCCACGCCTGCTTGATCAGTTTCAGGTCCAGCGGCTTGCCGGTGATCTTGCCGATGTGGTCGGAGATGGCCTGCTGGGCGTCGTCCGGCTTGGTGTTGACGAAGTCGTTCGCCGCGACCTGCCCCTCGACCAGCTTCTTGACCGTCTCGGGGTGGGCCTTGAGGAACTTGGTGGAGACGATCAGGTTGGTGATGACGAACTTCTTGTCCGGCCAGAGGTCCCGCTCGTCGACGAGGACCGTGCCGCCGGCGTTGACCAGCCGGGAGACGAACGGCTCGGGCACCCAGGCGCCGTCGATCGAGCCGCTGGAGAAGGTCTCGACCGTCTGGGCGTTCTCCTGCGGGACGATCTTGACGTCACCGCCGCCCTCCTTGGTGGTCTTGAGGCCCTTCTCCTTGAGCCAGTAGCGCAGGGCGACGTCCTGGGTGTTGCCGAGCTGCGGGGTGGCGATCTTCTTGCCGCGCAACTGCTCGACCGAGGTGATCCCGGGCTTGACCACCAGGGCGACCCCGCCGGAGGCGGCGCCGGAGATGACCCGGACGGCCTCGCCCTTGGACTTGGAGAAGGCGTTCACCGTCGGGTTCGGGCCGATGTACGTGGCGTCGAGCGCGCCGGAGAAGATCGCCTCGATGGCGGCCGGGCCGGCGTTGAAGGTCTTGGTCTCCAGCTTGACGTCGCTGCCGAGCTTCTCGGCGAAGATGCCCTTCTCGACGCCGACCACGGCCGGGGCGTGCGTGATGTTGGGGAAGTAGCCCAGCCGCAGCGTGACGGGACCGGAGTCGCCGCCGGCGCTGTCGTCGTCGCCGCACGCGGCGGTGGTTCCCATCGTGGCCACGCCGACGGCGGCGAGGGTGGCGAGGGAGAGCAGCCGACGGAAGGGGAGCCGTCTCATCATCTGTCCAATCCGCAGTATTCCTATTTAGTTGGTAGGAAGAGTGGGTCAGGGCTCCAGCGGCGTCAAGCCCCGTCCGCATGATGAGATTTCGAGTCTCGGATATTCCTGGTTTTCCTACCTTCTTGATAGGTTTAGCTGCCCCCGGCGAGGTACACCGGGCGGGACACGGCGAGAGGGCTGCCGACATGACCTTCCACTGGTTCCTCCCCACCTCCGGCGACGGCGACCAGGCCGGCGCAGCCACCGTCACCGCCGGTGCGGCCCGGCACGCGCGGGTCGCCACCGTCGGATATCTGACCGAGGTGGCGCGGGCCGCCGAGGCGCACGGATTCAGCGCCCTGCTCACCCCGGTCGGCTCCGGCTGCCCCGACCCGTGGATCGTCTGCGCGGCGGTCGCCCAGCACACCGAGCGGATCGGCCTGCTGGTCGCCGTGCGCGCCGGCTTCGCCCTGCCCACCCTGGTCGCCCAGCAGGCCGAGGCGTTCCAGGCGGTCTCCGGCGGCCGGCTCGCGCTCAACGTCGTCACCGGCGGCGACCCCACCGAGCAGCGGGCGTACGGCGACTTCCTCGACCACGACGCCCGCTACGCGCGTACCGGTGAGTTCATCGAGGTGCTCCGCCGCTCCTGGCGCGGCGGCCCGTTCGACTTCGCCGGTGAGCACTACCGGGTCGACGGCGGCGGGCTCGCCCGCCCGCTGGCCGACCCGCCGCCGGTCTACCTCGGTGGCGCGTCCCCGGCCGCCGAGGCGGTCGCCGCCCGGCAGGCCGACGCGTACCTGATGTGGGGCGAGCCGCCGGCGGCGATCGCCACCCGGGTGGCCCGGGTTCGGGCCCGCGCCGCCGAGCTGGGCCGTACCCTGCGCACCGGGCTACGGCTGCACGTCATCGCCCGGCACACCGCCGCCGAGGCGTGGGCCGAGGCCGACCGGCTGCGGGCCGGGATGAGCCCGGAGCGGATCGCCGCCGCCCAGGCCCGGTTCGGCCGGATGGACTCCGTCGGCCAGGCCCGGATGACCGCGCTGCACGGCGGCGGTAGCGGACGCCTCGCCGTCGCGACGAACCTGTGGGCCGGCATCGGCCTGGTCCGCGAGGGCGCGGGCACCGCCCTGGTCGGCAGCTACGCCGAGGTCGCCGCCCGGATCGACGAGTACGCCCACAGCGGCGTCGACGAGTTCATCCTCTCCGGCTGGCCGCACCGGGAGGAGGCGGAACGCGTCGGCGCGGAGGTGCTGCCCCGGGTCACCGCGCTGCCCGTCGCGGTGTCGCACTGAGACGCAGGCCGAGGACGGCCGTGTCACCGCTGGCGACACGCTAGGGTCGATCACGTGCCGACCCGGAGAGCGAGAATTCCAGCGACGAAATACCCGGTCGAGCGGTTCACCCTCGACAACGGCCTACGGGTGGTGCTCACCCCGGACCGCAGCGCCTCGGTGATCGGCGTGGCGGTGGTCTACGACGTCGGCATCCGCTCCGAGCCGCAGGGGCGTACCGGTTTCGCCCACCTCTTCGAGCACCTGATGTTCCAGGGCTCGGAGAACCTGGAGAAACTGGCCCACTTCCGGCACGTGCAGGGTGCCGGCGGCACCTTCAACGGCTCCACCCACCTGGACTACACCGACTACTACGAGACGCTTCCCGGCAACGCCCTGGAACGGGCGCTGTTCCTGGAGGCCGACCGGATGCGCGGCCCCCGGCTGACCGAGGAGAACCTGCGCAACCAGGTCGACGTGGTCAAGGAGGAGATCCGGGTCAACGTCCTCAACCGGCCGTACGGCGGGTTCCCCTGGCTGACCCTGCCGCCGGTGATGTTCGACACCTTCCCCAACGCGCACGACGGCTACGGTTCCTTCGACGACCTGGAGTCGGCCACCGTCGCCGACGCCGCCGACTTCTTCCGCCGCTACTACGCCAGCGGCAACGCCGTGCTCGCGGTCAGCGGGGACATCGACGTCGCGGAGGCGACCGCCCTGGTCGAACGGCACTTCGGCGACGTGCCGGCCCGCCCCGCCCCGGAGCGACCCGACTTCACCGAGCCCGACCTGACCGTCGAGCGGCGCACCGCGTACACCGACCAGTTGGCGCCGCTGCCGGCGGTGGCCTCGGCGTGGCGGGTGCCCGACCCGGTCGGCGACTTCGCCGGCTACCTGCCCTACGTGGTGCTCGCCGAGGTGCTCACCGACGGGGACGCCTCCCGGCTGGTGGAGCGGATGGTGCAGCGGGACCGCAGCGTCACCGGCCTCGGCGGCTACCTCGGTTTCATGGGTGACCCGTTCGACGTCCGCGACCCCACCGCACTGCTGCTCCAGGCGCACCTGCCGCCCGGCGGCGACGTCGACAAGGCGCTGCGCACCATCGACGAGGAACTGGACCGGCTGGCCACCGACGGACTGACCGACGGCGAACTGGCCCGCACCCAGGCGCGGATGGCCACCCACCTGCTGCGGGACACCGACGCGGTGCTCGGCCGGGCGCTGCGGATGGCGGTGCTGGAGCAGCAGCGCGGCGAGCCGGGCCTGCTCAACGACCTGCCCCGGCTGGTCGGCGAGGTCACCGAGGACCAGGTCCGCGCCGCCGCCGCCACCCTGCGCCCGGAACGCCGCGCCTCCATCGAGGTCATCCCCGGAGGTGCCCGATGAGCGCGAGGAGTGAGCCGGGTTTGCGAGCCCCGCAGTCGCGAATGAAGGGAACACCGTGACCACCGCCAACCGGGCACTTCCGCCGCTGGGGCCGAACCGGCGGCTGAAGCTGCCCCGGCAGGCCGAGCGGCGGCTCCCCAACGGGCTCACCGTGATCGCGGTACGTCGGCCCGCCGTACCCCTGGTCGAGCTGCGGCTGTGGATGCCGTTCGGCCGGACCCACCTGGCCCGGGGCGCGATGCTCGCCGAGACGGTGCTGGCCGGCACCGGCACCCGTACCGCCACCGAGATCGCCGCCGAGTTGCAGAAGGTCGGCGGTGGGCTCTCGGCCGGGGCGGACCCGGACCGGTTGATGCTCTCCGGCGCGGGCCTGGTCACCGGGCTGGACCGGATGCTGGAGATCCTGGCCGACGTGCTGACCGACGCCAGCTACCCGGCCGACTGGGTGCAGACCGAGCGGGACCGGCTGGTGGACCGGATCCAGGTGGCGCTGAGCCAGCCCGCCCACCTGGCCCGGACGGCGCTGCTGCGGCGGATGTACGGCCGGCACCCGTACGCGGTGCAGACCCCGGAGCCGGAGCAGGTCCGCGCGGTCCGGCCGGCGGCGTTGCGCCGGCTGCACGCCGAGCGGGTGCACCCGGCCGAGGGGGTGCTGGTGCTGGTCGGCGACGTGCAGCCGGAACGCGCGCTGGATGCTGCGGAGAAGGCGCTGGGCGGTTGGACGGGGGACAGCCGGGGCGCCACGTTGCCGCCCGCGCCGCCGCTGGAACCCGGTCCGCTGCTGCTGGTGGACCGGCCCGGTTCGGTGCAGTCGTCGCTGCGGATCGCGTTGCCGGCGGTGCCCCGGACCCATCCGGACCATGCCGCGCTGCAACTGGCGAACCTGATCTTCGGCGGGTACTTCTCGTCCCGCTGGACGGAGAACATCAGGGAGGACAAGGGCTACACCTACGGCCCGCACTCCTCGGTCGAGCATTCGGTGGCCGGGTCGGTGCTGGTCGCCGGGGCCGAGGTGGCCACCGAGGTGACCGGGCCGGCCCTGCTGGAGACCACGTACGAGTTGGGCCGGCTGGCCTCGTTGCCGCCCGGGACCGACGAGTTGGAACAGGCCCGCCAGTACGCCCTGGGCACGCTCCAGCTCGGCATCTCCACCCAGGCCGGGCTGGCCGCCCTGACCAGCGCGTACGCGGGCAGCGGGCTGCGGCTGGACTTCCTCGCCGAGCACGCCGCCCGGCTGGCGAAGGTCACCGTCGACGACGTCGCCGAGGTGGGTGCCCGTTACCTCGCTCCGGCGGGGGCGGTGGTGGTGGTGCTCGGTGACGCCGAACGGATCGCCGGTCCGCTGGCCGCCCTCACCCCGGTCCGGACGGAGTCGGCGTGAGCGGGGAGACCGCGCCGCCACTGGCCCGGTCCACCCTGGACCGGGCGGCGCACCGGCGTACCGACCCGCAGTGGCTGGCGCAGGCGTGGCAGCGGGCCCGGGTGCTGGTGCTGGACTCGACCCGGGACGGGCGGGCGCTGGTGCGTGCCGACGCGAACCCGCCGGTGCTGGTGCTGCGGGACGCCGCCGAGGTCGGCGCGCCGGGGGAGGCGTACCCGCTCTTTCTCGGGGTGGAGCCGGACGGGGTGCCGGTCTTCGCGGTGGACGCCCCGCTGCCCGAGCTGCCGGGCACCCGGGAGGCCAACCTGCGGGAGATCGGCCACCTGCTCGACGACCGGGACGCGGGGATCTTCACCACCGCGCTCGCCCTGGTCAACTGGCACCTGGGGCACGGCTGGTCACCCCGGTCGGGGCACCGGACCGAGGTCGCCGAGGGCGGCTGGACCCGGGTGGGCACGGACGGTGACCGGATGTGGCCGCGTACCGACCCGGCGATGATCGTCCTGGTGCACGACGGCGTGGACGGCCCGGACGGGCGTTGCCTGCTCGGCAACAACGCCGCCTGGCCACGGACCCCGGGGCAGCGGCGGTTCTCCTGCCTCGCCGGGTACGTCGAGCCGGGGGAGTCCGCCGAGGCGGCCGTGCTGCGCGAGGTCCGCGAGGAGGTCGGCGTCGGGGTCGAGCGGATCACGTACGCGGGCAGTCAGGCCTGGCCGTTCCCCGGCTCGCTGATGCTGGGCTACCTGGCCGAGGCGGACCCGGGGGAGCCGGTGCGGGTCGACCCGACGGAGATCGCGTACGCCCGCTGGTTCACCCGGCGGGACATCGGCGCGGTGTTGGCCGGTCGGGCGGTGGACGCCGGGGACGGCGACCGGGTGATCCTGCCGCCGCCGTCGTCGATCGCGTTGTTCCTGATCCACCGCTGGCTCGACGGCCACTGCTGACCGGTCCCGGCCCCGGGCCGTCGTTGCCGCGACGGGCCCCGGGCCGGGAACGCGGGCCGTCGTGGCCGGGCGGGGAGTCGACCCGGCGGGCCGGACCGGCCACGACGGACGGCGGGTCAGCCGGGCGGGTTCCGGTGCCGTCGGCCGGGTTCGCCGAGCGGCAGCACCTTGACCCGCTGCCGACCGGCGCGGACGGCGCCTACGGTGGACAGGGCCCGGGCCAGTAGCAGGGCGGCGTCCCGGTCCTCGGCGTGCACGGTCTGGCGGCGCAGTTCGGGGGTGGTGGTTTCGTTGCGTAGGCAACCTCCGCCGGCCCAGGTGGCGGCGAGGTCGATGTCGGCGGCGGTGCGGATGTCGGTGCGGACGATCAGGTAACGCATGGTGGTCTCCGGACGGACCGCGGATGGCCGGCTACGGTGTGGAACTTCCACGTCACTGGATCGTCATGTTACGCCCGCCGCTGCTCCCGGCAAGGGAATCGCCGGCCTTCGACCGGGTCCTGTCCGATCATCCGATGCCTGCTCAGGCAGGTCGCCGGGCGGAGTCGACGGGTGTGGCGGCGCGACGACGCGGGGCCGTCGGCAGGCTGCCGACGGCCCCGCTGCGGTGACCGGATCAGTCGAGGGTGAACTGGCCGTCCCTGGTGCCCCGGAGGAAGCCGAGCCAGCCGGCGCGCGGGAACAGCAGCACCGGGCCGTCCGGGTCCTTGCTGTCCCGCAGTGCCACCTCGGTCGTCGCGGTGCGCAGCCGGGCGACCTCCACGCAGTTGGAGGTCTGGCTTCGGCTGCTCTTGTGCCAGCGCAGGTCGGCGGGCACGGTCTGGATCTCGTTCATGGTTCTGCTCCTGGTTCCTGGAACTGCTTCGACGAAACGAGCGGCGGTCGCCCGGCCCCGACGGGTCGGTGTGTCACCGCTCCGTCAGGCGCCCAGGTTGTCGGCGGCGTTGGGCCGGCGCTGCTGTCGGACCCGGGGCCGTCGAGGACGAGGCTGCCGTGTCGGTCAGCCGTCCCGTCGCCGCGAAGAGCCAGGTAAGGGTGTCCGATGCGGAGAGCGCCGCCGAGCATAACCACTCAAACGTCACTTTATAGCGATTTACCGTAGATGCCTCGGTCGACATGACGTCGATGAAGCCTCCTTCGATCGCCAGCGTCTCCGGGTCCTGCGAATCGGTGAACCGGTAGAGCGAGAAGGCCGTCGGCGGCAGGTAGAACTCGCCGATCCGGGTGTCGCGCAGCAGCAGGTGCAGCGTCACGTTCGGCAGTATGGCCAGCTCGCAGAGGTGGGCGAGCTGGTCGCGCAGCACGTCCGGCGGGCAGGCCCGGCGGCCCAGCGCCGCCTCCTCCAACACCGCCGTGTAGCGGGGACCGTCCGGGCGGTCCAGCAGGGACTGCCGGCCCAACCGTGCTTTGACCTCGGTCTCCGGGTCGTCCCCGGTGGACGGGTCGGTCGACGCGGCGGCGGCGTTGGCCGAGACGATCCGCAGCCGGGCGTACCCCTCGGTCTGCAACAGCCCCGGCACCAGGACCGGGTTGTACTCGCGGATCTGGGCGCAGCCCGCCTCCAGCTCCGCCCAGCCCAGCTGTTGCTGGGTCATCACCGGGTACGACCTGCGCCAGGCGCGCATGTCGCCGGCCTCCTCGGTGATGACCAGCAGCTCCTCCCGCAGGGCGGGGGCGGCCCGGTAGAGGTCGAGCAGGACGGCCACGTCCTCCGGGTCGGGCCGGCTGCGGCCGTTCTCCAGCCGGGACAGCTTCGACGCCGACGCCCAGCCGATGCGCTCGATCACCTGGTCGCCGGTGAGTCCCGCCGCCTCGCGCAGGCGACGCAGGTCAGTGCCGAGCCTGCGGCGACGCAGGATCGGGCTCGGTACGGCAGGAGGCACGGTGTCCTCGATTCCGTAGACCGCCACGAGACGCGACGGTAACTGTATGAAACTCGACCCCCACGGTCAGTATGGACGGCGCGACCGGCGTCGGAGGTCCCGGCGAGGGCGTGTCTTGCGACAGAAAGACGACTGTGGAACGTGTCAGCCGGGCCCGGGACGACGCCGTCCCCGCCGGCGGCAGTTCCCCCGTACGCGTCCAGCCGGACGCCACCCCCCGCCGGAGGGAATCCATGCGCACCGTCCTGCGCCGCCCCGACTTCCGTCTGCTCTTCGTCGCGCTGCTGGCCAGCATGGCGGCCGAGTCGATGCTGCTGCTCGCCCTGGCCATCTGGGTCAAGGACCTGACCGGTTCCGACGGGCTGGCCGGCGCGACCATCTTCGCGATCATCGCGCCGATGATGCTGGCCCCGCTGATCGGCTGGGTGGTCGACCGTTACCGCCGCCGGCCGTTCTTCGTGGTCGCGAACCTGGGCACGGCCCTGCTGCTCAGCCCGCTGTTCGCGGTCCGCGACCGGGCCGACGTGTGGATCATCTACGTGGTGGCCGCCTGCTACGGGTTGTCCTACCTGACCCTGCACGCGACCCTGAGCGGCCTGCTGCGCCAGCTCGTGCCGAGCGAGCTGCTGGCCGACGCGAACGGGGCGTTGCAGACCGTGCGGCAGGGCCTGCGCCTCGGTGGCCCGCTGGCCGGCGCGGCCCTCTACGCCACGGTCGGCGGCTGGCTGCTGACCAGCCTGGCGATGACCGGGTTCGTGGTCGCCGCCGCCGTGGTGGGACTGCTCCGGGTGACCGAGCACCCGCCGGCCGCCGCGGCCCTGCGCTGGCCGGCCGAGCTGGGGGCGGGGCTGCGCCACCTGACCCACGAGGCCGCCCTGCGCCGGGCCCTGCTCGGCTACGGCCTGGGCTCGCTCGTGATGGGCTTCACCGAATCACTGATCTTCGCGTACGTCGACCAGGGGCTGCGCCGAGACGCCGCCTTCGTCGGGGTGCTGATCGCCGTGCAGGGGATCGGCGGCCTGGTGGGCGGCCTGCTCTCGTCGACGGTGGTGCGCCGGGTCGGCGAACTGGGCGCGCTCGCCGTCGGGGTGACCCTGTTCGGCCCGGCCGCGCTGATCCTGGCCTGGCCGGACCTCCGGCTCGGCGTGCTGGCCCTGCTGCTCGCCGGGCTGTCCCTGCCGTTGACCATGGTGGGGCTGACCACGCTGGTCCAACGGCGTACCCCGCCGGGGCTGCTCGGTCGGGTCACCGCCGCCTCCGAGGCGCTGGTCAGCGGGCCGCAGGCCGTCTCCATCGGGGCGGGGGCGCTGCTCGTCGGCGTGTTCGACTACCGGCTGCTCTTCGTGCTCGTCGGGGTGGTCACCACAGCCGCCGGCCTGTGGCTCTGGCGGGGACGTCGGCTCACCCCGCCGGTCCCGCCGAAGCCGCCGGTCCCGCCCACGACACCGCCCGTGGCCCGCATCCCGGCCCCCCGCCGTCCGCTGCCCGACCCGACCGCCGACCGGCTGCCCGGGCGCTGACCCCCGCGACACGACGCAGCGGCCGGCCCCGGTGGGGGTCGGCCGCTGCGTGAAGCGGGGGCGGGCTCAGCCCGCGATCGTGGCCAGGTGCTGCTTGACCTGGTTGATCGAGGGGTTGGTCAGGGCGCTGCCGTCGGCGAAGCGCAGCGTCGGCACGGTCTGGTTGCCACCGTTGACGCCCATCACGAACTCCGCGGCCTTCGGGTCCTGCTCGATGTCGACCACCTCGTACCCGATGCCTTCCCGGTCCAGCTGCGACTTCAGCCGGTGGCAGTAGCCGCACCACGGGGTGGAATACATGGTCAACATCGTCGGATCCTCCAGAGGTCGTCGCGCCCGCCGGGTCAGGCCGGGCTGACCGGTACAACATCAGCCGGAGCTGGAATGATTCCTCGCTGTGGTGGTTCACTCGGCGGCGGAGGCGGTGCTCGCCGGGCTGGATCCGGAGCAGCGGTCGGCGGTGACCGCCCCGGCCGGCCCGGTCTGCGTGCTGGCCGGCGCCGGCACCGGCAAGACCCGCGCGGTGACCTCCCGGATCGCCCACCGGGTGCTGACCGGCGAGATCGTCGGCCGGCACGTGCTGGCGGTCACCTTCACCGCGCGGGCCGCCGCCGAGATGCGGCACCGGCTGGCCCTGATCGGGGTGCCGGGCGTGCAGGCCCGGACGTTCCACGCGGCGGCGCTGCGCCAGGTGCGCTACTTCGCGCCCCGGCTGCTGTCCGGGCGGGCCATGCCGGAGCTGCTGGACAGCAAGGTCCGGGTGGTGACCCTGGCCGCCGCCAAGGTCGGCATGCGGGCCGACCGGGCCGCCGCCCGGGACCTGGCCGGCGAGATCGAGTGGGCCAAGTCGTCGCTCGTCGAGCCGGGGGAGTACGTGGTCGCCGCGAGCAGGGCGCTGCGCGAGACGCCGTACGAGCCGGCGAGGGTGGCCGAGGTGTTCACCGCGTACGAGCGGCTGAAACGCTCCTCCGGGGTGATCGACTTCGAGGACATGCTGCGCGCCGCGGTGTGGGGCATCGAGGAGCACCCGGACGTCGCCGAGCAGGTACGCGGCCAGTACCGGCACTTCGTCGTCGACGAGTACCAGGACGTCAACCCGCTCCAGCAGCGGCTGCTCGACGCCTGGCTGGGCGGCCGGGACGACGTGACAGTGGTCGGTGACGCCAGCCAGACGATCTACTCGTTCACCGGGGCCACCTCGGCGTACCTGATCGACTTCCCGCGCCGGCACCGGGCGGCCACGGTGGTCCGGCTGGTCCGCGACTACCGGTCCACCCCGCAGGTGGTCGGGCTGGCCAACGCGGTGATCGGGCAGGCCCGGGGCACCGAGGCGCGGCTGCGGCTGGAGCTGCACGGCCAGCGCCCGCCCGGCCCCGAACCGGAGCTGCGGATCTTCACCGACGAGCCGGCCGAGGCGAGCGCGGTGGCGGCCCGCTGCCGGACGCTGGTCGACGGGGGCACCCCGGCGAAGGAGATCGCCGTGCTGTTCCGCACCAACGCCCAGTCCGAGGCGTACGAGAAGGCGTTGACCGAGGTCGGCGTCCCGTACGTGGTGCAGGGGGCGGAGCGGTTCTTCGAGCGCGCCGAGGTCCGCCAGGCGATGGTGGCGCTGCGGGCCGCCACCCGCTCGATCCCGGGCGAGACGCCGCTGCCGATCGCCGTCCGGGAGGCGCTGACCGCCGTCGGCTGGACGCCCGACACCGCCCCGCCAGGTGGCGCCGCCCGGGAACGCTGGGAGGCGCTCGCCGCCCTGGTCCAGCTCGCCGAGGAGTACGCGGCCACCCCCGAGGTGCTGCCGATCGGCGAGGCCGCGACGGTGGAGCGTCCGGTTAGCCTGGCCGACTTCAACGACGAGCTGGCCCGGCGGGCCGCCCAGCAGCACGTGCCGACGGTGGACGGGGTCACCCTGGCCTCCCTGCACTCGGCCAAGGGGCTGGAGTGGGACGCGGTCTTCCTGGTCGGGCTCTCCGAGGGCACCCTGCCCACCTCGTACGCCCGCACCCCGGAGCAGGTCGAGGAGGAGCGGCGGCTGCTCTACGTCGGGATCACCCGGGCCCGGCAGTGGCTATGGCTGTCGTACGCGTCGGCCCGCTCCCCGGGGGGCCGGGCCCGCCGCCCGTCGCGCTTCCTGCCCCAGCTGGACCGCAGCGGTGGCGGCGAACGGGCCGGTACGGGCCGGGCGGGCGGTGCGGGCGCGACGAAGCGGGCGGTCGAGCGGCGGCGGGCCCCGGTGGTCTCCTGCCGGATCTGTGGCGCGACCCTGGTCGCCGGCGCCGACCGCAAGCTGGGCCGCTGCCCCACCTGCCCGTCCGACATCGACGAGCAGCTCTACGAGCGGCTGTGCGACTGGCGGGCCCGGGTGGCCGGGGCGCAGCGGGTCCCGGCCTACGTGGTCTTCACCGACGCCACCCTGGTCGCGCTGGCCGAACGGCGGCCGGGCCGGGTCGAGGAGCTGATCGCGATCGCCGGCATCGGCCCGCGCAAACTCGGCCTGTACGGCGAGGCGGTGCTGGCGCTGGTGGCCGGTGCGACGGTCGACGAGATCGGCCCGGAGAAAACTCTCGAAATCTCGTCGTAAATTCGTTTGCCCTCGCCCCGTGGCGAGGAATAGCCTCAGGACGCACCTCGGGAGCAGCGCCATTACGGCTGCTCACGGGGGCTGAGTCCGAATCGGCACGAGGAACGTGAGGGAGGTGGCACCCGTGGAGATCATCACTTATGAGCGTCCGGCGGCGATGCCAGCTGCCTGCGCTCCGCTGTCGGCTGCGTGGGTGGCCCTTGCCGCTCCGCGACCGTCGATCCCGCAGGTGCACCAGGTCTCGGTTCAGGCCGAGCTGAACCTGACTGTTGCACCCACTGCGGGAGTCGAGGGGACCAGTGGCTTCACGGGTCTGGGCATCGATGTCGCCAAGAAGCGCATGGATGTCCGCGGCGTTCCACCTCGAGGTAGACCGGTCTGACACTCAGACCACCGGCTCACCTCGAGGCCGCGGAACCCGCTCACCGGGATCCGCGGCCTCAGTTTTTTGCCCGTCGAAGTACGTCGGAAATGCGATCCACGAGATCGAAGTGAGAGAGAGGTGACCGGGAGATGAGTCTGGCGTTGGCCCCCCTCGACGTGAGCGTCGAGCTGGAGGCGAACCTGCCCTGTCGGAAGTTCGACCCCGACCTGTGGTTCTCCGACTCGCCCACCGACCTGGAGCTGGCCAAGTCGCTCTGCGGGGACTGCCCGCTGCGCGTCGAGTGCCTGGCCGGGGCGGTCGAGCGGGCCGAGCCGTGGGGCGTCTGGGGCGGCGAGATCTTCGAGCGTGGCGCGGTCGTCCCGCGTAAGCGGCCCCGGGGCCGTCCGCGCAAGGAGGACCTCGCCCGCGACGCCGCCCTCCGGGTCGAGGCCGAGGCGCGACTGGCGGCCAGTGGTCTGGCCACCTCGCGCAGCGCGGTCCGACTGGCAGCCTGACCTACCCGATCCGTTCCACCCACCGCCGACACCCGTCGGCCCAGAGAAAGTTGACCCCGATGCTGCACCTGCCGAACGGAACCGAGATGCAACTACTCCACGAAGCGTTGTCCCGGGCTCGAATGCGCCGGCCTCAGGCCGGTCGTACCACCACGAGCACTGAGGCGCACCGTTCCGCCCGTACCGTCGCGATGAACAGCCGGAGCCAGTCGGCTCGCGACCTGGGCGTTCTCTGAAACCACCACTGATACGCGGGGGCGGTGACCGGTTCACGGTCACCGCCCCCGCGTCGTGCCGGTCGGCCGTCGCCGGTCAGGCGACCGGGGCGAAGCCGGGCAGCCAGCGTTCCAGGATGCCCCGGTAGGGTGCCTTCGCCTCCAACTGGCAGAGCACCCCGATCGAGCCCAGCGTCACCCGGTGGATCAGCAGGTACGACGGCGGCAGGTTGAGCTGCCGGCTGAACTGGAAGGCGGGCGACTTCGGGCTGGCCAGCCGGGTCGCCTCGGCGCGCAGCCAGGCCCGGGTGAACCGGAACTCCTCCTGCGCCACCGGGTCCAGCATCGGGCGGATGTAGTCCAGCAGCGCCTGGGCGTCGATCGGCTCGGTCGGATTGACGAAGCCCTCCTCGCGCAGTCCGGCGACGACCGCGTCGGCGTCGCCGCGCAACGACAGCCCGAGCAGCCGGCCGATCGGCTCCGGGGTGCCCTCGGGCATCCGGGCCACCGCGCCGAAGTCGATCACACCGAGCCGGCCGTCCGGCAGCAACCGGAAGTTGCCCGGGTGCGGGTCGGCGTGCAACAGCCCGGCCCGGGGCGGGGCGGACAGGTGCAGGGTCGCCATCAACCGGCCGGCCGTGTCGCGCTGCGCCTCGGTGCCCTCCCGGATGATGTCCGCCAGCGGTGTTCCCTCGATCCACTCGGTGACCAGCACCCGGGGTGACGACGAGAGCACCGCCGGGATGAAGATCTCCGGGTCGTCGGCGTACGCGGCGGCGAAGGCGCGCTGCGACTCGGCCTCCAGCTCGTAGTCCAACTCCTCGGTGATCCGTTCCCGCAGCTCGGCCAGGAGCGGCTTGACGTCCAGGCCGGGCTGGATGGCGCGGAACATCCCGCCCAGCCGGGAGAGCTGCTTGAGGTCGGCGAGCAGCGCGTCCCCCGCGCCCGGATACTGGATCTTGACGGCGGCGGACCGGGACACCCCGGTCTCCGGGTCCCGCCACACCGCCCGGTGCACCTGGCCGATGCTCGCCGCCGCGGCCGGGGCGTCGTCGAACTCGACGAACCGGTCCCGCCAGTCCGGCCCGAGCTGCTCCGCGAGCACCTTGTGCACGCTCGCCACCGGCAGCGGCGGGGCGGCCTCCTGGAGCTTGGTCAACGCCTGCCGGTAGGGCGCGGCGATCTCGTCCGGCAACGCCGCCTCGAACACCGACAGCGCCTGGCCGAACTTCATCGCCCCGCCCTTGAGCTGCCCGAGGACGCTGAACAACTGCTCGGCGGTGCGTTGCTGGATCTCGGCGGAGATGACGTCGGAGGCGATGCCGGTGACCCGCTTGCCCATCCCGAGGACGGTCCGACCGGCGAAGCCGAGCGGCAGAGCGGCGAGCTTGGCGGTCCGGGACACGGCGCGGCGCGGGATGTCGGTCACCTGGCCATTGTTACCGACTTCATGGCCCCGCTGCTGCGCTGAAGCCGGGCTGGGTGGCCCCGTCCCCCGTTCCGTGTCCCCGCGACGCCCGTCCGTCATCCCCGCACCGCCCGTTTGCTGCCCGTCCGCTGCCCTGGACGGGCCGGCCCGCCGGGTTCGTCCCGGACCGGCTGTGGCTGCCGCTGGTCGGGCGGTGGCCCGCGTCAGCGACCCGAGCAGGAGCAGTCGGGGTGCGGGGCCCAGGCCCGACGGCGTAACCGGCCGCCCGGCCCGACCTCCACCGTGCAGCCCACCGTCTCCGGGGTGCCGCCGTCGAGCTGCGCCAGCACCTCGGCGACCGCGTAACCGGCGGCGGTGAGCAGGGTGGCGGTGCCGCAGGAGTGGTCGGCCGGACCGGTGGCGAGCTGGGCGGCCAGCCCGGGCCAGCCCGGGTCACGGTCGGTGCGGTGCAGCTCCAGGCAGTGCAGGCAGGGGCCCACCGGAGGCCGGACCAGGGGGCCGACCACCGGCATCCCCTCCCGCAGGGTGAGCAGCAGGTGGGGCTGGCGACGCCTGGTGAACCCGGTGGCGAGCAGGTTCGCCGGACGGTCCGTACCGAGCTGCACCACCAACTCGACCCGGTGGCGGCCGGCCGGGCGGGTGCGGGTGCCCGGGGCGGCGCGGTCGATGGCCGCCCGGACCGCGTCGGCCAGCGGCCGCCCGACGTCGGCGGCGGCCAGCCCGGTGCCCACCAGGTCACCCGGCTGCACCGGACCGGTCAGCGCGACCGCCACCTGCCCGACGCCGGCCTGCGCCAGCGCCATGGCGACCGGCGCACCGAGCCGGCCCGACCCGGTCACCACCACCCGGGCGACACGACGGCGACGCAGCACCTGGGCCGGGGTGCCGGGCAGGGTGGGTGCGGCCAGGGCGAGCGCCCCGGCCTCCGCGGCCAGCCGGGTCCGGTCGGGGCCGGTCAGGTCACGGGGGAGCAGGGTGTGCGCCGGTACGACCAGCCCGGCGGCGTGCAGGGTGTCGATCAACCCCCGGGCCTGGCCCGGATCGACCCGGGCACTCGCCGCGTCCGCCAGCACATCGCGTTCACTGCGGGTGCCGTCGAGCAGGTCGAGCAGCCGGGTGACCCGCGAGTCGGCCACCTCCAGCAGGACGGCCCGGCCGGGCATCAGCCCCAGTTGCAGGGTGTGCCGGTCCCGCCAGAGCCGGGTCAGGCCCGGCAGCAGGGCGGGACGCAGCAGCGCGGTACGGGAGGGCACGGGGTGGGGCGGGCTCATGACGACGAATCGTGACCGAGTCCCTGCGGTGCGTCGATCGTTGTCCACAGGTGTGCAGCGCCAGATCCAGCGCTGTCCACAGGATTCGGCGAGTTATCCACAGGTCACCGGGAGTCATGTCGGGCAGCCGACAGATCTGCCCCCGGGTGGTGGACGACGGAACGCCGCCACGGGCGGGCCGATGGGATGCTGCGGGCCTGCTCGGCCGGAGTCGCGGGTCGGGCCGGAGTCGCGGGAGGGGCGGCCCATCGGGCCGCCCCTCCCGCGTCGTACCCGGACTGGTCAGACCTTGGCCTTGCCCAGGATGCGGTTCACTGTTGTGCCGCACACCGGACACTTGCCCTTGGCCATGTTCATCCCGGTCTTCGAAACCTCGACGTGCCCCTCGAAGTCCCGCTTCTCCTTGCACTTCACGCAGTAACCGTTGTAGGTCTGGGCCTGGTCGGCCACGGTAGCCTCCTCGTCTCGTCCGCCGGGCACGTCGGTCCGGCGGTGCTCCCGGCGGCGGGCCGTGGGGGCGCCGGCGCCGGGTCCTTCTCCGCGGCCACCCACGTGACCGCCGGTTGGCGGACCCTACCCAGGTCTGGGCGGTTCCATGTCAGCGGTGCATCGACACTGTGAGCAAGTCGACGTCGAGAGTGTGCATCCCGAAATAGGCGGGATAAGTGAGTTTGCCGGGGACACGCCGTGTGAAGCCCTCTGGGAGGTCCCCCGGACGGGGGTGCGGCGGCGCGGTCGAGGCCGATCACCTACGGTGGAGATCGCGCCCGAGGGTGGCCGGCCACGTCGCCACGAAGGGTGACGGGGATTCAGGCTCATGGTCACCACCAGTTTTTTTCGGACTCCTTACTACTAACCACCATTTTCCGGGCGCGTGTCGGGGTGTTGACCCTTGCGGACCCCTGGTCAGTACGCATTAGCTTTCCATCGTGGCAGGAAACCACGGCTGCGCGGCCCACTGATGGCGGCGGCGCGGAAGCCAGTCGTCGAGGTACGGCGCAGTCAGCGCCGGCGACGCACGGTGTCCGCCTACCGGGACGGCGAGCGGGTCGTGGTGCTCATTCCGGACCAGTTCTCCCGGGCCGAGGAGAGCGAGTGGGTCGACCGGATGCTCGCCCGGCTCGCCGCCCGGGAGGGTCGGCTGGCCCGTAACGACACCGAACTGCTCGACCGGGCCCTGCGCCTGATCAACCTGTACCTGGCCGACCAGGGTGGCGACGCCCTGCCGGCCAGCGTCCGCTGGGTCACCAACCAGAACGGCAGGTGGGGTTCCTGCACCCCCGCCGACCGGACCATCCGGATCTCGCACCGGCTCCAGGAGATGCCCGACTGGGTGCTCGACTACGTGCTGCTGCACGAGTTGGCGCACCTCATCGTGCCGAGCCACAACGCCCGCTTCTGGGCCCTGGTCGGCCGGTACGCCAAGACCGAACGGGCCCGGGGCTACCTGGAGGGGGTCGCCGCCGCCTCCGCCGTGCCGATCGCCGGCTGACCGCCACACCCGTCGACCGTCCTGCCCTGGGCTGATCAACTCATCGGGGCGCAGGTAGCGGTGTCCGAGCGGCGTCGAGGGCACTACTTCGGCCCACAGGAGTCGATCACCCGTACCGCGCCCACTAGGGTCGGGGAATGGTCCGACGGGTGGTGGTGGCGTTGCTCGGTCCGGTGGTCTGGTCGCCGCCCGGGGTGGAACCGACGCAGTGGCGTACCGCCCTGGCCGAGGACGTGGTGGACCTGTTCGCCACCCTCGCCGAGGTGGAGTCCGCGCTCGCGGTGACCCCGGCCGACCGCTGGCTGGCCGACGCGGTGCGCTGGCCCGACACCCCCGTGTACGAGGTGGCCGAGCCGACCGTCACCGCCGTGCTGGCCGCCCTGGACGGGTACGACCAGGCCGCCGTGGTGGCTGCCGACGCCCCCGACCTGCCGGGCCTCGTCCTGGGCAAGCTGCTGCGACCGCTGACCAGCCGACCCGTCGCCGTCGCCCCCGTCGAGGGCGGTCCGGGGCTGCTCGGGGTGGCGTCCCGGCTGCCCGTACCCGGGTGGCTGCCGGCGTTGGACCTGGACGTGGCCGGGCCGGCGGACCTGCGGCGCGCGGCCCCCGCCCCGGCCGACGTGGCGGTCACCCCCGGCTGGCACCGGTTGCGCGGCCCGGGCGACCTGGCCGCCCTCAACCCGGCCGTCGAGGGCTGGGAGGCGACCCGCGCCCTGCTCTCCGGTCACCGCACCTGACCGGTCACCGCACCCGGCCCGACCAGCGCGCCTGACCGGCATCCGCACCTCACCGGCATCCGCACCTGACGGATCACCGCACCTGGCCTGACCAGCGCCGCCGGCCGACCAACGGCGACCGGCCGGGCCCGCCCGGGAGTCGGGCGGTCCGGCCGGTGTCGCGGCTGGTCGGGACCGGTCAGGGCCGGTCGGTGTCGCCCTCGGTGTCGTCGGGACGGGGACGGCTGCCCGGCGCCTGCTCCTCGGGACCGCCCGGCGCGGTGAAGTCGAAGGTGGCCAGCTCGTCGTCGAGGTCCGTCGAGGTGGTCGCGAACGCCACCGGGTCGGCGAAGTCGGCGTCCGAGGGGAGCAGGTCGGGGTGGCCCCAGACCGCGTCCCGGCCGGCGATGCCCCGGTGCTCGGTCAGCGCCGCCCAGAGCGCCGACGCCTCCCGCAGTCGGCGCGGGCGCAGCTCCAGACCGACCAGCGCGGCGAAGGTCTGCTCGGCCGGCCCACCGGCTGCCCGGCGGCGACGGAACGCCTCGCCGAGGCGGACCACGTTGGGCAGCCGGTCGGCCGCCGCGCTGTCCACCACGTGGCAGACCCAGCCCTCGACCAGCGCGAGCACCGTCTCCAGCCGGGCCAGCGACGCCTTCTGCGCGGGGGTGTCCTCCGGAGTGAAGATCCCTTCCAGGGCGATCGCCTGCATCGACTCCGGGTCGGTCGGGTCGACCCGGCCCATCGCCTCCTCGATCGCCTCCCGGTTGACCCGGATGCCTGACGCGTAGTTCTCGACCGCGGTCAGCACGTGCCCGCGCAGCCACGGGACGTGCTCGAAGAGCCGCTGGTGGGCCGCCTCGCGCAGGGCGACGTAGAGGCGTACCTCGTCTTCCGGCAGCTCCAGGCCCTCGCCGTACACCCGGATGTTGGCCGGGATCAGCGCGGCGGTGCCGGCCGGGCCGAGCGGCAGGCCGATGTCACCGGCGGAGAGCACCTCGGCGGCGAGCTGCCCGAGGGCCTGCCCGAGCTGACCGCCGAAGAGCGCCCCGCCGAGGGTGGCGACCATCGACTGCATCGGGCCGAGCTGGGCGCGGGCCTCCGGCGGGACCAGGTCGCCCATCGCGCCGACCATCCGGCTGGCCACCGGGTCGCAGAGCTTGCGCCAGACGTCGAGCGTCTTGTAGATCCACTCGTTGCGGTTCCACGCCAGGGAGACGCGGATGCCCGTCGGCCAGGCCGAGGCCGGCTCCAGCCAGAGGTCGGCCAGGCGCAGCGCCTCCTCCACCGCATGCCGTTCGTAGGGGGAGGCCATCGGGTCACCCGTGGCCGCGAGCTGGCTGGCGGCCACCTGGCGGGCCAGGTCCCAGTTGACCGGCCCGCTGCCCGGCGCGGAGAGCAGGTGCTGCAACTGTGACATGAACTGCTGCATCTGCGCGGGATCGTTGGGGTCTGGTGGTTGCCCACCCGGGAGCGCGAAACCGAACGGAATATCAGGCACGACGTCTACGGTACGCGCGCCGCGCCCCTGGTAGCCGCCGTCGGCGTTGCGCTGAGGGCGAAGTCCGCCGCAGCCCGCCGGGCCCGCCGCCGCCGGTCGGTACGCTCTGCCGCATGAGACGTCGTGGCGTGACCGTCCTCCTCGGTGCTCTGCTCACCACCCTGCTGAGCATCGGCGTGCTCGGCGCGCCCATCCCGTACGTGGTGCTCGGCCCCGGGCCGACGGTGAACACCCTCGGCACCAACGACGGCCGGGAGGTCATCCAGGTCAGCGGCCGGGAGACCTCCACCTCCGCCGGTCAGCTCCGGATGACCACGGTCGGCGTGCAGCCGACGGTGAAACTGCGCGCCGCGATCGCCGGCTGGCTGTCGAAGGACGAGGCGGTGGTCCCCCGGGAACTGGTCTACCCGCCGGGCGAGTCGCAGGAGGAGGTCGAGAAGCGCAACGCGGAGGACTTCCAGAACTCGCAGAGCAGCGCCGAGACCGCGGCGCTGGTCAAGCTCGGCTACCCGGTCGAGGTGGTGGCGAAGGAGGTCGCCGCGGACGGGCCGGCGGCCGGTGCGCTCAAGGCCGGCGACGTGGTCACCACCGTCGACGGCGCGAAGGTCACCTCGGCGTCCCGGCTGGTCGAGCTGGTCCGGGGCAAGCCCGCCGGCACCGCGCTGACCATCGGGTACGTCCGCGACGGCGCAGCCGGCACCGCCACCGTCACCAGCCGGGAATCCGACGGCCGCCCGCGTATCGGCGTGGTCCCCGACCAGCGGCAGCCGCACCCGTTCACCCTGAAGATCGACCTGAAGGACATCGGCGGCCCGAGCGCCGGGCTGATGTTCGCCCTCGGCATCATCGACAAGCTCAAGCCGGAGGACCTGACCGGCGGGAAGATCATCGCCGGCACCGGCACCATCGACGACGAGGGTCGGGTCGGTCCGATCGGCGGCATCGCCCAGAAGCTGGTCGGGGCGAAGAAGGCCGGGGCCAAGGTGTTCCTGGTCCCCGCCGACAACTGCGCCGAGGCGGTCCGCAACCCGCAGCCCGGTCTGCCCATGCTCAGGGTCGGCTCGCTCGACGAGGCATTGACCGCGTTGGACACGTTGCGCGCCGGTGGGGAACCGGCCCGCTGCTGAGGGCGGGGCCACGCCGGAACACCGGCGGCGACCCGGGCACGACCTGACCCGACACGTTCAGGAACACCCCGTACTCTGGGTGCCTGTCCGGAGCCGATCACATCGAGCGTGCGGAGCCAAACAGTGGCCATGCGTAGCAGCCCCCTGCCGAGGATGAGTCGGCGCGGACGCGTCACCATCGGGGTCCTGGTCGGGGTGTTCCTCCTGTTCACCCTGCTGGGCTGGGGGGTGCAGGCGTGGACGGACTGGCTGTGGTTCGACGAGGTCCGCTACACCCAGGTGTTCACCGGCGTGCTGCTCACCCGGCTGCTGCTCTTCCTCGCCGTCGGGCTCGGCCTGGCCGCGTTCGTGGGCGGGAACCTGTGGCTGGCGTACCGGCTGCGGCCGAAGCTGCGCCCGCACTCGCTGGAGCAGGCCACCCTGGAGCGGTACCGGATGCTGCTCACCCCGCGCATCGGCACCTGGATCAGCCTGACCGCCGTGGTGCTCGGCCTGTTCGCCGGGCTCTCCGCGCAGGGCCGCTGGTCGCAGTGGCTGCTGTTCCGCAACGGCGGTGACTTCGGCGTCAAGGACCCGGAGTTCGGCATCGACGTCGGCTTCTACGTCTTCCAGCTGCCGTTCTGGCGCTACCTGCTCGGGGTCGGCTTCACCGCCGTGGTGCTGGCCCTGATCGGCGCGCTGGCCGTGCACTACATCTTCGGCGGGGTGCGCCTGCAGGGCGTCGGTGACCGGATGACAGGCGCGGCGCGAGCCCACCTGAGCACGTTGGTCGCGGTCTTCGTCCTGCTCAAGGCCGTGGCGTACGTGCTGGACCGGCGGGCCATGCTGCTGGAGTACAACGAGGGCGCCAAGCTGTACGGCGCCGGCTACGCCGACGTCAACGCGCTGCTGCCGGCCAAGGAGATCCTGGCGTACATCTCGGTGGTGGTGGCCATCGCCATCATCGTGTTCTCCAACGCGGTGATGCGGAACCTGGTCTGGCCGGGCATCTCGCTGGCCCTGCTCGGCGTCTCCGCCGTCGCGATCGGCGGCATCTACCCCTGGGCGGTGCAGACCTTCGAGGTCAAGCCGAGCGCCCGGGACAAGGAGGCCCCGTACATCCAGCGCAGCATCGACGCCACCCGCAACGCGTTCGACATATCCGAGGTGCAGACCGAGGGGTACGCGGCGAGCAACCTGGTGCCCCCGGCCAGCCTGGCCACCGACACCTCGGTGGTGCCGAACGTCCGGCTGCTCGACCCGCAGCTCGTCTCCGAGACGTACACCCAGCTCCAGCAGGTCCGGGGGTTCTACGACTTCGGCCCCAAGCTGGACATCGACCGCTACTCGGTGGAGAACAAGACCTCCGACTACGTGGTCGGGGTCCGGGAGATCAACTACGGCGAGCTGACCGACCAGCAGAACAACTGGATCAACCGGCACACCGTCTACACCCACGGCTACGGCCTGGTCGCGGCCCCGGCCAACCAGGTGGTCTGCGGTGGGCAGCCGTACTTCGTCTCCGGCTTCCTCGGCGAGAAGGCACAGGAGGCGTGCTCCTCGCAGGCCGAGCAGATCCCGGCCAGCCAGCCGCGGATCTACTACGGCGAGCGGATGCAGCCCGACGACTACGCCATCGTCGGCCAGACCAGCCCGGACAAGGACGTCGAGTTCGACCGGCCCACCCCGACCACCGGTGGCGAGCAGTACTACACCTACACCGGTGAGGGCGGCGTCGAGATCGGCTCGTTCACCAGGCGGCTGCTCTACTCGATCAAGGAGCAGGAGACGAACTTCCTGCTCTCCGAGGCGGTCAACGACAACTCCAAGCTGCTGTACGTCCGTAACCCCCGGGACCGGGTGGAGAAGGTCGCGCCGTTCCTCACCCTCGACGGCGACCCGTACCCGGCGGTGGTGGGCGGCAAGGTCCAGTGGATCATCGACGGCTACACCACGGCCGCGACCTACCCGTACGCCGAGCGGATCAACCTCCAGCAGGAGACCACCGACGAGCTGACCAACCGGGGCACGTTCCAGCTCGCCCGGGAGAACGTCAACTACATGCGTAACTCGGTGAAGGCCACCGTCGACGCGTACGACGGCACGGTCCGGCTCTACGAGTTCGACGACGCCGACCCGGTGCTCAAGGCGTGGAACAAGGCGTTCGGCGGGGACCTGGTGCTGCCCAAGAGCGCGATCCCGGCCGACCTGGCCGCCCACTTCCGCTACCCGGCCGACATGTTCAAGGTGCAGCGCAACCTGCTCACCAAGTTCCACGTCACCAACCCCGGCGACTTCTACTCCGGCCAGGACTTCTGGCAGGTGCCCAACGTGCCGGACGCGCCGGACAGCGGGCAGAAGCAGCCGCCGTACTACCTGTTCACCCAGTTCCCCAACCAGGACGCCCCCCGGTTCCAGCTCACCTCGGCGGTCACCCCGAACGGCAGGCAGAACCTCGCCGCGCTGATCTCCGGGTCGTACGTCGACGGGCGGCCGAAGCTGGAGGTGCTGGAGCTACCGGACCAGACCCGGATCTCCGGCCCGGTGCAGGTGCACCAGCAGATGACCAACAACGCGACCATCCGCACCGAGCTGAACCTGCTCTCCTCCAACCAGGCCCAGGTGCAGTACGGCAACCTGCTCTCCCTGCCGTTCGGCAACGGGATGCTCTACGTGGAGCCGGTCTACGTCAAGAGCAACCAGCAGGACGCGTACCCGCTGTTGCAGAAGGTGCTCCTGTCCTACGGCGACGGCGGCTCGTACGTGGTGCTGGCCAACAACGTCACCGACGGCATCAAGCAGCTCGTCGAGCAGGGCAAACGGGCCGGGCAGGGAACCACCCCGCCACCGGGTGGCGAGACGCCGCCGCCCTCGGGCGGCACCCCGCCGTCCCCCTCGCCCACGGCTTCGCCCGGGGCGAGCAGCCCACCGCCCAGCGCCGACCTGGCCGCCGCCACGCAGCGGGTCCAGGCGGCGATCGCCGAGGTCAAGGCCGCGCAGGCGTCCGGCGACTTCGAGCGGTACGGCCGCGCGTTGAAGGCACTGGACGAGGCGATCACCGCCTTCCAGCAGGCCCAGCAGGGCAACCCGGCGGGCACGCCCAGCGGTAACCCGCCCGCCACGCCGACGCCGTCCGGCGGCGGCTGACCGGCCCGCTCCCGCGTCGACGGGGCCCACGATCCGCCACCGGGATCGTGGGCCCCGTCGCTTTTCCGACCAGTCGTCCCGCAACCTGACGATGCCGCTGACCGTCTCCAGTGCAGGTGGCCGGGACGGGGGGACGTGGTGCGGGCATGAGGGACGAGCGGAGTTTCGACGAGTTCTACCGGAGCACCTCGGCGCGGACCCTGCGCTACGGCCACGCCGTGGCAGGCGACCACGGCGAGGCACAGGACCTCGTCCAGGAGGCGTACGCCCGCGCCTGGCGGCAGTGGGGCCGGCTGGCGCAGCACCCCGCGCCGGAGGCGTGGCTACGGCTGGTGGTCAGCCGGCTGGCCGCCGACCGGTTCCGCCGGTTACGGAGCTGGCGGACGGCGATCAGCCGTACCGGTCCGCCGGAGGACGTCCGGCCACCCGGTGAGGACACCGTGCTGCTGGTGGCCGCGCTACGGCAGCTCCCCGCCAACCAGCGTCAGGCGCTGGCCCTGCACTACCTGTTCGACATGCCGGTGGACGAGATCGCCCGGGAGGCCCGGGTGCCCAGCGGCACCGTGAAGTCGTGGCTGTCCCGGGGGCGGTCCCGCCTGGCCGAACTGCTCCCCGGCGTCTCGGCGAAGGAGTTGGAGGTCAACGATGTCGCGTGAGCTGCACCGTTTCTACCGGTCGTTGGCGCAGGACACCGACCCCGGCGGCCTGGTCCCGCCCGACCTGGTCCGTCGGTACGCCGACCGGCGGGCCCGGCTGCGGGCGGCGGCGGGGGTGCTGGTCGTGGCGGCCCTGGTGGGCGGGACGGCGGCCGGCACCCGGTTCGTGCTCACCGCCGCGCCCGGCACGCCGGCCGGGCCGCCCTCCATCTCCCCACCCACCACCGCCGTCGCGGTGCCCGCCCCGGCGGTGTCGCCGGCGGCGACGGTGACCTCCGCCCCGGCCGCGTCCGCGCTCACCGGCTCCGCCGTCCGGTCGCCGGCCGGCCCGGTCAGCCCGGCCGTCACCTCGCCGTCCGCCCGACCGCCGACCGCGATCCCCGACGCGGCGTTCTTCACCCTCGCCGCGGCCAACGAGACCGGTGTACGGCCGATGTTCACCCCCGGCCCGGCGCTGCCGCAGCTCTGCGGCGCGCACCCCGGCGACTCCGGTGTCGTCCGGAGCCGGGGTCGCGTCCTGGCCTTCCGCTACGCCGACACCCCGAAGGGGTACGTCCCCGACGGCAGCTACCGGCACACCATCACCCTCTACCGGGCCGGTCGCGCCGAGGACGCGCTCGGTGAGCTGCGGGCGGCGGTGCGGGACTGCCCGATCCAGCAGTCGTCCGACACCCCGGGGGTGACGTCCCGGTACCGGCTGCTCGGCGGGGGCGGCTACGGCGACGAGTCGGTGCTGTTCGAGCTGCGCCGGTCGTACTCCGAAGGGGCGGGTGTCCCGGCCGGCGGGGACGAGATCCGGCTGGTCCGGGCGATCCGCCTCGGGGACGCGGTGACCGTGCTCTGGGAGCAGGGCTGGGAGGGCACGTCCAGTGACCGGTCGCAGGTGGACGCCGACAGTCGGCGGGCGGTGGACGCGCTGCGGGACTGGTTGGACTGACGGCCCGGGTGCCGTTTTGCGGGCCCGGGGGTCGGTAGGCTACGGTTAACCAGCCGACGCGGGGTGGAGCAGCTCGGTAGCTCGCTGGGCTCATAACCCAGAGGTCGCAGGTTCAAATCCTGTCCCCGCTACGTTTTCGACAGGCCCCGGAGTTCGTCTCCGGGGCCTGTCGCCGTTACCGGACCATGTCGCCGTTTCCCGGGGCCTCCAGCCGGTGCCGCCCCGGCGGCGGTGGGCCTGCCGTCGCGGGGGCGGGAACCGGCCGTACCGCCGCCGGCGAACGGGCGGCGCGGGCGGCGTTGCTCCGCGGCGGGCGTCCTGAGCTGGGCGGACGGCGGATCGGGGGGCCGGCCGATCTCCGTCGGGCGGATGGGTTAGTCTTAACGGGCCGACGCGGGGTGGAGCAGCTCGGTAGCTCGCTGGGCTCATAACCCAGAGGTCGCAGGTTCAAATCCTGTCCCCGCTACGTTTTCGATAGGCCCCGGAGTTCATCTCCGGGGCCTGTCGCCGTTTCCCGGCGTCCCGTCCGGAATCGCTGCGGGCTTCGGCGTGCCGGAGTTGCCGCCCTCGGTCAGGATGAAGGCATGTCTACTGAGATCAAGACGTCAACTCCGATCACATGGTGGGGCCGGCTGAGCGCGGTCCTCGGCGCGGTCGTGCTCTCGGTCTTCGTGCCGGTGGCCGCGTGGGCGTCCACCGGCACCGGCGAGCTGGTGGTGGAGGCGGCCCGGCGACGGTCCCGGGGCGGCGGGTTCGGCGTCCTCGGGCTGCTCTGCTGCCTGGTGGTCGTCGGCGGCATCGTCCTGCTGGTGGTGCTGCTGACCCGCAACCGGCGCAACCGTCCGCCCCGCTGATCCGCGACCGGCGTCACCGCCCGTCCCGCCGACCCGTCACCGGGCCAGGGCCGCCTGGGCCCGGGCCATGAACTGTGTCGTCGCCGCCCGCGCCCCGGAGCGTCCCGCGCGGATGCTCCGGGCCGCCTCGGTGAGCAGGGCACGCACCTCGCCGTGCCCCCGCGGCGGCGGGGCGGGCGCCGGGCCGACCTGCTGGTGCAGCGCCTCGCCGAGGGCGGCGACCCGTTCGGCAAGCGGATCGTCGAGGGTCTGCACGACCGCCTGGCGTACGGTCAGGCTGGCCGGCAGGCCCCGCTCGGTGCCGAGCAGCCGGCCCACCTCCACGCTGCCAGTGAGGAAGTCGATCACGTCGGCCACCACCTGCGGGTGCCGGGTGCCCCGGAACCCGGCCCAGTACATCGACGCCCGGTCCCACTGGGCGGCCCGGGGGCCGGGGAAGCCGACCAGGGCCAGTTCGTCCTTGCTGTAGCGCTGCAGCTCGGGAAACTGGTGCGACCAGGCGAACGAGGCGGCGGTGTGCCCGCTGACCACCAGTTGCCGGGCCGGATCGCCCCCGTCGGCGCGGTCCACCAGGGCGGCGGCCGGGGTGGCCCGTTGGCTGCGGGCCCGCTCCCAGAACTCGAACCAGTCCAGCAGCGCGGCCGGGCCGAAACCCAGCTGGCGGCCCTGGTAGAACCGGGTGCCCAGCCCGCGCAGCCAGAGCCACAGCGCCCGGTGGTCGCCCGACGGGTCCATCGAGCCGGCGACCCGGCCCCGGCTGGCCCGGGTCACCCGGGCGGCCCAGCTCAGATAGTCGGCCCAGGTCATCGAGGTGGTCGGCTCGGCAACCCCGAGCCGGCGCAGCAGGTCGCGGTTGAACACCACGGCGGCGTGGGTCTGCGCGGCCGCGACGCCGTACACCCGGTCGTCGATCTTGCCGTAGTCGACCAGGCCGGGCGGCAGGGTGTTCAGGTTGATCCGGCCGCCGTCGACGTAGCCGCCCAGGTCGAGCAGGATGCCGCGCTGGGCGTAGTCGCCGAGCATCGAGTCGTCGATCTGGAACAGGTCGGGCACGTTGCCGCCGCCGGCCTGGGTGGCGAGCCGCTCGTAGTAGCCGCCCTGCCCCTGCCAGGTAACCCGGAAGGTGACCTGCGGGTTGCGGGCCGAGTACATTCGCAGGGCCCGTTCGGTGGCCTCGGCCCGTCGGGTGCCGCCGTACCAGAAGACCGACAGCTCCACCGGGCCGTCCGGCGTCGGCGACTCCGCCTCGACGCCGCACCCGCTCAGCCCGCCCGTGGCCAGCAGCGGGACACCGAGCAGCGCGCCGAGCAGCCGCCGCCGGGCCGGGTCGACGCCGGGCCGGACCAGCGGGGGACGCACAGCGGACACGGGGTGCTCCTGGGGACGGGCGGGCCGGTAGCCGGACCATTCACGCAGGTGGCGCGGCCGGGTGTCAACGCCCGCCCGGCCCGCCCCCCGGGTGGGCGACCCGGCCGGCGTCGTCCCCGTGGTGTACTAGGGCACGTGGAACTTCTGCACTCCGGCAAGGTCCGGGACGTCTACGCGGACGGCGACGACCTGATCCTGGTCGCCTCCGACCGGATCTCCGTCTACGACGTGGTGCTGCCCACCCCGATCCCCGACAAGGGGCGGCTGCTCACCGCCCTGTCGCTCTGGTGGTTCGAGCAGCTCGCCGACCTGGTACCGCACCACGTCATCTCCACCACCGACGTGCCGGCCGAGTTCGCCGGCCGGGCGATCCGCTGCCGCCGGCTGGACATGGTGCCCGTCGAGTGCGTCGCCCGGGGCTACCTGACCGGTGGCGGCCTCAAGGAGTACGAGCGCACCGGCGCGGTCTCCGGCGTGCCGCTGCCGCGTGGCCTGGTCGAGGCGTCGATCCTGCCGGAGCCGATCTTCACCCCGTCGACCAAGGCACCGGCCGGGGAGCACGACGAGCCGATCACCTTCGCCGACGTGGTGGACAAGGTGGGTGCGGAGACCGCCGAGCGGCTGCGCCAGATCACCCTGGACGTCTACCGGCGGGGTGCGGAACTCGCCGCCGACCGGGGCATCCTGGTCGCCGACACCAAGATCGAACTGGGCTGGGCGACGGACGGCACCCTGGTCCTCGGCGACGAGGTGCTCACCTCCGACTCGTCCCGCTACTGGCCGGCCGAGTCGTACCAGCCGGGCCGGACCCAGTTCTCCTACGACAAGCAGTACGTGCGGGACTGGGCGACCAGCAGCGGCTGGGACAAGCGGGCCCCCGCGCCCGAGGTCCCCGCCGACGTGGTCGAGGCGACCCGGGCCCGTTACGTCGACGTCTACGAACGGTTGACCGGCGAACGCTGGTCCTGACCCGCCGCGCCCCGGCCGGCCCGTCGCGGGCCGGCCGGACAGCGGTCAGTTGCCGCCCAGCGCGGTCTTCGGCTCGGCCCGGTAGGAGCGGTCCTCGGCCTGCTTGCCGAGGACGCCGCCACCGGGGGTCTCCACACTGAACGCCTGCTCGTCGGTGACGATCCCCGGGCCGTCACCGTGCCCCTCCCGGTCGTCCCGCTTCGCGGCGGTGGTCCGCCGGGGCGCCAGTTCCGGGGGCACCGGCTGACCGCCGCGCGCCCGCCGGGTCGTCGGCTCGGCCGTCGGCCGGCCGCGCAACGCGCCCGGGACCTCCTCCAGCCGGGACACCCGGCCCCCGGACAGCGGCGCGGCCGGCGCGTCCAGCACCGGCGCGGTCGCCTCCGACCGGTCGTCACCCCACCACTCGCCGCCCGGCGTCGCCGGTTGCGCCGCACCAGCCCGGTCACGGCGCTTCGACCGGGGCGTCCCGGTCACCCCGGCACCCCGGGTCGGGCTGCCCAGCACGGGCGGGGCAATCCCCGGCCGGGTCGGCGTCGAGGCGTCCCCGGCCTGCCCGCCGGCGGCGCGACCGGCACCGCCGGACGTTCGCCGCTCCGGTGGACGCCGGTTCTGCAACACCGGCGCGGTGGTCTCCCCGGCCGGCCGGCCGAACAGGTCCTCGTCGCCGGCACCCGGGCGGGCGGTGCCCCGCCGGGCCGGGTCCGCCTGCTGCCCGCTGCCCGGCCGACCGGAAGCCGGGGAGTGCGGGGAACCGGTCGCCGGGTTGCCCCGGGCACCGGTCGGCGGGGCCGCCGTCGACGGCGAACCGGGGCCGCGCAGCCCGTTCGGCGGCGCGGTCCGACCGCCGGTCGGGGGCGGGGTGGCGTTCGCGCCGGGGGAACGCAGCGACGCCTGGGGCGGTTCGCTGACCGTCGGCGCTCCGGCACCGCCGCGCAGCACCCCGCTGCGCAGCCCACGCTCACCGGCGAGCCCGTCGAGGCCCGGCGGCCGGGCGAGCCCAGCCCGGCCCGCGCCGGTGGCGTTGGCGGTCCCGCCGCTCGGAACGGGTGCCCCGGTGGACAGGCCGGGTGGCGGCGCGACCAGCGGCGGCGGCACCACCGGCGGCGGTGCCACGGCGGGACCCGCCCGCTCGTCGGTGCCGGGCGTCGGTGCCGGCGCGCCGGCCTCCGGTGGCGGCCGGAGAGTGTCCAGCACCTGCCGGGCCAACTGGTCCGGACCACCCGGACGGGGCACCGGCCGCACCGACGCCGGCGGCGGGGTCGCCCCCACCCCCGGCGGGCGGGCACCGGGCGGCCGGACCGGCGGCGGGGTGCCGACCGGCCCGCGCCACGGCGGGTGACCGACCGGGTTGAGCACCGCGTCCATCGGGAAGAACGGCGGACCGTGCCCGCCGCTGACCTTGCTCAACGTGTCGAAGTAGTCGTCGGCGGTACGCCGGGCCAACTCCTGCGCCCGGCGGTTGTACTCCTCCTGCTTCTCCTGCACCGCCTCGGCCTCGGCCGCCTGGATACCCTTCTCGCCGTCGTACAGGCCCAGGGTGAAGCCCTGCTTGAAACCCTCCGAGAACTGCGTCCAGCCGTCGGAGTTCTTCGCGTCGTCGATGGCCTCCCGGTATTCCGTCCAGAGCCGCTCCATCTCCGCCCGGGAGTCGCGGGCGATGCCGACCATCGCCCGCAGCGCGGTCACGTTGTGCTGGGCCGCGTCCATCCACTCGTCGAGGTACGCCAGCGTCTTGCCCGGCCCCGCCTTGAGGAACGCGTCACGGGCCTGCGGTGACTTCCAGTGCTCGTCGTGCAGGGTCTGGCTGGCGGACAGCAGTTGCTGGTGGATGCTCTGCAGCAGGTTGTAGGCGTTCTGCCACTGGTCGGCCAGCGCCGAGATGTCCTCCGGGTGCTGCCCCAGCACCTGCTGGCGGACCGCCTCGATGGTGGCCCCGCCCGCACCGCCCGGTGCCGGGGTGAACTTCAGGTCCGGGTTCTCCGGCGGCATGACGTACCGGGTGCCCTCGCCGCGCGGGCCACCGTGCGCGTACGTCGCCTGGGCACCCCAGTAGTCGGCCATGGTGTCCTCCCGGCTCAGATGCCGTAGTCGTGCTGCTTGATCTCGTCCAGGGCCCGCTTGGCGGGGGATTCGGTCAGCTCGGCCGGGTCCACGCCCTCGGTGTCCTCGCCGATGTGCAGCTCCTGGGTGACGGTGCCCTTGCCGTCGGTCGTGGTGACCGTGCGCGTCCCGTCGGCGTGCTGTTCGTCGACCTTCTTCGAGGTCGGCTGCTCGTTGGCGTCGAGCTGCTCGCTGGTCACCGTGTGACCACCGTCGACGCCGTACGACGTGGTCTCCCGGCTGCCGCCGGTGCGCCGGCCCTCGGCGTCGGTGTTGGTGGTGGTGACCACCGTCGAGTTGCCGGTGACGACCGTGGTCGTCCGGCTGGTGCTGCTGTCGAGCACCTTGCCGGTGGCGTCGGTCGTGGTGGTGACCGTCTCGGTGCCCACGCCACCGGGCAGCGACCGCTGCACGATGGTGCGCACCACACCGCCGGGGCCGAGCGCGGTGAAGGTGATGCTGCCGTCCGGGGCGACCCGGGGCTGGCCCTGGTCGACGAACTGCTCGGGGGTCGGCGCGGCGTTGGCCTGCCCGCTCGACACCGTTTCGAGGTACTGGTCCCACCAGGTCTTGCCGGAGACGAACGGGGGCAGCCCGGCCGGACGAGGCGCGTCGGCCTCGCCGAAGGCGAACCGGACCGCGTCCAGCGAGGCCGCCGACCAGCCGTCGGTGTTGGCGTAGGCGTCCGCCACCGTCTGCGCGGCCATGCCGATGTTGGTCAGCGCCGCACCCAGGTAGGTCAGGTACTGCTGGAACTCGGCGTAGTTCAGGGTGAGCTGGGTGCGGACGTAGACGCCCTCGGGCAGCGCGGCACCCTCCCAGGCGCGGTGCGGCAACTGGCCGAGCTGGCTCAACCGGCCACCGTGGCTCTGCAGGTTCTCCTGGATGACGACCATGTTCTTGCCGTAGTCGACCAGCCCGTCCGGATCGACGTCGACGGGTTTCTGATCGGCCAGCCAGTCGGTCCGGGTGTTCTGGTCGGTCTCGTGCTGGTACGGGTTGCTGCCGTCGTCCTCCGCCACCGAACCCTCCCCTGGTGCGGCGGGCCCCCGCCCGAGTGTCACCGGAAATCGCCCCGAGCGTAACCGCTGCCGACCACCGCCGGGACCCGGTATCGCCGCTGTCGCCACCCCGACCAGCCACTTCGGACGAAGTGAGGTGGCCCGATTCGTTACGGGGCGCTACCGTCAGGGTCGGCCACGACGGCCACCACCATCAAGGGGACGCTTCCCTGACCGGGGGGCGCAAGCAGAGGAGCGGGTGAGTCCACCTTGACCGACACTCCTGGACTGGGTCAGGTTCACGCCACCCAGGAACAGCTGAACGCGATGGCGAATCGGTGCAACGAGACCGGTGAGGGCCTCGCGCTGGGCATGGCACGGCTCATCGAGCGGGTGCAGGCGCTGGGCGGCAGCGGCATGCGGGGCTCGGCGAACAATGCGCTTCAGGACGTCTCCGTGCAGCTCAACGACGGCCTCAAGAAGATCATCTCGGCGCTCGACGAGCTGTCCGGCAAGATGACCAGCGCCGCCACCCAGTACGGCATGAACGACGAGGACGCCGCGACCGAGATCCGCCAGGCCGCCGCCGAGACCGGCGACGCCAGCGTGATGAGCATCCTGCGCGGCTGACGCCGCCGGTATCCGCCGCGGCCGCGTCGACCCTCCCGGGCGACCCGTGCCGCTGTGACCAGCGAAAGGTGACCTTCCAGTGAGCAGTCCCATCACCTACAACTTCGCCCAGATCTCCGACGTGGCCACCGCCATCGGCACCTACCAGGGCCAGATGGACGGCAGCCTCCAGGACCTCTACACCCAGTTCACCCAGCTCTTCGCGCAGGACTGGCAGGGGCCGGCGGGGCAGGCGTGCGACGAGGCCCGGCAGAAGTGGAACCAGGGCGCCACCGAGATCAAGGAGGCGCTGACCCGGGTCGGCGTGAAGCTCGGCGCGTCGGCCGAGCGGATGCAGCAGGTCGACCAGCAGATCGCCGCCGGCATGTGACCGTCCGGTCCGACGCCCTCCGGCCGGAGGGCGTCGGACCGGCGGGGCGGCCGGGCCGGGCCGCCCCGGCTAGGCTGCCCGGCGGAAGGGACCTCGGGGGAGGGGCGATGGAGGAACGACCGAACTTCGGCGCGTTGACCGCCATGATCGGTGACCTCAAGAAGGCCTGGTCCGGAATGGACGACGTGCAGCGTCGGATGCTCCGGGTGACCGGTACCGCCTGGTCGGACGACCGCACCGTCAAGGCGGTCGTCGGCCCCCGGGGGCACCTGCTGGAGCTGGACATCGACCCCCGGGTGTTCCGTAACCCCAACTCCAGGGCGCTGGCCGCCACCATCGTGGCGACCGTCCGGCTCGCCGTGGAGGACGCCGCCGAGCAGTCCCGCGAGATCCTCGACGGCAGCCTCGCCCCCGACCTGCGCCGGATGGCCCCCGGCGGCGCACAGCTGGAGAAGCTGCTGCACAGTCACGACGCCGACGTGCGCCTGAAGGGGGACGACGATGAGTAGCTTCGTCGAGATCAAGACGAGCGTCGCTGACATCCTCGGCATCGCCAACCGGCTCCGGATCAGCGGGCAGTCGATGTCCACCGCGATGGACGGCAAGCTCGGCGCGATCACCGGGCTGGAGGCCGCACCCGGGACGCTGCCGCGCGACGAGTTCACCGAGGAGTTCCTCAAGACGTACCACAAGTCGGTCGAGGTTTCCGGCGGCGGCGGGCAGCAGATGAACGAGGCGATCAAGACCACCGTGCCCAAGCTCGGCGAGGCGATGGACAAGCTCGGTGCGTACGTGGCCGACGCCATGTGGAGCTACACCGGCACCGACGACGACAACGCCACCGACATCGACCGGGCCGGTGGCCGGCACTGACCCGAGGCGGCCGGCCGGGGGACCCGACGGTGCCGGGGAGGACCCCGCGTGAGCGAGAGTGACCACGCCCTCGCCGAGATCCTGGAGTGGTTCTCCGACCTCGAAGCCGCCATCCCGGGCGTCCGCTCCACCGTCGGCGAGATCCTCATCGGCAAGATCCCCGAGTCGGACATCGACGCCGTCTACGAGCTCTCCGACGCCTGGGGTGCCGCGACGCAGGAACTCGCCGCCTTCTATGAGGAGGCGGTGCATGCCGCCGACGGCATCCTGACCAACTGGAGCGGCGACGGGGCCGCCGAGGTGTTCACCCGGGAATGGCTCGCCTACCTGGAGTCGCTCGCCGGCACGGTCGACACCCTCGCCTCCATGCAGGAGGCGGTGCAGAGCTTCGGCCTGCAGATCGAGCTGATGAAGTTCATGGCCCTGCTCGGCCTGATCATGCTCGCCGTCTCGCTGTTCATGCTGGTCGCCGCCGCCATCCCGTCGCTCGGCCTGTCCACCGCCGGCATCCCGGGGGCGTTCGCCGCCTGCCGGGCCGCGATCGGGGCCGCCGCCACCAACGCCGTACGGGCCATCGGCAGCATCTCCGTCCGCGCCGCCCTCGCCGAGGTGACCGCGCTGCTGACCCGTACGCTGCCGACCCTGGTACGGACCCAGTTGCCGAACCTGGTCCGCACCCAGGTTCCCCGGCTGGTCACCACCCAACTGCCGCGCTTCGCGCGGACCCAGGTCCCCGCCTTCGTCCGGCAGACCCTGCCGACGGTGATCCGGCAGGGCGCCGGCACCCTCGCCCGCAACACCCTGCCGCGCAACGTCATCGCGCGGTCGGTCGCCGACCGGATGGCCGGTCAGTGGTTGCGCGGCGTCACCAACCGGGAACTGCTGCGCCAACTCGGCCGGGAGGCCGGGCTGGAGTCCCGACGGCTGGCCGGGCGCAGCCTGCTCGCCGCCCGCAACCAGCTCGCCCGGGAGATCGAGGAACAGCTGCTGCGCAAGTTCGGTGCCCGGGTCGGCACCGACCTCGCCACCCGTGGCGGCGTACGACTGGCCGGCACCGAGGCGTTCGAGCAGCTCAGCCGGGCCACCCTGAGCCAGTACGCGACCCGCGAGATCGCCACCACCACCTTCGGCCGGGAACTGACGAAGTACCTGGGCCAGCGGGTGGCGTTCGGGGCGGCGTTCATGGGCGGCGGCAACCTGCTGGGCCAGATGTACCAGATCGCCGGTGGCGAACGGTCCAACCTCGACCTCGGTCAGCTCGGCGTCTCCACCGTCCAGGGTGGGCTGTTCGGGGCGTCGATGTTCGGCGGCATCCCCGGCCACGTCATCGGCGGCGGGGTCACCGGTGCCCTGGTGACCGGCGCGACCGACGCCGCACAGGGGAAGTTCGACCTGCAGAACATGCTGCACGGCGGCGCGGAGGGGGCCAAGGCCGGCGTCGTCTTCGGCGCGCAGAACAAACTGGACACCGTCCGGGTCGGCGGGATGAACCTGCGGATCGGGCGCGACGTGATGGTGCTCCCCGAGGGAATGGCCGCCGTCGACCGGGCCGCCGGCCTGCGGGTCACCTACAGCGAGCGGGGCGCGGTCTGGGCCCACGTCGACGGCGACGGCCAACGGCTCGACGGTGGGGCGATCGCCGCCGACGGCACCGTGCTCGCCCGCGACGGCGTCCGGTCACCCGACCCGACGGTGGTCGACGACGACGGGCCCACCCCCGGCGGCCCGGGTGGCCCGAACCCGCCGCGACCCGAGCTGCCCCCGGCCGACCTGCCGCAACTCACCGACCTGGCGGGCGGCACCGGCGACGGCGGCGGCCCGCGCCAGCCCGCCCACCCCGCACCGGTGCGGACCACGGAGGCGGGGACCCACCTCGCCGATCCGGCCCGCCCGCCTGCCGACGCGGCCCGTCCCTCTCCCGACCCGCTTCGGCCCGGGGGTGAGCGGTCGCCGGGGGAGTGGTCCCGCCCGGGTGACGACCGGGTGGCCGGGGAGTCGACCCCGCCGCCCGCTCGGGACGCCGACCCCGCCCCGCCCGGCCGCGACCCTGACCCGGTCCGCCCCGACGTCGAGCCGGGACGCCGCGAGGTCGATCCCGTCCGCCCCGAGGCCGAGCCGGGACGCCGCGAGGTCGATCCCGTCCGCCCCGAGGCCGAGCCGGGACGTCACGAGGTCGGGCCGGGCGGGCGCGAGGGCGAGCCTGCCCGGCACGATCCCGCCCCGGGGCACCGGGACGTCGAGCCGGGCGGGCGGGACGCCGAGCCGGCACGCCGAAACCCGGACGACGCACCGCCCCCACTGCCGGCCGGCCGCCCCGAACCACCGGTGATCACCACCCGGGACCACCCGGCGGCCACCGGTGTCGACCGGACCGGGCCGGCCACCGACCCGACCGGGATGAACGGGGCCGACCCCCGCTCGGACCACCCCCCGCCCGACGGCCACCCGGTCGCCGACCGCCCCCCGCAGGACCGGCCCCCCGAGGACCGTGGGGCGGAGAACCGGGGGCCCGACGAGCAGAACGCCCAGACCGGCGCCTCGATCCGTCCCCGCGACGAGCTCCGGGCGATGGAGTGGGCGGACCGGGCCTACGACCGGTTCCGGGCCGACCCGGGGGACGTCGCGGACATCGCGGCGAACCTCGCCACCGTCGCCCGCCCCGGCGGTACGACAGGTTTCACCCACGCCGAGATCGCCCGGGTGAAACAGCACCTCATGGTCGACGAGCACGTGCTGCGGGACTACCCGGACGGCTGGGTCCGTCGACGCTTCGACGCGGACGAGGACATCGCGGAGGCGTGGATCAGGCTGCGGGAGGGCCGCCCGCTCGAACCCGACCTGGTCCTGCTGGAGCACGAGCTGGCCGAGTCGGGCTACCTGCTGGTGCACCCGGACGCCACCTACCCGGATGCCCACGCGTACGCCCAGAGCCTGTTCAATTGGGAGCGGGTCGCGCCCGGCCGGACCGGAGAGGACCTGGACAACTCGTGGCCGAGGGGAACCGGTGATGGCGATTCTGGTGGACTTCGAACTGGTCCGGGAGGACAGTCGGGAGGTCGAGTACAGCTTCGGCTACCCGGAGAAGGACCGTCGGCTGGTCATCCAGAAGGCGTCCCGGGAGGGCCAGGTGCTGGACGGGACGGCGGACATGCAGTACAGGAAGGCGTACGGCAAGATCCTGCGGATGCAGGCCGAGGCGGCGAGCTGGCCGCCGGGGGGCAGCTACGCGGCATAGCACAGGGACACCTCCCGGCCGAGCTGGTGCCGGCCGGGTCGCACCCGGTCGGGCCGTCGGTGCCGCTGCCCGAGGCGGTGCGGTCGACGTTCGACGGGCACGTCGGGGAGCTGCTGGCCGGCCGGGACGCCGGCCCGGTGGACCAGCCGTACCGGGCGAGCTGGGACGAGTCGTCCCGCCTGCTCACCGTCGAGTACCCGGACGGGCTGTGGGTCGGGGTGGTGCTCCAGGTCAACTCGTCGCTACCACCCGGGCAGCCGGTGGTGCTGCGGCCGGGGATGGCGGTCGAGCACGGGCGGTGGGTGCAGCGGGAGCCGGCCGGGGTCGTACTGCCGGAGCACCTGCCGGCCGACCCGGCTGCGCGGGCCGCCTCCGTCGACCGGCAACTCGGCGACGCCTGGCGCACCCTGCACCGCGAGATCCACCAGGTGCTCGACCGCCCGGTCGAGCCCGGGCGGGCCGGGGCGCCGGTGGACGACGTACCGGAAGGGGGCCGGGACGGGGCGACGACGCCGGAGCCGGCGCTTGCGGCGCTGGAGGCACCGGTCCGGCCCGACCCGCCGGTGCTGGACGCCGACGCGGTCAGCTTCCGGGACGCCACCGCCCCAGCGCCGGCACCACCCCGGCCACTCAGCCCGGACACGGTGCGCGGCCTGCTCGCCGACGACCCGACGACCCCCGGGCAGCTGCGGGACTGGGCCCGGGAACACCTGGCGGTGCGCCAGGAGGACGGCTCCTACCTGCCCCGCAGCCAGGCGGAGATCGACGCCGTGGTGGCCCGGCTGCGCGCGGAGACGACCGCGCTGGTCGCCCAGCGGACCCCGGCCGACCCGAACACCGCACCACCCGCCGTCCCACCCCGGACAGGCGACGAGTTGCCGATCAGCCAGGAACTCGCGCCGAGCGGCAACTTCCCGGCGCACCGCACCAGGACCGGCGCGGAACTGCCCGAGCAGGTGCACGAGCTGGTGGACAGGGCGAAGGAGAACCTGCTCGGCCGGTACCCGCAGGCGGCGGTGGCCCGCCGAATCGCCGACCTCGACGCGGTGGCCGGGCAGGCCGACCGGTTGCAGGCGGCCGCCGACCGGGCCCGCGACGGCGGCCCGCTCGGTGACGTCGTCCGGGAGGTACGCGCGCTGAGCCGGGCCGTCGACGGGTACGCCGACCGCTACCGCGACTGGCGGGACTTCTCCCGGGGCGGGGAACACGCCGACCCGGGCTGGCGGGACCTGGACGGGGTGGACCCGCTCAACGCCGTCGAGATGGCCCACCGGGTGGTCAGCGTGGACCCGGTCACCCACCGGTTCCACGTCATCGACCAGGCGATCGCGGTGGCGAAGATCGGCGACGTGCTCGGGCCGGCCTTCGAGCGGCACGCGGCCGACACCTTCGGCCGGCTGATCCCCAAGGACCCGCAGAGCGTCGAGGCGCTGCTCCCACCGGAGCTGCGCCCCCCGGAGCTGGACGCGTGGATCCGCGGGCCGGCGCGCGGCGGCTTCGACACCCGGACCGAGATCCTCTATGTGGACCCCCGCGACGGTGCCACCAACCGACCGATCAGCGCGGTCGCCGCGACCGTCGTGCACGAGAGCATGCACCGGCTCCAGCCCAGCCCCGACGTGGTGGGCGACGTGCTGGCCCAGGGAGTCGCCGAAGGACGCTACGGCGACGACGTCTCGGCGCAGGTGCTGGTGCCGTTCCGGTTCGAAGGCGAGTTCCAGGCGTTCGCCGTCCAGCAGCACTTCCTCCGCGGGCTGGCCGGCTTCCGCGCCACCGACCACGCAGGCGACCCGCGCCTACCCCGCAGTGACGCCTACCAGGAGATGGCCGACTGGACCCCGCAGCAGATGCGGGACTACGTCCTCGACCGGTACGTGCTGGATCCGGCCGAGCGGGCCGTGCTGCCCCGGGAACTGCTCGACCGGGCGGTCGACCAACCTGTCGCGCAGATCGTGGAACGGGCCCGCCTGGCCATCGCCGAGGCGAACCATCCGATCCCCGGCGAGCGTCGTGGCGGCGCCTTCCACGGCCCGCTGAGCCGGGAGATCGCCGACCGGTACGGCATCGACCTCGACGCGATCGGACAGGAACAGTCGGGACGGTCGCTGCCCGCGCTCCGCGACCGTCCGGCCGCCCCGGACGTGTCGGCCCCACCCCGCTCCGGCCCCGGTACGCCACCGCTCGCCGAGTGGGGGCCGGCACGCGACGGTGGCCCGGCGGACCGGCCGGCGGCCGGACAGCCGACGCAGCCGGGGCCGGGGCGTCGCCCGGGAGTGCTGGGTCGGGCCCTGCACCGGATCACCGGCCTCCTCGGCGGGGCCGACCCGACCCCGCCCGCGCCGGAGCGGGGAGCGGCACCCCGGCCGGTCACCCCCGAAGCGGGGACGCCGCGACCGGGTGGACCGGGCGAGGGGACCGTCGGATCGTGGTCGGCTCCGGGGCGGGCCGCGGACCACCGGACGTGGGCACCGGAGCCGGGGCCGGGCTGGCCCGCTCCGGAGCCGGCCCGTTCGGCAGGCCAGCCGGGTGCGGGGCGCGGGGCGGCCGACGCGGTGGCCCCGGATGGACGGACCCTGCTCGCGCTGACCGAGCGCCGGTGCGTCGTCGACGAGCTGCGGGCGGCGACCGACCCGATCGACCAGGCCCGGCTCCGGGAAGACCTCCACCGGCTCGACGCCGACCTGGCCCGACGCGGCTACCCCGTGCACGAGCTGGAGCAGGTGCCGCAGGCGGACGGGGCGACACCGGCCGACGGGCGGGAGCCCACCCGCAACGACGAGATCTGGTCCGACCCACCGTGGCGGCGGGAGGGCCGGCGGCCCTCGCTCGACGAGCTGATCCCCGGCAGCCGGGAGGAGGCCGACGCCTGGGGTGACGCCGTCCGCCGGGAGTTCGCCGACCAGCTCGACGGGCGCGAGTTCGCCGGGCTGCGCGTCCGGGTGGAACTGGACGATCCGTACAGCGTCAGCGTGCACCGCGACGAGGTCGTCGTCCGGGCCGCCGTCCACGATCCGGACGGCGTGCCCGTCGGTCGGGTGGTGCGGTCCTTCCACCGCGACCACGACGGCAGCCTCTTCGTCGAACACGTCTCGCTGAAGCTCAGCGAACGGGTCCAGGGGCAGGGCTTCGCCCGGGAGTGGAACGGCCACCTCACCGACTGGTACCGGTACTCAGGCGTCGAACGGGTCGAGGTGCACGCCGCCTCCACCGTCGGCGGCTACGCGTGGGCGCGCGACGGATTCGACTGGGCGCCGAACACCGGACACCGGGCCGAGGGCGTGCTCGACCGGCTCCGAACTGAGCTGCGTGCGGTGGACGTCGACATCGCGCTGGCCCGGCGGGCAGCCGACGGCGACGGCCCCGTCGACGTCGACCGGCTCCGGGCACGCTACGGCACCGGCGACCCGGAGCAGGTGCTCACCGAGGCGTACCGGCAGCGGGAGGCGGGACGGGAGATCCTGGACCGGGCCCGCAGCCACCCCTTCGGCAGCGGCCGGTACCCGACGCCGTTCGAGATCAGCCAGGCCGGCTGGGGGGAGCACCACCGGGGGCGCGACGCCTCCTGGATCGGCAAGCGGGCCCTGCTCGGCGCCGACTGGAAGGGCGTCAAGTCGATCAGCGACACCGGTCCGCTGCACCCCCGGTCGGCGTACACCGCCGGGCTGCCCCGGGTGCCCGACCCGTCGGCGATCCACGGGCTGCTCCGCGGGGACGGCCCTGCGCCGGTCACCGCCGCCCGGGTGCCCGACGCGCAGTTCCACGGGTACGGCCGGGAGATGGCTGCGCCGGAACTGGTACGTCGACTCGGCGACGAGGCGTTGCGCCTGCTGATCGACCGGTTGCCGGCGGACGGCACGCTGCGCGGCGTACGGCTGGACCTGACCGCCGTGCCGGCGGACGCCCTGCCCGACGGCGCGGTGGCCCGGTCGGTGCCGGTCGACGCGGACGGCCGGGACCTGCCGCACGGCACCGTGCCACCGGAGGGGGGCGGCTGGCGGATCGAGCTGTCCGACCGGGCTGCCGACGTCAACGTGGCGCGGGCCGTCGCCCACGAGGCGGCCGAGCTGGCGGCGATCAGGCAGCGGGCCGCCGGTGGGCTGGACCCGTTCGCGCCGGACGCTCTCACCCCGGGTGTGCTGGCCGACGGCATCGGTCCCAGCCCGCACGACCTGGGCCGGCTGGCCGAGGTGGAGGTGCTGGCCGACCTGCTGCGCGACCCGGCGCAGGCGACGTACGCCCGAGTCGAACTGCGGGCCCTGCGCGACCATCTCGGCCTGCATCCGGACGATCCGGGGGCGGCGGCCCGGCTGAGGCTGCTCGACGGGCGGATCGGCGACGCCGGCCGGGACGCGCTGCTGGGTCGGGACGGCCCACCGGACGGGCGTGCCGGTCCCTCCGGCGGCGGCCCGTCGGGGCGTGCCCGCGACGGTGACGTGCTGCCGCCGGAGGCGGTCCACCGCTCGAAGCCCACGGGTGAGCTGGCCCCGGCGACCTATCCGGCCCGGGTCAGTCGGGTGCCGTTCGAGTTCGCGCGGTTCCTGCACGATCCCCGCTGGTCCACGGAGGCGACCCGGTTCGAGCAGCGGTTGGGGGCGCACTACTTCCGCGACCCGCAGGTGCAGGACACGGTACGGACGGCGCTGACCCGGATGCGGGACATCCTGGTGGCACTGACCGGGCCGGCGCACCCGGGGGAGACCCGCGCCGAGGTGGTCGCCCGGGTGGAGAGCGCCTTCTTCCGGGACGACGCGCCCGACAGCGCCGGTCAGGTGGGCACCTCGGTCAGCTTCGATCGGCTGCTCGCCGAGGGTAACCTCCGGGAGACGATGACCGCCTTCTACAACGCGGCCTACTGCAACTGGAAGAACCCGTACACCCTGTCCCACGCGCTGCTGTCGGTGCTCGACGAGGGCCGGTGGGAGCAGGCCCGGGACGCGGGCGTCGACGTGGCGGCGGTCCGTCGGATGGGCGACCTGCTCGACGGTACGGTGAACCGGCTGATGCCGGACCCACTGCGGGACAGGCTGAAGTTCGGCCGGGACTTCTTCGCCACCGGCAACGTGGCGAGGAACTCGGAGCACGGCATCCGGGACCTGGCCGAGATGACGGCGAGTCAGTCCCCCCGCCGGCCCCGCTCGGATGACGAACAGCTTGCCCTGGCCAACACCCCCGACCACTATGCCCGGCTGGGGACTCCGCTCGGTCGGCTCGAACGGGCGTACGTCGACCAGGTGAACCGGGAGAGGTCCGGCGCTCCGCTCGGCGACCACAGCCTGCTGCCGTGGCGTGAGGGGGTGACCGCGCACGACACCGACCATGGACCGTGGGCCCGCTGGGTGGGGCGGGACGGCTTCCCGGTCATCGACGGGGTCTCCGGCACCACCGCCCGGATGCTCACCGCCGCCCGGTTCGTGGGGCTCGACGGCCTGCAGACCGAGCGGTTCCTGAGCGGCCTGATGGGCTGGATGCTGCCGGCCCGGGACCATTCGCTCTTCGAGATCCTGCGCGGAGCGGAGATCGCCGGTATCAGGCGGGTGGAGCTGCGCCCGCCCGACAGCCGCCTGACGGCGGTGGACCTCTACCGCAGCCTGCCCGACGTCGACCTGCCCACGCTGCGGGCCGAGGTGACGGTGGACGGGCTCTTCCCCCACGAGGCCCGTTACCTGGATCATGCCGTCGACCCGCATGGTTTCTCGGAGACCCGGCACAAGGTCCCGGCGATCGCGGACCGGCTGTGGCCCCAACTGGACAGCGGCCAGGTGCGTGACGCCGACCTCGCCGGTTGGCTGCGGCGCAACGGCATCGACCCGGCCGACACGGCAGCCGTGCGCAGTCTGGGTCAGCGGCTGTCGAAGCCCCACGTCATGGCGCTGGCGGTCTACACCCGACACAGCCACTACCTGATCAACAACGTGATCCGTACCCACCTGTTCACCGGTGGGGTGGCGCAGCGGCCGACGAAGGAGGTGTTCGACCGGAAGGTCGACGAACTCGTCAGGAACTACCTGGGCAATATCGCTGCCGGCACCAAGGCGTTGCCGTTGCCGTTGCTGCTCCGTTCGGTGGTACACGAGGGGGCGGGTCACCTCACCGCACGCTCGCCGCTCAGCGACCCGGCCGCGCGGTGGGTGCAGGCGCACCGGCGGATGGCGGCGGCCAGGCAGCGGGCGCGGGAACAGCCGGGCGCCCAGAGCGCCGTCGAGCGGGTCCGGGCCGCCCAGGCGCTCGACAGGGCCTGGGACGACCTCACCGGTCGGCTCCGCTCGGTGTCACCCCCGTTGTTCGACGAGGTGCGGTGGCACGCTGACATGGTGCACGACGCGATGATGCAGTTGCCGGCCGTCGGTGGTCCGGACCGGCCGGTGGTCGCCTACCGAGGTGACTGGATCACCCCGGTGTACTCCCCGATCTATGGCAACTCGTGGCTGCCGACCGGTAGGGCGCGGGAGTTCCTCAGCGTCAGTCGCCGCCTCGACGTGGCGGTACGGTTCATGGCCGAGAACCCTGCCTCGGGCGGGAGAATCCTGGTGGTCTACCGGCTCACCGGGCAGCAGGCCCGCGACATATCGGTGTTCTCGTCCTTCGCCGTCGATGAGGAGGCGGTCTTCCCCCCACGCTCGCGGATGCGTCGCACGTCCGATCCTGACCTCGAGGAACAGGTACGGGCCCGGTTGCCTCCCGAGTTCCAGGACAACTGCACGATAATAATCATGGAAGAGATCTGACAGTGATCGACAGTCCTGTATGGGATGAGGCGGACGACCTCTTCGCCGCCGTGCACCGCATGCTGTTGCGGTTGGCGGGGCGTTTCCCCGACGAAGTGGTGACCCAGCTGCGAAAACTCCTCGGCGACGGGGATCTGCGGCACCTTCCGGATGCGGTGTCGGTGGCGACGGTGCAGTACGCCGTACCGATCTCCGCTGCGGACCGGGAGCTGCTGGGCCGGGTCCTGCGCGCGCTTGACGTGCCGGGGGGCGAGCCCCGGTTGTACGACGAGGTGCCGGTCTCCGAGGAGACGCCGTCGGCGGATGCCTTCCGTTTCCTGCCGGCGCGGACAGCGGTCGTCGAGCGCGCCGGGAACCGGCTGCCGAACCCGTTGGACCTGACCGGTGTCGACCCGGAGGACCCCACCGGGTTGCCGGCCCGGCTCGGTCACCTCGCTGATCTGGCCTACGAGCTGACCGACTGGCCCGACACCCGGTTCGTGGTGAGTGTTTCCCGTCATCCCGGTGTCCGGGGTGTCTGGCGGGCGTGGCGGTCGACGACTGACGGCTCGCCGGTGGAGCGGCGGGTCTGCCTCGCCGAATTGAGCCCTGGGATGCGGGCCTGGGACATCACCTACGATGCTCAGCGCGCCCTCGCCGAGGAGGATGAGGAGGCGCCGCAGGTGGAGACCTTCTGGGCCGGTGAACCACTGCCGCCGTACCAGCGGGCGGCGCTGGCGGGCGCGGCCCTGCTGTGGACGCCTGTACCACCCGGCCCGGGCCCGGGGTGACACCGACAGGGAGGTTGCTGGTGGACACGGAGCGGACGACCGAGGCGCTCCAGCGGTACGTGCTGGAGCCGGGCGAGTCCACCGAGCGGGTGTGGGTCGGTCCGGAGTCGGTGACCGTGCGGACCGCCCGCTTCCGCTACCTGGCCCGCCCGGCGCGGTGGGCGGTCGCCGACGAGGAGTGGGTGGCCGACGCGGTCCGGGTGGTGGCCGCGCGGCAGCCGATATTCGTCACCCATGCCCTGCTCCTCACCGCGTCGGGCGGGACGCTGCATCTCAACCGGCCCGAGGTGATGGGTGAACTGGGTCGCCGGGTGGGAGCCGGGCTGGACCCGCTGGCCTACGCGGAGCTGCTCGGTGAGCTGTATTCGGCGTGGGAGATCGACGGCCCGGTGGTACGCCCCTTCTCGGTGACCGAGGGCACCCGCGCCGGTTGGCTGGTCCGCGACCCCGACCACTTCACCCGGGTGCTGGCGGTGCCGGACGCTCCGGCGGTGACGCCCCCGACGTTCGTGCCGGACCCGGACGGGAGCTGGACCCTGCGGTTCTTCTCGCACAACCATTACCTGTTGGAGATCCGCTCCGCGGTCGATGTGTACCGGTGGACGGTGACGGGCGGGCCGGACCGGGCGGCGACCTGGGCCCGGGAGACCGTCGCCGAGCGGGTCGAGCGTCCGCTGCCGTGACGGGTGGTGGTGCGGCCAATCGGCCAGCAGAGACCAGCCACGGTCGCTGGTCCGGGCGAGCGGTTCGCCCGCCGGTGGCCGGTGTCCGGAGGTGACCTGATGGCGATGAACGACGATCCGGAGCGGCAACGCCGGCTGCGCGAACTGGCCGAACTGCACGCCCGGTGGCAGGCCACACACCGGGTGGACGACGTCGACTTCACCCCCGAGGGTGCCGACTCGGCGCAGCGTCGGTCACCGTCGGCGCAGGCGCAGCGCGAGTACATGCGCCAGGCCCGGGAGATCATGGGTCTCGACCCGGACACCGGCCACTACCGGGACCCCGAATGAGCCTGCTGCCCGCCGTCCGGAGCCGGGACGAGGCCGACCTCTACCTGGAGCTGCATCCGTGCGCCCGGTGCGGGTCGATGGAGGCCGCCTGGACCGGGACGGCGACGGCGCAGGGGAGCCGACCGGCCTACCGGTACTCCGGTCGGTGCGCCGAGTGCCGGGAGCAGCGCGAGTTCGTCTTCGCCCTGCCCGACGGACGGACGGCACCCGCCGACGCCGGCCCGCACCCCACCACCCGGTTCGGCGGTCCGCAGCCTTCCGCCCTGCTCGACCCCGGTGAGTGGCTGCTCGTCGCCGACTGGTGCGGCCAGGCGGCAGAGGTGGCCGAGCGGGAAGGTGACGACGCCGAGGCGGCGGACCTGCGCTGGACGGCCGTGGCTGCGTTGGAGGAGATCGGCAAGTTCCTGCCCGACGGCGGCGACGCGGTGCCGGAGGCGGCGTTCTGGTCGACCCGGGGACGGACGGTCTACCACCGGGAACCGGGACGGTTCCGCCGCCGCCGCATCGAGGTCGTCCGGGACTTCCACCTGGACCACATGCCGTGGAGCCCGTCGTGACCCCGCTGGCCGCGCGGTCCACCCACGAGGCCCACCTCTACATGGACCTGCAACCGTGCGGCTGCGGGCAGGGGGGCTTCCCGCGTGCCTCCACCGTGCTCACCCTGCCCGACGGCGACCTGGCCCGCCGCTACACCGGCGGGTGCCAGGGGTGCGGCACGCCCCGGGAGTTCCTGTTCCGGCTGCCCGCCGCGCCCGTCGAGGTCGAGGAGGGCTTCCGGTACGGCGGCCCGGAGCCGTCCCGGCTGATCGACGCCGGGGAGTGGCTGTGGGTGGCCGAGCAGCACGCCAGGGGGGTGCCGGCCGGGGCGCAGACCCTACCGGAGGCGGACCGTCGGCGCTGCCGGTCCCGCCTGGCCGCCGCCGTCGCCGCGCTCGACGAGGTGATGAAGTTCGTGCCGCCCGGTGGGGCCCGGGTGCCGTTCACGGCGGTCTGGACGGCGCTGGGCCGCACGGTCTACCAGCGGGAACCGGGCCGGTTCCGGGCCGGCCGGCTGGCCGCGGTGCGGTCGGCGTACATGGGGGCGCTGCGCCGCCTGGGCTGAGCCGTCGGGGGTGGACGCGGTCAGTCGGCGGTGCCGCCCGACGGCCGTGCGGGGGTGGGGGCCCGGCCGGCCGGTGGGCTGGCCGACAGGTTCGCCTCGCACGTGGGGGAGATGCTGCTCTGGTCCTGCACGAGCCGGTCGCCGAGCAGGATCGTGCAGTGCAACGTCGGGGTCCCGCCAGCGTACGCCAACCGCTCGTCGACCCCCGGCCGGACCTGCGGCGTCGCCGACACCCACACCCGTTCGACGTCGGGATAGCGCAGGGTCACCGCATGGGACCAGGCCCAGGTCAGGCTGGTGGCGGACTGGGTCTTCAGCGCGCTGTGTCCCCAGGTGACCGCCATCCCGAACAGCCCACCCCCGCCGCCGGCCACCTCGACGGTGAGCGTGACCACGTACTCCACCGGGGCCGGTGCGGGAGCGGGCGACGGGTCGGCGGAACAACCGGCCACAGTGGCGGCCAGGGCGACGACGGCGACGACACGTCGCATGGAACCTCCTGCGGAACGTCGGCGGACGGCGACCGGCCCGTAGCCTAGCGTGCGCCCGCTGCGGGTCCCGCCCGCCGGCGGGACATCGCTAGGCTCAGGTCGGCACCGGGCAGGGAGGGAGACCCGTCGTGGACGAGTCGTGGCAGCCGGCCAACGACACCGAACGGGCGTTGCTGCGCGCGGCGCGCGACGACGACCGCACCGGGTTCTTCCGCATCCTCACCCGGGCCGAGCTGTTCCTGCCGCAGGTGCGCGACGACGACCCGGCCGACGGCGGCCAGCGGTTCGTCACGATGGACCTCTTCGGAGCGCCGTTCCTGCCCGTCTTCACCTCCCTGGAGGCGATGGCGTCGCAGGTCGCCGGGGTCGCCGACGCCTACACCGTGACCGGGTACGACGAGCTGTGCGAGCGGTGGCCGGTGGCCGGCTGGCGGCTGGCGGTCAACCCGGGCACCCCGCTGGACGCGTACCTGCCGGTGGCGGCGGTCCGGGCGGCGGCGGACGGTGAGCTGACCGTGCCCGCCGGGGCGGAGCTGCTCACCGAGCTGGCCGAGGCGGCGGCCGACGACGAGATCGCCGCCGCGACCGCCGACGGGACGGACGACCCGACGACCGCGCTCGCCCCGCCCGCCCCCGCCCCCGGGCCGACGGACGAGCCGGACACCGCCGCGCTGTTGCGGGACGCGGCCGAGCGGGGTGACTCCACCGGCTACCTGGACGCGCTGCTCGACGCGCTGGTGGTGCTCCCCACCGCCGCCCCGGTGCACGACCCGGCCCGGCTGGTCGACCCGGACTTCCCGTGGCGTGCGGTCGGTGCGGGGGAGACGCCGGTGATCGAGGTGTTCACCTCCCCGGAGCGCTTCGCGCGGGCCCACCCGGACGGCACGCCGAGCCTGCGGGCCACGATGGCCGCCGTGCTCACCGTCTGGCCGCCGGGACATGCCCTGGCCGTCGACCCGGACTCCCCGGCCGGCGTCACCGTCCCCGCCGACCAGGTCCCGTTCCTCCTGCTCTGGCCCACCCCCGACGAGACCGTCCCCGGCCCGCACGGGCGGGGCCGGTGAGCGGGGGCGGGCCGATCCCCGCAGCCCGGTACGCCTTCGGGGTGGCCCACCCGGTCGCGCCGATGCTGCGGGTCCGCTACCGGCAGGGGGTGCCGGTCGACCCGTACGGTTTTCCCGACTGGACGCCGTACGCGCGGGCGGTCGTCGAGCTGCCGCCGCTGCCGCCGGGCATCGGGGTGGACGAGGCCCGGGTGCTGGACGTGCTCACCGCCAACCTGACGGTGCCGGACCCGGCGGATCCGCAGGCGTCGGGGCGTACCCCGGCGGGGTGGGTCTGGGCGCACCTGGCGCGCAGCCGGCGGGTCGCGCTGGTGCCGGCGGAACTGCACGCGGCACTGCGGCACCTCGGTGGGGTGAGCACCGGCGACGCCGACCACCGGCGGCGCGGCCTGCCGGTGGACACCGCCACCCCGCCGCCGCTGCGGTTCGCCGAGCGGCTCACCCCGCAGGCGGTGGCCCGCGTCGAGCAGCGGCTCGGCGGCACCCTGCCGGCCGGCTACCGGGACTTCCTGGCCCGCACCAACGGCGGCTGGCCGGACTGGCCGGCCGTGCACCCCCGGTTCGGGTTCGTGGTCGACCAGCCGCTGTTCGGCGTGGTCCGGGCCGACTGGATGCAGGACCTGTGCCACGCCAACGCCTGGTTCACCGACCGGTTCACCGCCGACTTCCTGGCCGTCGGGCACGTACAGGGCGGCCTGCTCGCCGTCCGGGTGGCCGGCGGCGACGAGGGATCGGTCTGGTACTGGGACGACGACGACCCCCGGGCCCGCGACGACGACACCGCCGCCGACGTGGCCGACCGGCTGCTGCACCGCTGCGCCGACAGCTTCGGCGTCTTCTGGCACGCCCTGCGCGCGGTGCCCGGGTCGCTGCGCGAGCTGGCCGTCGACGCGGTCGCCAGTGGCCGGGTCGACCGGGTCGACGACGAGCGCACCGGGTGGGCGCTGCCGCCCGCCCGCCGGCGGCCGGCGGCGTGAGGCCGGGACGGAGGAACACATGACGGGGTACCCGCCGGTCCGGCCACAGCCGGACGACCAGGTCGGTGCGGGCGGTCGCCCGGACCGCGCCGGTCCGGCCGCAGCGTCACCGACGACCGGGCCGGACCGGGGCCGGACCACGGCTGGCCGCCCCGCCCGGGCGGGGCGGCGTCCGGTGGCGGGTGCGCTCGTCGTCGGGCTGGCCGCCGCCGCCCTGGTCGGCCCGGTGCGGCCCGCCACGGCGGCACCCGACTGCGCGCCGGCCGGTGGGCAGGTCGGCACGCCGTCCTGGGCGCAGCAGGTGCTCGCCCCGGAGCAGGTGTGGCCGTTCAGCCAGGGGGCCGGGGTGACCGTCGCGGTGCTCGGCTCCGGAGTGGACGCCGACCACCCGCAGTTGCGGGGGCGGGTCGGCAGCGGCTTCGACGCGGTCCGGGGCAGCGGCCCGGCCGACACCGACTGCACCGGGCAGGGCACCCGGGTGGCCGGGCTGATCGTCGCCCGGCAGGCCGGCGGTTCGCCGTTCGCGGGCCTCGCGCCGAGCGCCCGGGTGCTGCCGGTACGGGTGGTCGACGACCGGGCGTTCGGTGCCGCCCCGGTCGACCCGGCGGTCCTCGCCCGGGGCGTCGACTGGGCCGTCGACCGGGGTGCCCGGGTGGTCGCGGTGACCGTGGCCGCCGACCGGGACGCCGCGACCCTGCGGAACTCGGTGCGCCGGGCCGTCGACCGGGGCGTCCTGGTGGTGGCCGCCAGCGGTGACCGGGGCGGGGACGGCAACCCCGTGTCGTACCCGGCCGGCTACCCGGAGGTGCTCGCCGTCGGGGCGATCGGCCCGGACGGGCGGCGCTGGCCGAAGTCGCAGTACGGGCCGTACCTGGACCTGGTCGCGCCGGGCGTGGCGGTGACCACCACCCAGCGCGGTGAAGGACTGGTCGAGGCCGCCGACGGCACCGCACTGGCCTGCGGGTTCGTGGCCGGTGCCGGGGCGTTGACCCTCGCCAAGCGGTCCGGTACGCCGCGCAGCGAACTGGTCCGGCTGCTGACCGTGACGGCGGTCCCCGGTGCCGACCGCACCGAGTACGGCCACGGCACCGTCAACCCGTACGGTGCGGTCAACGACCAGTTGTTGCCGCAGGCCCGGCCGGCCCCGCTGCCCCGGTTCCGGCCCGCCGACGACCGGCCCGACCCGGCGGTCCGGGAGAGCCGGCGGATCGCCCTGGCCGGCACGGCGCTCGCCCTCGCCACAGTCCTGGTGGTGTGCGCCGTCGCGCTGACCCTGCCCCGGGTACGGCGTCGCCGGTGGCGGGCGGCCGTCGCAACGGCACCCGCCGGGTCGACGTCGCCGGCCGAACCGGGCCCGCCGGTGCAGCTCTTCGACGAACCGACGCCCGGCCGCTGACCCACCACGGCCGACGGTCCGGTCAGCCGCCGGTGGTGATCGACGCGGGGCGGACCGCAGCCAGGGGGTCCAGGACGGGACCGGTCGGGACCAGCATGGTCAGGCTCGGCGGCACCGTCAGCGCCCCCTGGGCCGGGTAGCCGAGCAGGCGCAACGCCTCGGCGGACGGCACCGGGTAGCGGATGCCCAGGTCGGTGACGATGCTGTACGCGCCGGGGCTGCCGAGCAGGCGCAGCACGGTGACCCGGCCGGCGGGGGCGGCGATCCGGTCGGCCAGCGGGATGCCGTCGGGGGAGACGGAACCGGTCGGCGCGGCCCGGTCCGCGTCGGGCAGCGCGCCGCCCACTGTCAACTCCGGCGGGGTGCCGGCGTCGGTGGTGGCGGCGCAGATCTGCTGCCCCGGCTCGGGGCCGAGCAGCTTCGGCGGGGTGGCGGGCGGCCGGCCCCGGTCCGGCGGGCGGGGGACCTGCTGGCTCTTCGGCAGCGAGGTGACGTCGGAGACGGCGACCGGGACGGGCTGCCGCCCCGACTGGCCGGCCTGGATCGCCTGCTGCACCGGGGTGACCGGGGCTACCCCGTCGGCGAGCACCAGATAGTGCTGCGGGCCGGAGGCGGTCTGGGTGACCAGCACGTCGCCGTTGCGTCGCCCGGACACCTCCCGGGAGGGTTTCCCCCGGTCGGCGACGGGCAGCGCGGCGAGGTCCACCCCGGCGGGCAGCGCGTTCAACCAGGCGGTGCCGACCGGGGTCGGGGTGACCGCCCCGAACAGGGCGGGCACGACCACCCGGGAGCCCTGCACCAGGTGCCGGCGGCCGTGCCAGACCAGGTAGTTCATGCCCAGCGTGGCGTCCTTGACGAGCAGCCCGTCGTCGCCGACGCCCCGCCCACCGGCCGGCCGGGCGGCCAACGCCAGGGTCACCGTGTCGGTGGTGCGGCCGGTGTCGTCGGTCGTCGGGGTGGAGCAGACCGTCCACGGCAGACCGGCCCGCCGGTTCGCGGCCGGCAGCGAGGCGGGGGCGTTCGGGATGCCCATCGTCACCCCGCGCGGCACCGTGCCGAGGGTGCTGGCGGAGACGCGTACCACCGGGGTGCCGGGGCGGCCGGCGGCCAGCAGCGCCGACGCGTAGTTGAGCGTCGGATGCAGCCGTCCGTCCAGGTAGATGTAGGTTGCGCCGCTCTCCTTCTCGACCACCACCGCGCCGGGCTGCCGCCAACTGTTCCCACCGACCTTGGTGAGCAGCCCGTAGATGCCCACCCCGGCGGCGACCAGGACGGCGACCATCAGCCCGCCGAAGAGCGCGCCGATGCCCCGACGCAGCGGCGACTGCTGCGGGTCGGTCTCGCGCATCACGAACGCGGACATCACCCGCTGGGTCATGAACTGGTACGACTGGAGCTGGTCCCGTCGCGTCGTCATCGTCGTCTCACCCGCCGATCGAGGCGAACATCCCCCGGATCGCCCCGAACAGGCCGATGACCGCGCAGGCCAGCGGGATCAGCGCCATGATGGCGATCACGTCGGCGATGTCGGCGGCCCGGCCCAGGTAGGGCGACGGCCGGCGTCGACTGTAGACCAGCCCGGCGACCAGCGTCAGCGCCGCCGCGGCGACCACACCGAGCCAGACGAGCACCCGCCCACCGCCCGGTGCGGTGCCCAGCAGCGCGGCGACGGCCAGCGACGCCAGCCCCAGCAGGCCGCTGACCAGCAGCGGCACCCGCTGTGCGGCGGTGGGGAAGAGCCGCCCCCGCAACAGCAGCGCGCCGGCGCCGCAGAGCGCCAGCAGCGCGCCGGCCGGGGTACGGTCCCCGGCCAGCAGGAACGCGATGGCCAGCGCGCCGCAGACCGAGGCGGACAGCAGCATCCCGGTGAGCAGTTCGGTGGCCCGTGCCACGGTCACGAAGACCTTCGCCCGCTCGGGCACCGGCCGGTCGGTCAGGATCTCCTCCGGCCGGTCGGGCAGCTCCGGCACCGGCAGTCTGCCCAACCAGCCGGCGATCAGCGGATAACCGGGCAGCAGGCCGATCACCGTGGTCAGCGTCGCCGCCGCCGAGCCGGCGGGGGAGACCCCGCCGTAGCAGAGCAGCGCGGCCAGCACGCCGGTGAGCCCGGCCGCCACCCCGGCCATGAACAGCCGCTGCACCCCGCCCACCGCCGCGTAGCCGACGATGCCGAAGACCAGCAGCGCGGCGGAGCCGAGCAGCAGGCTCGGCGCCCCCAGGTCGATCAGCCGGGCGTCGTCCGGTGCGCCGAGCAGCGCCCCGCCGAGCAGTGCGTAGGGCAGGCCGGCGGCGGCCACCACGGCTCCGGCGGTGGCGTCGGGCACGGCCCGCGACAGCACCGGGCCGACGACCGCCAGCAGTGCCGCGACCCCCAGCGCCAGCAGCCCCGGGGTACGCCACGGCGCTCCGACCGCGAGCAACGCGACCAGCCCGAACCCGAGCAGGGCGGCGGTGACCGCCAGCCCGGCCCGCCGGGTGGCGTCGTCACTCCACGATCGACCGGTCCGCCGCGCGCCGCTGGCGATCACCTCGACCACGTCGTCGTACGCCAGCTCGGGCCACTCGTCGCGGCCGGGCGTGAGGTGCAGCAGCTCGCCGTCGCGGACGCCCTGCACGGCGAGGTTGCGGGTGGCCTCCAGCAGGGTGCCGGTGGCCCGGCGCAACACCCACCCGCCCTGCTGTTCGCCGGCGTCGCCGAGGCCCTCCCCGGCGTGCCGGAGCAGGTGCGGCAGGAGTTCCCCGACGAGCATGCCGTTGGGCAACGCCACGTCCATCCGCCGCTGGGGGGCGGCGATGGTCACCCTGGCCAGACTGAGACCGCCCGGGGCCGTCACGCTGGTCACCTCCCCGTGTGCCACGCGTTCGCGCGGCGTCTGCTGGGCCCGCCGCGGCGGTCAAAGTAGCACGGTCGCACCGCCCGCCGGGTGGCCGTCCGAGCGCGGACGGCGGTCCCTGCCAGGGGTGACCGGTCGATAGAGTGGGCCGCCGGAGACCTACGTGGTGGGAGGTACGGGGGAGATGTCGTCGTTGGTGGTCGTCAAGCGTCCACCCCGCCGGCCGGCGCCCCCGCTGCCGACCGGTGAGGTGCTCCTCGACCCGCCGCCCGAGGTGCCGGCGGCCGGTGGCCGGGGCTGGACCCGGATGTTGATGATCCTGCCGATGGCGGCGGGTGCCGCGGCGATGGGCCTGATGATGGGCATGCAGCGCGGCGGCGTGATGACCTATGTGGTCGGTGGCATGTACGGGATCTCCATCCTCGGCATGATCGCCGTGATGGCGGTCAACCAGACGGGGCCCGGCAAACGCGAGATGATCGAGGCCCGCCGGCAGTACATGCGCCGCCTCGCCCAGCTGCGCGCCCAGGTCCGCGCGACCGTACGCCAGCAGCGGGAGGCCATCCACTACCGGCACCCCGACCCGGACTCGCTCTGGTCCACCGTGACCAGTGGCCGGCTCTGGGAACGTCGCCGGGGTGACGCCGACTTCAGCGTGGTCCGCATCGGCCTCGGCCCGCAGGAGGTCGCCACCCCGCTGATCCCACCGCAGACCCGCCCGGTGGACGAGCTGGAGCCGCTGTGCGCGGTGGCGCTGCGCCGGTTCGTCGCCACCTACTCGGTGGTGCCCGACCTGCCGGTGGCGATCGCCCTGCGCGACTTCTCCCACGTCTACCTGCGTGGGGCCGACGACGCCGTACGGGGGCTGGTCCGCGCGGTGGTGGCCCAGTTGACCACCTTCCACGCCCCCGACGACCTGCTGGTCGCGCTCTGCGTCGACCCGGACCGGCGGGCCGGGTGGGAGTGGGCGAAGTGGCTGCCGCACGCCCAGCACCCGACGAAGCTCGACGCGGTCGGCCCGATCCGGCTGTTCGCCCCGACCGTGGTGGCGCTGGAGGCGATGCTCGTCGACGTGCTGGCCAACCGGCCCCGCTTCGACCCGGCGGCGGCGGTCACGCCGTACGTGCTGGTGGTGGTCGACGGCGGGCAGGTCGCCGGCTCCGACCACCTGATGACCGAGGGCGGCGTCGCCGGGGTGACCCTGCTGGACCTCACCGGGAGACCGCCGCGCCTGCTCGACGAGACCTCGGTGGTGCTCGACGTCGCCGACGACGGCACCATCTCGGGCACCACCATGGACGGTGCCACCCGTGTCGGCCGCGCCGACACGCTCGACCCGGCGCGGGCCGAGGTGCTGGCCCGGGAGCTGTCGCCGCTGCGGCTCTCCGCCGCCTCGTACGCCGACCAGCCGGCCGTCGCCACCGATCTGGGCCTGGCCGACCTGCTCGGCCTCGGCGACCCCTACGAGCTGGACCTGACCGACGCCTGGGGCAGCCGTCCCAACCGCAGCCGGCTGCGGGTGCCGATCGGGGTCAACGAGAACGGCCGGCCGATCGAGCTGGATCTCAAGGAGTCCGCCCAGGAGGGGATGGGCCCGCACGGGCTGCTCGTCGGCGCGACCGGCTCCGGCAAGAGCGAACTGCTGCGGACGCTGGTGCTGGCGCTGACCGTCACGCACAGCCCGGAGATCCTCAACCTGGTGCTCGTCGACTTCAAGGGCGGCGCCACGTTCGCCGCGCTGGACCGGCTGCCGCACACCAGCGCCGTGATCACCAACCTGGCCGACGAGCTGTTCCTGGTCGACCGGATGCTCGGCGCGATCCAGGGCGAGATCACCCGCCGGCAGGAGCTGCTGCGCCGGGCCGGCAACTACGCCTCGCAGCGCGACTACGAGCGGGCCCGCGCGGCCGGGGTGCCGCTCGCCCCGCTGCCCAGCCTGCTGATCGTGGTGGACGAGTTCAGCGAGCTGCTCAGCGCCCGACCGGACTTCATCGACATGTTCGTGCAGATCGGCCGGGTGGGCCGGTCGCTGGGCATGCACCTGCTGCTGGCCTCGCAGCGGCTGGAGGAGGGGCGGCTGCGCGGCCTGGAGACGCACCTGTCGTACCGGCTGGGGTTGCGCACGTTCTCCTCGATGGAGTCCCGCGCGGTGCTCGGGGTGGCCGACGCCTACGAGCTGCCCCGCTCACCGGGGCACGGCTACCTCAAGGCCGGCACCGAGGGGCTGATCCGGTTCAAGGCCGCGTACGTCTCGGGGGCGGTCCGGCAGCACGGCGGGGTGCCCACCGTCGGCGGCCGGCTGATCGACCCGGTCCGCGACTACACCACCGACTACGTCCCGCTCGCCACCGACGACGCGCCGGACGAGCCGACGGAGGCCCCGGTCGACGAGCACGTCGGGGAGAGCCTGCTCGACGTGCTGGTGGCCCGGATGCAGGGGCGCGGACCGGCCGCCCACCAGGTCTGGTTGCCGCCGCTGGAGGAACCGCCCACCCTCGACGCGCTGCTGCCACCGGTGCAGGTGTCCCCGCTGCGGGGCCTGACGATCGCCGCCGAGGACCGGCACGGCGCGCTGCACGGTGTGGCCGGCATCGTCGACAAGCCGTTGGAGCAGCGCCGCGACCCGCTCTGGCTGGATCTGGCCGGGGCGGCCGGCAACGTGATGGTGGTAGGCGCACCGCAGACCGGCAAGAGCAACCTGCTGCGTACCCTGGTCACCAGCCTGGCCCTGGGCAACACCCCGCGCGAGGCGCAGTTCTACTGCCTCGACTTCGGCGGCGGCACCCTGGCCGCGCTGGCCGGCCTGCCGCACGTCGGCGGGGTGGCGAGCCGGCGCGAGGTGGACAAGGTCCGCCGGACCATCGCTGAGCTGCACGGGCTGATGCAGGCCCGGGACGCGTTGTTCACCACGCACGCGGTGGAGGGCGCGGCGGCCTACCGGCGGGCCCGCCGCGAGGGCCGGTTCCCCGAGGACCCGTTCGGTGACGTGTTCCTGGTGGTGGACGGCTGGGCGGCGCTGCGGGCCGAGTTCGAGGATCTGGAGCCCCTGGTCACCGAGTTGGCGAACCGGGGTCTCGGCTACGGCATCCACCTCCTGGCCGCCACCAACAGGTGGATGGACGTCCGCCCGGCGGTGCGGGACATGTTCGGCGCGAAGGTCGAGCTGCGCCTCGGCGAGCCGGCCGACTCGGTGATCAACCGGCGGGCCGCGGTGAACGTGCCGGAGCAGCACGGTCACGGCCTCACCCCCGACGGCCTGCACTTCCTCGCCGGCCTGCCCCGCCTCGACGGCCGGCCGGTGGTCGACGACCTGCCGGACGCGCTGGCCGACCTGGTCAAGCGGGTGCAGCAGCACTGGACGTCGGCGGGTGCCCCGGCGGTGCGGCTGCTCCCCGCCGAGCTGCCCTTCGAGGCGCTGCCCGCCGCGCAGGGCGGCGTCATCCCGATCGGCATCGCCGAGACCGACCTCCAGCCGGTACGCCTCGACTTCACCGCCGAACCGCACCTGCTGCTCTTCGGGGACGTCGAGTGCGGCAAGAGCACGTTCCTGCGTGGGCTGGCCCGCGGCATCGTCGAGGGCAACGACCCGGCGGCGGCCCGGATCATCCTGGTCGACTTCCGGCGCAGCCTGCTCGGCGCGGTGGAGTCCGAGCACCTGATCGGCTACGGCACCTCCCCACAGGTCACCGCCGACCTGGTCAAGCAGGTGGCCACGGTGATGGGGGAGCGGCTGCCGGGGCGGGACGTCACCGCCGAGCAGTTGCGCGACCGGAGCTGGTGGAAGGGCCCGGAACTCTACCTGCTGGTCGACGACTACGACCTGGTCGCCGGGGCGGCGCTCAACCCGCTCGCGCCGCTGCTGGAGTACCTGCCGCAGGCCCGCGACATCGGCCTGCACCTGGTGCTGACCCGGCGGATCGGCGGTGCCGGGCGGGCCATGTTCGACCCGGTGATCGGCCGGATCAGGGAACTGGCCTCCCCGGGCATCATGATGTCCGGTCCACGGGAGGAGGGCGCGCTGTTCGGCACGATCAAGCCGCAGCGGCTCCCCGCCGGCCGGGGCTGGTTGTTCACCCGCCGGCACGGCGCCCAACTCGTCCAGCTCCCCCTGGTGCCGCCCCAGGTCAGCTGACCCGTCCGGCCTACCCGCCCGGTGCGCGTCGGGTTCCATGATCGACTCAATGGGGCCGATATGGCGGCGTCTGCCCCGCTCCGATGCCGCTATATCGCCGCAATGGCCACCCGGCTCACCTGAGCGGGCGGCCCGCCCCGGTCGGGCGGGTTACGCTGCGCCGGTGAGCCGCCGTGACCGGTACCGGGTCGAGCTGCGGGCCGGCGCGCCCGCCGGGTGGCCGGCGTACCTGCGGGAGCGGTCGGGGTTGCCGGGGCCGCGCGCCAACCTCGAACTCGCCCAGGCCGTCGCCGACGAGGGTGACGCCGACACGTTCGACGGTCTGCTCGCCACCGACGACGAGTACCTGGTCTTCTGCGGTGTGCTCGGCCTCGGTCGGCTGCTGGCCGACGGCCCGCCGGCCCGGACCCGGAGGCGCATCGAGGCGCGCCTGCACGGGCACGCCACCGACCCCCGCTGGCGGGTACGCGAGGCGGTGGCCCTGGCGTTGCAGCGGCTCGGCGACGCCGACCTGCCGCGCCTGCTCGACCTCGGCACGACCTGGGTCGGGGACCCGCACCCGCTGGTCCGGCGGGCGGCCGTCGCGGCCGTGTGTGAACCACGCCTGCTCGCCGCCCGGGAGGCCGCCGCCCGCGCCGTCGCCCTGTGCGGACGGGCGACGGCGGGCCTGGCGGCGCTGCCGGCCGACCAGCGCCGCGACGAGGGCGTCCGGGCGTTGCGGCAGGCGTTGGGCTACTGCTGGAGCGTCGCGGTGGCCGCCGATCCGGCCGGTGGCCTGCCGGCGTTTCGGGCGCTGGCCGCCGTCGACGACAGCGACGTGGCCTGGATCGTCCGCGAGAACGGCCGGAAGAAACGCCTGGCCGGGCTGCTCGTCAGCGACGCGGCGCGCCCAGCAGGTGCTGCTCCACCGGGGTCTGACTGATCCACAGGTGCCGGTCCGTGCCGCCACCGACCAGGGTGAGCATGTCGTCGGCCATCACCTGGAGGAACCGGCCGCTGTCCGGAGGCAGCCGCAGCGCCTGCTGCACCGCCGCGGACTCGTCGGCCCAGAGCCGTTGCAGCACGCAGAGGTCGCTGTCACGCAGGACGGACACGCTGCCGGGATCGAGCCGCCGCACCACGGTCAGCTCGGCCTGCCACGCGCCGAGGGGTGCCGCCCCGAACGCGGCCGGCCCGTGGGACGCGGCAGCCCCGGGCCGGCCCGCGCCGGACGGCAGGTCGCGCACGATCAGGGTGGGCTGTCCGGCGGTTCCGGCGGCGGGCACCGGCCGGTCGTCGGCGCGTACCTCGACCCGGTCGGCGGCCCGGCCGAGCGCCGCCGGGCCGAACCCGGCCCAGGTGGTCGGCTCGGTGGTGAGCACGACGACCCGGGCACCCAGGGCCAGCGCCCGGAAGGCGACGAGCTGACCCGCCCACACCCCGCCGACCAGGGCGACCCGGGTCGGTTCCGGGCGGAACAGCCGGATGGTGACCGCCGCCCGACGGCGGTCGGCACCGAGCACCAGACCGGCCGGGAGCGGGCTCGGGCTGAGCCGGGCGAGAGCCGCCGGGGAGACCGCGTGGGTGCCGATCCGCAGCCGGGGCAGCCGACCGGAGGGCCCGCCCCGACCGGGCGCGTCCCCGACCCCGGGACGGTGGGCCGGCGGTGGGCCGGGTGGAGCGGACGGGTGGCTCTCCGGGGCGGCCAGCGGACTGGCCAGGGCCCGGGTCAGCGGGTCGGCGGTGGCGAGCGCGGTCGCGGCGGCGGCACCGGCCGCGTCGGCCCCGGCCTCCGCGTCGACCCGGGCGCGCGGCGCACCCAGCACCGGCGCGTCCGCTCCGACCGGCGGCGCGGTGACCGGTGGTGCGGCCACCGGCGGCGGTACGGCGGCCGGGGCGACCGCCCCACCCGGGTACGCCCCGGCCACCGCCGGCCCAACCCCCGGGTACGGCTCACCGGCCGGCCCCTGCGGGTACGGCCCGCCGGACGGGTCCCGGTACGGCCCGGCCGGCTGGTCGGCGGAGGTGCCGAAGGTGGCCGGCACCGCCGTACGCCGTTCGTCTCCCGGGCCGGTCATCCCGCGCCACCTCCCGTCGGTGCCGACGCGTACACCGCCGGGCCGTGTTCGCCGTCGAGCGGGAAGAGTTCCCCGCCGGCCTGCCGTACCCCGTCGACCGCCGGCCCGCACAACTGCGGCAGCAACTCCGCCGGCCCGGTGACCCGGACCAGGCCCCGCAGGTCGAGATCCTCGCCCGGCCCGTTCGTGGCCACCGTCAACGACACCGTCACCAGCGACGCCGGCAGGGTCTCCAGCCAGCCGAGCATGGCCGCCGCCCGGTCGACGGGCGGCCAGCGGCGGATCCAGAACGTGCGGTGCGCGTGCGGGCCGCAGTGCCACGCCGACCACTCCTCACGGACCCCGGCCGTGCCGGCCGGGGTGCCGGGGGTGAAGCCGCAGGACCGGCCGACGGCGGCGAGCAGGCCGTGCGCGTCCAGCAGCCGGTGCCCGACCCCGTTGCGGCGCAGCGACCTGCCGGTCTGCCGGGCCAGTGCGGCCACCACCGAGGGGGCGACACCCAGGTCGACCGCGTAGTCGCCGACCGCCTCGGCCAGCGCGCGGGCGTCCAGCCGGACCGCCACCCAGGTCGACCGTCCGGCCGGGACCGGGGTGCCGCCGAGACCGGCCAGCAACTGCCGGTAGGACTCCCGCGCCGGGGCGGTCGGGTCGTCGCTCGGACCGCCGGCCGGCACGATGCTGGTCACCACCTGGAGCACGGTGCCCGGCTGGCCGGACTCGGCGAGCGCGGTGGCCAGCACGTCCAGCGGCAGGCCGGCCGGCGCGTCACCGGTCGGCCCGGAGCCGTCGACGGCGGCCACCGCGAACCAGCCGGCGTCGTCGCGGGCCACCCCGATCCGGGTGCCGTCGGCCATCGTCACGGTGCCCACCGACAGGCCGGGGGCGAGTCGTTGCAGGGCGTCCAACCCCGGGTCGGCGGCGACCGGGACCGCCGCGGCGGCCCGTCGCCGCTGGTGCCGGGCCAGCGCCCGCCTCTCCAGCCACCAGCGGCCCCGCGAGCGCAGGAACACCACGGTCAGCAGGAGTACGCCGCACAGCGCGGCGACGACCAGCACCGGCATCCCGAACAGTCCACTGGCGAGGACGCCGAGCAGCACCGCCTCCAGCAGGAGCAGTTGCAGCACGTGCAACTCGCCGATCCGGCCGGGCCGGCGGCGGGGAGCCAGGTGTACGCGGGTGTCGGGGCCGTCCGGCCGGAGTGCGGCACCTGCCGGCCGTGGTGCTCCGGTCATCTCCGGCTGCCCCCCAGACGCCTCGACCCGTTCGGCCCGCCCACGGCGGGCCGCCCTCATCATAGGAACCCGACGCAGCGCCCCGGGGCCCGTGGGTGGGCGGCCCGGGTCAGTTGACCCGGAACCCGATCCGGGGGTCGGCCGCCGCCCCGGACCGGTACGCGGCGAGCGCCGGCTTGTCCGAGTCGATCACCCAGTCGCCGGAGCCCTTCTGGTTGAAGTAGACGAAACCCAGCAGGTCGGGTCGTTTCCGCATGGCGGTGAAGAGTTCGCCGACCGCCCGACGACGCATCGCGCCCGGCTCGGACCCGGTCTCCACGATCAGCAACGGTCGGGCGGTGAACTTCCGGACCTGGGTGATGGTGGGTCCGAACAGGTCGTCGAAGGTCTGCTCGCCGCGCCTGGTGAAGTAGCCGTCGATGCCGACCCAGTCCACGTACGCGTCGCCGGGGTAGAGCGGGGCGAGCTTCACCGACGGGACCGGGTTGACCACGTTCGGGGTCCAGGTCCAGATCACGTTCGTGGCGTCGGCGCTGGCGAAGACGGCGTGGATGTGCCGCCAGGCGGCGACGAACTCCTTGGCGGTGTTGTCGTGCGCGCCCCAGGAGTACCAGTGGCCGTTCATCTCGTGCGCGATGGTGAGCGCCACCGGCAGGTTGAGCCGGCGTACCGCGACGGCGAACTCCACCAGGTACGGGTCGTGCCGTCCGGCGGCGATGTCCTTCAGTTTCGCCTTGAACGGTTCCCAGCGGACGATCGGCAGTGCGCCGTACCGGTGGACCCGGCGGACCTCGGCGGCGGCGAACTCGTCGTCGAAGCTCTCGTAGATGGTGATGATGTTGGGTTTGCTGCCGACCAGGTCGGCGAAGCGGTCGACCCGGCTCATGTCCTGCGGCGCGCCGCTGAGCGCCACCCCCAGGTAGCGGCCCTGCGGCTGGACCAGCGGGCGGACGTCGTACGCCGGGGGAGGGCCGGTGGGGGAGGCCGACGCGCTGGGCTCGGTGGCGAACCGGGCCGGACGGCTGGCCGGGCTGGGCGCGAGCGCGGCGTAGCCGAAGACCCCGAGCACGAACAGCGTGACGATGGTGAACAGGTGGCGGGAGGTCACCGGGAACGCTCCGGCCGGATGTCCCGCGCCGGCTTCACCAGCAGCGCCTGCAACGCGACGGCCAGGTAGAACGCGCCACCGAGGAAGGCCGGCGCGAAGGTCCACAGGTCGTCGGTGATCATCCGGTGGGCCGCCAGGCCGGTCCACAGTGCTGCGCTGCCCGCCGTGCAGACGGCCATTCCCCACCACAGTCGACCCGTCCTGTTCTTGCGTCCCGTGCCGCCGGTGGGCTGCCAGCCCATGCTCTGCCCGCGCAGCAGGTCCCAGATGGCGAAGGCGTGCGACCAGCCGTAGATCATCTTCACGGTCCACGCCTCCACCCGGTACGCGCACCGGTGCCACAGCGGGAACACCACCAGGTTGTAGACCAGGCTGGGCACGATCCACAGGTAGTTCGCCGGGGCCACCGACTGCGGAAACCAGGCCAGCAGCACGATCGGCACCAGCGGCCCGACGAAGGTGAACAGCGCCGTGTGCAGGTAATAGCAGAAGCCGGAGAGGTACGACAGCCGGGTGCGCAGCCGCATCCGGGTGTTCCAGAACTTCGTCGACCCGAGCAGGCTCATCGAGCCGGCGCACCAGCGGTACTGCTGGGTGAAGAACGAGTTGACGTCGGCCGGGCACAGCCCGGTGGCCAGCGGCACCGGAAGGTACCGCAGCCGCCAGCCGCGCCGCCGCATGTCGAACCCGGTGTGTACGTCCTCCGAGTGCTCGATCAGGGTGGAACCGCCGATCGCGTCGAGCGCCTCCCGACGGTAGAGCGCGCAACTGCCGACGCAGATCGCCGCCTCGTGGTGCTGCCGGGACACCTGCACCATCCGGTAGAACAGCTCCTGCACCGCCCCGGCCCCGCGCTCCAGCCAGCCCTGCCCGGAGTGCACCCGGAAGTACTGCGGGGACTGCACGATCCCGAGATCCGGCTCGGCGGCCAGGTAGGGCACCATCTCGTCGAGCATGTCGTGCCGGGGGGTGAAGTCGGCGTCCAGCACCAGGATGTGCTCGCCCAGCGTGCGCTGGTACGCGTACCGCATGTTGCCGGCCTTCTTGTACCAGCCCCGGTTGGGGCGGCGCTGGTAGACGAAGCCGAAGGCGAGCGCCATCGCCTCCCGCTCGTCGGTGGCCGAGTCGTCGAGCACGTAGACGTGCACCCGGCCCGGGTAGTGGTCGACCATCCGGCTGACGTGCTCCCAGGTGTTGCGCAGCACCTCGGTCGCCTCGCCGCAGACCGGCAGGAACACGTCCACCGACGGGTGCACGGGCGGCTGGAAGTCGCGGACCAGCCGGCGGTGCCGGTCCAGGTCGAACCCGGGCGTGCCGATGTTCACCGTCGCCGAGATCAGGTAGTAGAGGACGGTGAAGCCGAACAGCGGCAGCAGCGCCAGCAGCCAGGGCGCCATCCGGACGAAGAGCAACTGGCTGGTGAGCAGCCCGGTGAAGCTGACGAACGAGGCGATCATCAGCACCGGTAGCCGGCGGTGCCGGTAGGCGGACTTCTCGTCGTCGTCCGGCGGCAGCGGCAGGGACGGGTCGACGCTCGCCGGTCGCCCCAGCGTCGCCGGTGCCACCGCGTCCCGCGCCGACGGCCCCACCGGGGCCGGTGCCGCGGTGGCCGGTGCGGCAGGGGCCGGCACCGCCGACGGCCCGCGCGGGGTCGGCACCGGTGCCGGACCCCGACGGGTCGGCACCCTCACCTGGTCCTCCGCAGTCGGGGCCTGCAGCGGAGCGCGCGCGGCGGGGACCACCGCCGGGGGACGCGCGGGAGGAGCCGCCCTCGGCCCGCGCGGCGTCGGCACGGCCGGGTCCCGCGGACCCGGTCCGGTCGTCCCGCCCGGCGGCGTCGGCGGTCCCACCGGGCGACCCCCTGCGGTCCGCCCCGGCCACGGCGGCGGCACCGGACGGTGGAACTCCGTCGTCTCGTCGGTGCGGCCCCTGCCGGCCCGGGTGCTCACTTCCCCACCTCCGGCTTGCGCACCAGCAGGGCGATGCTGAAGCCCCGGACCCGCCAGGTGCGGTCGACGACGTACGGCTTGAGCGCGGCCTCCTTCGCCGGCCCGATCCGCTGCACCGGATCGTCGAGGGCTCCCTTGCGGACGACCCACACCCGCTCCGGCCGCCCCAGACACACCGGCACGTCCCGGTCGGCGCACTCCCGCGCGCCCAGGGTGCCCTGCCGGCGGGCCGGAACGGTCATCAGCACGTCCCGGGGTCGCCAGCTCTCGTCGACGTACCGGTTCACCGCGTCCCGGCTGGTGCGCTGGTCACCGGCGTCGAACGGGCCGTACACCAGGATGTCGCCGGGACGCGCGTGCGCCCGCAGCACGGCGGCGATGTCCTTGGTGCCCTGGCCGTGGCCGGTGACGCCCCGGATCTCGACCTGTACCGGGATGCCGAGCAGACCGACCGCCAGCATCGCGGCGGTGCCCCGCAGCAGCGAACTGCGCCGCAACGCCAGCGAGGCGACGAGCGCCCAGGCCGGCACCGTGAACAGCAGGTAGCGCGGCAGCCAGAGCGGGGTGAGCTGGGCGGCGAGCAGCAGGCCGACGGTGGGCAGCACCAGCCAGGCGGTGGCCACCGCCGACCGCTCCTTCATCGACATGCCGAGGAAGGCCAGGGCGAGCACCGCACCGGCGAGCAGCGGCCCACCGAACAGCGCCTCCGGCGTGTCGACCAGCCGGTCCAGGGTGACCGGGGGAATCCAGTTGATCTGCGTACCGGTCTGCTGCCGGCCCAGCCAGAGGACGGGCAGCACGGGCAGCGTGCCGGCGGCGGCCGCGCCGAGCCAGCCGACGAAGCCGCGCCGACGCTGCGCCCCCCGCCAGGCCACCAGCGCATGTGCGACGAGCAGCAGCAGGCCCACCAGGTGCATCAGCCCCAGCACCGCCACCACGGCGGCATACCCCAGGTAGCGCAGGAACCGGGGCCGTTCCAGCAGCCGGAGCAGCAGCAGGGTGGCCAGCGCCGCGGCGCACACCGCGAGCGCGTACGGCCGGGCCTCCTGCGCGTACCGGGAGGTCGTCGGCAGCACCGCGAACAGCAGGCCGGCGACCAGCCCGACCCGCAGCCCGCCGATCCGCAGACCGATCGCGGCGACCAGGCCGGCCGCCGCCGCCATGGCCAGCAGCGACGGCACCCGCAACGCGACGTCGGAGCTGCCGGCCAGCGTCACCCAGCCGCGCATCAGCAGGTAGTACGGGCCGATGGAGGCGTCGACGTTGCGCAGCACCGCCACGAAGTCGTCGAACCCGACGGTGACCATGCCCCAGGTGGCCAGCTCGTCCTCCCACAGGCCGGGCCGGTTCAGCCCGACCCCGCCGAGGACGGCGACCATGGCCATCGGCAGCAGCCGGGCCAGGTGCCGCAGCCAGGGTGCGTCCAGCGGTTCCGGCGGGGCCGGCTGGTCGGCCTCGGTGGGCCGCCACGGGGCGGCCGGCTCGGGCGGCGCGTCGCGGACCCGGACGATCAGAGCGGTCGGCGCGTCGCTGCGGGCACCGGTGCCCCCGGTGGGTGACATCCCGCTCATCGGGTGGCGGCGAGCAGGTCGTCCAGGACGAGGGTGCGCAGGTCGTCCCGGCTCGGCATCCGGCCCAGCGCGCGCAGCCGCCCGGACTGCGCCTTGCGCATGCCCTCCAGCAGCTTGCGGGCCTCCCGGGCGTTGCCGAAGTTCTGGTCCCGTTCGATCTGGCCGAACCATTCGAGCAGCCCGTCGGCCAGCCCGTCGGCGAGCAGGTACTCGTCGTTGCGGGCGATCCGGCCGACGATGTCGACCAACTGGACCGGGCTGTAGTTCTCGAACTCCAGGGTCTTGGCGAACCGGGACGCCAGGCCGGAGTTGGCGTCCAGGAAGGCGGCCATCTCGGTGGTGTACCCGGCGACGATCACCGCCACCTGGTCCCGGTGGTCCTCCATCAGCTTGACCAGGGTGTCGATCGCCTCCTGGCCGAAGTCGCCGCCGGCACCCCCGGCCCGGGACAGGGTGTACGCCTCGTCGATGAACAGCACCCCGCCGAGCGCCTCGGTGAACACCGACGAGGTCTTCTCGGCGGTGTGCCCGATGTACTGGCCGACCAGATCCCGCCGGGACACCTCCCGGAACTGGCCGTTCGGCAGCACCCCGAGGGCCTTGAGCAACTGCCCGTAGACCCGGGCCACCGTCGTCTTGCCGGTGCCCGGCGCGCCCGTGAAGATCAGGTGGTGGCTGACCGCGCCCACCGCCAGGCCGGCGTTGCGTCGCCACTCGTTGACCTGGATCTCGTCGATCAACGAGCGCACCTCGGCCTTCACCCCGGCCAGCCCGATCATCGAGTCGAGTTCGGCGAGCAGTTCCTCGACCTTCTGCTCGTCCTGACCGACGGTGCCGCCGCCCGCGCTCACCCCGGCCGTCGGCCGCCCGCCCGCCTCGGCCGCCCGGAACACGGTGCCGGCGCCCTCCGCGATCCGGACGCCCGGGGCGGCGGTCTGCTCCGTACGGCAGCCCTCGACCGTGCCGCCGCAGCCCCGGCCGACGTCGATGCCGACGCCCCGGGTGTCGTGCACCCAGCAGTCCACGATGGAGGGGCTGCTCTGCAACGCGACCACGATGCCGGCGTCGCCGGTGCCGGAGACGTCGCAGCGTTCGATGGTGGGGCGGGCCGCCTGGTAGACGTACACGCCCCGGAAGCCGGCGGCGGTGACCGTGCAGTTGCGGATGGTCGGGTCGGCCCCGAGCCGCACGATGATCCCGTCGTCGGTGACGTCGCGGATCTCGCACTGCTCGACCGTGCCGCCCGCGTCCGAGACGACCAGCCCGTGCTGGCCGCCGGTGACGGTGACCTCGACGGCCTCGATCCGGGCCCCGTCGCGTACCGACACGGCTGCGGCGTATCCGGCGCTGGCCTGGCACTTCTCCATGCGCAGCCGACCGCCGACCGCCTCCACCGCCGGAAAGTCGCCGCCCTGCACGACCAGCCCCTGCAACAGCACCTCGCCGCCGGTGCAGGCCACCGTCGGCCGTCCGGCGGCCCGACCGTCCACGATGACCGAGCCCGGCTCGCCGGCTGCCACCAGCCGGACCCGCCGGTAGTCGAGCCGGAGCGACTCGGCGTAGACGCCGGGGGCGATCGAGACGACCGTGTCGTCCGGCGCGATCTCCAACGCGTCCGCGATGGTCGGACAGGCCCCGGCTCGGTCAGGGGAGACAGTCAGCATGCGCACATGGCCCCGCTCGGTCGTGGAAGGACGGACCGGTTCGTCGTCGACGTCCGGTCGAAGGGTACCGGTCGAGCAGGGGTGGCCTCGCCCCCGCGTCAGATGGTGAAGGTGGCCTCCCGCACCGAGGCGGCCACCTTGCGTACCTCGTCCGCGCGGTCCAGGGGCGCGGTCATCCGCAGCACCAGTTGCCTGTCGATCGCGTCCTCCGGCACGCTGCGCCAGTAGGAGAGGTAGACCAGCCCGTAGCGCGGCGCGCCGTCCACCCGGGCCGTCTCCGCCCAGGTGGTGAAATCGCCGCTGCGGATCCACTGCAACCCCCATGCCTCCTCCTGCCGGCGCAGCGCGGTGCGGCGCTCGTCGGTGCAGAGCCGGGGGCACTGCCGGACGATCAGGTCGCCACCGATGATCGACCCGTCGGCGGCCGGGACGCCGCACCGGTAGTGCGCCGAGCCGCCGGTGCGGCCGGCCTCGGTGCAGTTCCAGCCGGTGGGCACCCGGAAACTAAAGTCGACCCCGGCCAGGCCGGTGATCTCCCGGGTCGGCTCGGTGCGGGCGAAGGTGGGCGCCCCGGTGGGCCAACCGCCACCGACCGGCGGCTCCACCCCCGGCCGGCGTGGCGGCGTGGCCGGCAGCCCCAGGTCGGCGCTCGGTGTCGCGGTGGCCGGCGCGGTGACGGTGGCCGGCCCGTCGCCCGGCCGGTCGGCGGCGAGGTAGCCACCCGCCGCCCCGAGCGCCGCCGCGAGCAGGGCCACCAACACCGACCACAGTACGGCCCGACCCCGCCCGCGCGCCGGCCCCGCGACCGGCGGGAACGGTGCCGGCGGGTACGGCGCGAGGGCCGTCGGCGGGTACGGCGGTCCCGCCCGCTGCGGCACCACCGGCGTGGGCACCGCCTGCTGCGGGCCGGCCTGGTGTGGGGCTGCCTGCTGTGGGCCGATCTGCTGCCGGGCTGCCTGCTGACCGGCCTGGTGCGGCGCCGCTTGATGCGGACCGAACTGCTGTGGGGCTGCCTGGTGTGGGGTGACCTGCGGCAGAGCGGCCTGGTGCGGGCCGGCCTGTTTCCGGGCTGCTTGCCGACCGGCCTGCTGCGGTGCCGCCTGGTGCGGGCCGGCCTGCGGCAGAGTGGCCTGGTGCGGTGCGGTCTGGTGCGGGGTCGCCGGGTGGGGCGGGGCGGTCGTGCGGGGTGCGGCACCCGGCGGCACCGTGCCACCCGTGGCTGACGCGACAGGCCCGGTCGACGCGACAGGCCCGGTCGACGCTCCGTGGCCCGTCGGCGTTCCGTGGCCCGTCGACGAAGCAGGCCCGGTGGATGCGGCGGCTCCGGTCGACGGGGCGGGCACCGGCCGGGCCGCGCCCGCCGGCCCGGCGGTGCGCCGCCCGTCCGGTGCCGGTGTCCCGCCGGCCCCGGCGGCGACCGGTGCTCCGGCAACCGGCGTCGCGGCGGCCGGAGCCCCGGCGGTCGGCCGGTGTGCCGGGTCGGACACGCCGGCCGGTCCGACCCCGGGGCCACCGGCCGGGGGCTCCCCGGCCGGGACGAGACGCTGCCCCAGCGCGAGGAAGACGTGCGCGGCCCCGGCGCCCTGCTCGGCGGCACAGGCCACCCAGGGCATCGGACCGGTGTGGTTGGCCCCGGTGATCGGCAGGCCGTCGGAGCGGGCCAGGGTGTTGGCCGCCGCGGCGAACGCCTCCCGCCAGCCGCCCTCGGCGGCGGCCGGCGCGAGCACGGCGACGGTGAACGGCCGCTCGGCGGCGTCCCGTGCGGCCCAGACCTCGCCCAGCTCGCACGAGCTGAGCCTGCGGTGCAGCGCGTACGGACCGACTGTCTGCATGTGGCATCCCCCCGGCCGATCGTATCGGTCGGGCACGACGCGGACCGGTCGACGGACGGGCCGCCGCCGGAGTCAGTCGACCCAGTCGAGGGTGCGGTCGACCGCCTTGCGCCACCGGCCCAGTTCCCGATCCCGGTGCGCCGGGTCCATCCGGGACTCCCACTGCGCGTCGGAGCGCCACTGTGCGCGCAGGGTGGCCAGGTCGGGCCAGAAACCGACCGCCAGGCCGGCCGCGTACGCCGCGCCGAGGCAGGTGGTCTCGGTGATCCGGGAGCGGACCACCGGCACCGCCAGCACGTCGGCGAGGAACTGCATCAGCAGCCCGTTGGCGGTCATTCCACCGTCGACCCGCAGCCGGCGCAGCGCCACGTCGGAGTCGGCGTTCATCGCGTCGACCACCTCGCGGGTCTGCCAGGCCGACGCCTCCAGCGCCGCCCGCGCCAGGTGCCCCTTGGTGATGTAGCCGGTCAGCCCGGTGATCACCCCCCGGGCGTCGCTACGCCAGTGTGGCGCGAACAGCCCGGAGAAGGCGGGCACCACGTAGCAGCCCCCGTTGTCGTCCACGGTGGCGGCCAGCTCCTCGACCTCGGCCGCCGAGGAGATCAACTCGAGGTTGTCCCGCAGCCACTGCACCAGCGACCCGGTCACCGCGATCGCCCCCTCCAGGGCGTACGCGGCCGGCTGGCCGTCGATCCGGTAGGCCACCGTGGTCAGCAGGCCGTGGCTGGACGGCACCGGGCTGGCCCCGGTGTTGAGCAGCAGGAAACTCCCGGTGCCGTAGGTGCACTTCGCCTCGCCGGGCTGGAAACAGGTCTGCCCGAACAGGGCCGCCTGCTGGTCGCCGAGCGCGCTGGCCACCGGCACCCCGTCGAGCACCCCGTGGGCCGTTCCGTAGACCTCCGCCGAGCTGCGGATCTGCGGCAGCATCGCGGCCGGGATGCGCAGCGCGTCGAGCAGCTCCGGGTCCCAGTCGAGGGTCTCCAGGCTCATCAGCATGGTCCGGCTGGCGTTGGTGACGTCGGTGACGTGCCGTCCGGTCAGCTTCCAGATCAGCCAGCTGTCCATCGTGCCGAACAGCACCTCGCCCCGTTCGGCGCGTTCCCGCAGCCCGTCGACGTCGTCCAGCAGCCAGCGCAGCTTCGGGCCGGCGAAGTAGGTGGCCAGGGTGAGCCCGGTGCGGGCGCGCAGCCGCTCCTCGCCGTACGAGTCGGCCAGTTCGCGCAGCAGCGGGCCGGTGCGGGTGTCCTGCCAGACGACGGCGTTGGCGACGGGTCGGCCGGTGGCCCGGTCCCAGACCACGGTGGTCTCCCGCTGGTTGGTGATGCCGACGGCGGCCAACCCGTCGGGGCCGGTGCCGGCGTCGGCCAGCGCGTCGCGGACCACCCGCTCGACGTTGGCCCAGATCTCCTCGGCGTCGTGCTCGACCCAACCGGGCCGGGGGAAGATCTGCCGGTGCTCGCGTTGCGCGACGGCGACGATCCCACCGGCCCGGTCGAAGACGATGCACCGCGACGAGGTGGTGCCCTGGTCGATGGCGGCGACGTACTCTCCGGTCATTTCGGCACCGTACCCGGCCCGGGTCGACGGGAGAACCGGCACGGTTCCGTACGATCTCCAGACGTGCGCGACATCGCCGTGTTCAGTGGAACCGCCCATCCCGACCTCGCCGCCGAGATCTGTTCCCACCTGGGGGTGCCGTTGCACCCGGTGCGGGTGTCCCGGTTCGCCAACGACTGCCTGGAGGTGCAGTTGCAGGCGAACTGCCGGGAGCGGGACGTCTTCCTGATCCAGCCCCTGGTGCCCCCGGTGCAGGAGAACCTGGTGGAGCTGCTGCTCATGATCGACGCCGCCCGGGGCGCGTCGGCGGGGCGGATCACCGTGGTCCTGCCGCACTACGCGTACGCCCGGTCGGACAAGAAGGACGCCCCGCGCATCTCCATCGGGGCCCGGCTGGTGGCCGACCTGCTCACCTCGGCCGGCGCCCAGCGGGTGCTGGCGATGACCCTGCACTCACCGCAGGTGCACGGCTTCTTCAGCGTCCCGGTCGACCACCTGCACGCCCTGCGCGAGCTGGCCGCCCACTTCCGGGGGTACGACCTGGGCAACACGGTGGTGGTCTCGCCGGACCTGGGCAACGCCAAGGAGGCGGCGGCGTTCGCCCGGATGCTCGGCACCCCGGTCGCGGCCGGGGCGAAGCAGCGGTTCAGCGACGACCGGGTCACCATCAGCACGGTGATCGGTGAGGTGGCCGACCGGGACGTGATCGTGCTGGACGACGAGATCGCCAAGGGCAGCACGGTGGTCGAGCTGATCGGCCACCTGCACCAACGCAACGTCCGGTCGATCCGGCTGGCCTGTACCCACGGCCTGTTCTCCGACGGCGCGCTGACCCGGCTCGCCGCCGTCGACGGGGTACGCGAGATCGTCTGCACCAACACCGTGCCGATCCCCGCGGACAAGCGGGTGCCGGAGCTGACGGTGCTCTCGGTGGCTCCGGCGCTGGCCGAGGCGATGCGTCGCATCCACAACGGCGAGTCGGTCAGCGCCCTGTTCGGCTGACCGTCACCGGCGGGCGGACCAGGCCGGTGGGCGGTGTCGGCGAACCGGGCGGCCGGACCGGGCCGGCGGGTCAGGCGAAGAGGGCGCTGATCCGTACGGTGGTGCCGGCCGCGCCGCTCTCGACCTCCATGGCGTCGCTGAGCTCCCGGGCCAGCCAGAGCCCCCAGCCTCCGGCGGTGTCCGGGGCGGGCCGGCTGCGGTCGTCGAGCCGCTGCTCGCTGATGCCGCTGCCGTGGTCGGAGACCTCGCAGACCAGCTCGCCGGCGCGTCGCCAGAGCCGCAGCCAGCCCCGTCCGCCACCGTGCCGCACGGCGTTGGTGATCAACTCGTTGACCGCCAGCACGAAGTCGTCGAGCCGTTGCCCGGCCATGCCGGCGGCGTGCGCGCAGGAGCTGACCGAGTGTCTCAGCTCGGTCACCTGTGCCTGGTCGAACGCCTCGGCGATGAGAAGGGAAGGTTCGATGGGCACCACCGTACGCGGTGTGGGAAGCTCTGCGTTCGTCATGGGCCCTGTCCCGACAGCGATCTCGGAGTTTTTCACGCTATTTCTACCGTACGCCAGGGTTCTCCGGCCCGCACCGACCGGCCCGGCCGGCTGACCTGGGGACTGTGGCATCGTGGCGGCCATGCCGTCGTCCCCGTCGGGAGGTTTCGCCGACCCGCTGTGGCGTTCCGTCGCGGTCTTCCGGTTCGCCTCGCTGGCGTACGTCGGCCTGCTGGTCCTGCGCGACGCCGGCCGGTACGCCCACCCGGTCGCCGCGGGCGGCGTACTGCTGGTGATGCTGGCCTGGTCCGGGGTGACGGCGGTCGGGTACGCCCGGCCGGCCAACCGGCGCTGGCCGCTGCTCCTGGCCGACCTCGGCGTGGTGCTGGCGATCCTGGCGGTCACGCCGTGGGTGGTGGGACGCCCGGCGCTGGCCGCCGGGGTGCCCGCCCTCGCCGTGGCGTGGCTGGCCGGGCCGGTGCTGGCCTGGGCGGTCTCCGGCGGGCGGCGGCGTGGCACGGTGGCCGCGCTGCTGGTCGGCGGCACGGACCTCGTCACCCGGGGCCGGATCGGCCCGTCCTCGCTGACCGGGGCGATCCTGCTGCTGCTCGCCGGGGCGGTGGTGGGGCACGTGGCCCGGCTGGCGGTGAGCACCGAGGAGCGGTTGCAGCGGGCGGTGGAGCTGGAGGCGGCGACCCGGGAACGGGAACGGCTGGCCCGGGACATCCACGACTCGGTGCTCCAGGTGCTGTCCCTGGTCCAGCGGCGCGGCGCGCACCTCGACGGGGAGGCCGGTGAGCTGGCCCGGCTCGCCGGCCAGCAGGAGGTGGCGTTACGCGCGTTGATCTCCGGGGCCCCGCCGACGTCGCCCGCCGACCCGGGCGACGAGGTCGACCTGCGGTCCCTGCTGTCCGGGTACGCCTCGGCGACGGTGCAGGTCTCCGCCCCGGCGACGCCGGTGCCGCTGCCGGCGTCGGTGGCCCGGGAGGTGGCCGCCGCGACGGCGGCGGCCCTGGACAACGTGCGGCGGCACGCCGACGGGCGGGGCTGGGTGCTCGTCGAGGACGAGGGCGACACGGTGACCGTGTCGGTGCGCGACGCCGGGCCGGGCATTCCGGCGGGCCGGCTGGTCGAGGCGGCCCGGCAGGGCCGGCTGGGGGTGGCGCAGGCCATCCGGGGACGGATGACCGACCTCGGCGGCGAGGTGCGGATCATCTCGACGCCGGGGGAGGGCACCGAGATCGAGCTGATGGTGCCGAGGAGGAGCCGATGACCGGGGTGCGGGTGATGGTGGTCGACGACCACCCGATGTGGCGGGAGGGGGTGGCCCGGGACCTCACCGAGGCCGGGCACCTGGTGGTGGCGACCAGCGGTGAGGGCCGCCAGGCGGTCCGGGTGGCCGCCGCCGCCCGACCCGACGTGGTGGTGCTCGACCTCCAACTGCCGGACATCTCCGGGGTGGAGGTGATCCAGGGACTGCGGGCCGCGTTGCCCCGGGTCCGGGTGCTGATGCTGTCGGCCAGCGGCGAACAGCAGGGGGTGCTGGACGCGGTGAAGGCCGGGGCCACCGGCTACCTGCTGAAGTCGGCGGCCCCGGCGGAGTTCCTGGACGCGGTGCGCCGCACGGCCGCCGGTGAGCCGGTGTTCACCCCGGGCCTGGCCGGGCTGGTGCTGGGCGAGTACCGGCGGCTCGCCGCGGACCCGCCGGCCGGTGGGTCCGGCGACGACGGGCCCGGCGCGGCACCCCGGCTCACCGAACGCGAGACCGAGGTGCTGCGGCTGGTGGCGAAGGGGCTGTCCTACAAGCAGATCGCCGGGCGGCTCGGGCTGTCGCACCGCACCGTGCAGAACCACGTGCAGAACACGCTCGGCAAGCTCCAGCTGCACAACCGGGTGGAGCTGACCCGCTACGCGATCGAACGCGGCCTGGACGACTGAGGGCGCGCCCTGGACGACCGAGGACGCGGCCCTGGACGACCGGGGGTCAGTGCGCCTCGGGCGGCCGGGTCTCGTGGATGGCCAGTTCCTCGGCGCTTGCGCCGCCGCCGGCCGCGCCCGCGTCGTAGGCGATGCTGTCGGTCTCCTGGTCGGTGCGGGCCCCCTCGTCCGGTTCGACGAGCCGACCCACCTGCGCGTCGGCGACCGTGCCGAGCTGACCGTGGTCGTAGAGCGAGACCGGGGAGTCCGGGTCCGAGGTGGGGCCCGGGTCGAGCACGTCGGCGTCGAGCTGGGCCTGCGCGGCGGCCTCCTCGTTCTCCGCCTCGGCGGCGATGTCCGGGTCGACCGGCCCGGCCAGCGGGTCGTCGGCCCGCCGCTCGTACTGCTCGCGGTCGAGCTTGTACTCCAACGACTCGCCGTCGAGCTGCTCGTCGGCGGTGGTGCCGAAGTGGTCGACGGCCACCGGGGTACGGTCGCCGGGCAGCTGGGCCGGGTCGGGGCCGTCGGCCTCCCGACCGGTCAGCACGTCGTCGTGGGCGGTCGAGTCGTCGTCGGCGGTGTCGGGCAGGCCGAGCGCCTCGGGGTCGGACACGGGGGTCGGGAACTCGTCGTCGCGCATGGCTGAGCACTACCCACTGGCACGGCCCGGGTAACCGGGTCCCGCTCCCGGGATCGGGACGAAAGGGCAGTAATCAGTCGTGGTGCCAGTGTGACTCGTCCTCGGTGTGCAGCACGCACCAGATCACCTTGCCGTCCGGGAGCGGGGTGCTGCCCCAACGCCGGGCCACCGTGTCGATCAACAGCAGCCCCCGGCCGCCGGCCGAGGTGAGCGACGCCGGTCCTCCGTAGCGGGGCTGCCGCCGGGAGTGGTCCCGCACCGCCAGGTGCACGGTGTCGCCCTGCGCGGCCAACCGCAGCGTCATCGGGGTCGACGCGTGCGCCACCACGTTGTTGACCATCTCGGTGACCGCGATGCAGGCCGGTTCGGCCAGCTCCGGCGCACCCCACCGGGTGCAGCGGTCGGTCACCAGTTCCCGCGCCCACCGGGCCGCCCCGACCGTCGGCGTCAGCTCCTCGGTCAGCACCGCCGCCATCGGCGTACGGGCCAGGGCCGCCGTCGCCTCGGCCTCGGTCGGGTAGACCGCCAGTTCCGCCGCGTCCCCGTCGACGAGCGTCCCGGTCGGGTCGACCACCAGCAGGTCGGCGGCGGGCCAGTCGCGTACCGCCCGGCGTACCCCGGCCAGCAACCGGCCGGCGGTCACCCGGTCGGCCCGCAGCCCGGCCAGGTCGACCACGATCGGACCGGGCCGGTCGACGAGCCGGACGAGCAGAGCGTCGCGTACCCGCTCGACGTCGGTCGGCTCCAGCGTCCCGGCGAGCCGGACCAGCGCGGAGGAGTCGTCGGCCACCACCTGGCATCCCGCCCGGGGGTGCCGGACCGTTCCCGGGGTCGGCAGGTCGGCGCGGCTCATCGCCGTCGCCCCCGGTCGGCGCGGGCCGGGCGGGTCGTCGTCCCGGGGACGCCGGGCCGGGCGGGACGCGCCGTCGGGATGGCGTCGGACCCGCCGGTGACGCCGGCGACCACCACGGCGGTGACGGCGGGGGTACGGGTCATCGGCATTCCCGCTCGGTACCCCCGGACGGGCCCGGTCATGCCGCCGTGCGGCCACTGATCAGCGGGACCGCTCCGGTCAGCCGTAGCTCACGCCGGGCCAGGCGGGCACCGGCCCGGGGGCGGTGTGGGGTGCCCCACAGCCGGCCCAGCGACCGCTGACCGCTTCCGATCTGCGAGGTTTCGGCTCGTGGAGCCCCGGTTAATGGGACGCTCTGACCGGACCATCCCTCGCAGATCGCATGGAGGTGCACCATGCGCGTCGGCCTCGTCTGCGCGCACGCCGGGTCGTCCCGGCACGCGGAAGGACCACCCGTCGGCACCCACGAGCACGTCGCTCGGGTCGCCGGCGAGCTGGCCGGGCGCGGCCACGACGTGCGGGTGTACGAGCGCCGCGACGACCCGGCCCTGCCGGCGAGCGTCGAGATCGACGGGTACCGGGTGGAACGTGTGCCCGTCGGCCCGGCCCGGCCCACCGTCACCGCCGACCTGGTTCCACACGTGCCCGAGTTCGGCCGCTGGTTGGCCGACCGGTGGGCGGGGGAGTGGACGCCGGAGGTGGTGCACGGGCACTACTGGATCGGCGGCCTGGCCGCCGCGCACGCGGTCCGGGAGACGAACATCCCGGTGGTGCAGACCTTCCACTCGCTCGGCGTCGAGCAGCGCCGCCACCTCGGCCGCGAGTACGACGGCCCCGGCGAGCGCATCCCGCTGGAGCGTGCGCTCACCCGGGCGGTGGACGTCGCCGTCGCCCAGTGCACCGACGAGGTCGACGAGCTGACCCGGATGGGGCTGCAACGCTCCTCGGTGGCGATGGTGCCCACCGGGGTGGACGTCGAACGGTTCCACCCCGACGGGGAGGCCGCCCCCCGCGACCAGCGGGCCCGCATCCTGTCCGTCGGCGGGCTGTCCCCGGGCCACGGACAGGACGACCTGATCCGGGCGATGCGGCTGGTCGGCGACGCGGAACTGGTGATCGCCGGTGGGCCGCCGGCCGACCAGCTGGCCACCCACGCCGAGGCCCGGCGGTTGCGTGAGCTGGCCGAGCGGGCCGGGGTCGCCGACCAGGTCACCCTGGTCGGCGCGGTGCCGCACGACCAGCTCGCCACCTGGTACCGCTCGGCCGACGTGGTCGCCTGCACCCCGCACTACTCCGCCGCCGGCCGGGTGTCGCTGGAGGCGATGGCCTGCGGGGTGCCGGTGGTCGGCTACGCCGTGGGCGGCATCGCCGACGCGGTGGTCGACGAGGTCACCGGCCGGCTGGTGCCCCCCGGCGACGTCCGCACGCTGGGCATGACGCTGCGCCGGCTGCTCGCCGACAACGCGGGCCGGTTCGCCTACGGGCACGCCGCGGTGGACCGGGTGCGGTGCAGCTACACCTGGGAGCGGACGGCCGGCGCGCTGGAGCGGCTCTACGAGCGGGTGGTGGGCCGGCGTACCCCGGTCGAGGTGCCCGACACGGTGCCGGTCGACGTCGAGGCCGACCCGGCCGCCCCCGTTACGGTGGAGGTCGAGACGCCGGTCACGGGAACCACCACCACGACCACCGGCCCGGTCGGCGTCTGACCGCGCCCCACGACCGCCGACCCGTCAGGCGCGGGGGGCCGCGCCCACCATGGCGCGTTCCCGGGTGCGGGCCACCGCGTGGTGGTGCTGGGGTGCGGCGTACCGGGTGAGCCCGATGACCGAGGCGAGGGTGATCAGGAAGCCGACGGCGGCCAGCCACTCCCGGCCCGGCCAGATCTTGTCGTTGAGCAGCAGCAGGCCGACGATGGCGGCGGGTACCGCCCCGGCGGCGTCCATCGCGGCCACGGCCGCCGTCGTGGAGCCCCGCTGCATCGCCAGGCCGAGCAGCAGCTGACCCACCAGCGAGTGGGCGATCAGCAGGTAGAGCAGCGGGTCACGGACGAACGCCTCGGCCGACGGGGCGGAGGCCAGCGGCCGGGCGGCCACCGCGGCGGCGGAGAACGCCAGCCCGGCCAGGGAGCCGAGCGCCACCGAGCCGGGTGCCCCGTGCAGGCGTACCGCGAAGAAACCGAGCAGTCCGATCCCGCCGAGCGCCAGCGCCAGGGCGACCAGGCCGGCGGTGCCGAGCCCCTTGGAGGGGGCCGGCTGGGCGGAGAGCACCAACGCGCTGATCCCGGCGAAGAGCAGCACCAGCAGCGCCACCTCGGCGGCGGGCAGCCGCCACTTGAGCACCACCACCCCCAGCAGGGCGGTCACCCCCAGGCCCGCCGCCACGCTCGCCTGCACCAGGAACAACGGCAGGTCGCGCCGGGCCAGGAAGGCCAGCACGAAGCCGGTCACCTGGCAGAGCAGCCCGATCAGGTACGTCCGGTGCCCGGCCAGCCGCAGCAGCAGCCCCGGGTCGAAGGTGTGGTGCACGGTCGTCCGGGCGGCGGCCACCGACTGGAGCATGTTGGCGAAGCCGTACGCGATGATCATCGCCGCGAGGAAGCACCAACCGGAGGACACCACCAGGCGAGAATAGAGGGCCGTTGCGTTCAGCGCGCGGTTGGCCGACCCAGCCGGGACAGCACGTCGGTGTGCAGCGGCCCGTTGGTGGCGATCGCGCTGATCTCGCCGGATGCCGTCCCACCAGGGGCGGGAGCGCCTTCCAGGGTGGTCATGGTGCCCCCGGCGGCGGTCACGATCGGCACCAGCGCGGCCACGTCCCACAGCGACAGTTCCGGCTCCACCATCACGTCCAGTGCCCCCTCGGCCAGCAGCATGTAGCCGTAGAAGTCGCCGTAGGCGCGGCTGCGCCAGGTGTCGCGCATCAACTGGAGCACCGCGTCCAGCCGGCCGGCGGCCTCCCACCCGGTCAGCGACGAGTAGCAGACGCTGGCGTCGGCGAGGTCGCGTACCCCGGAGACCCGGATCGGCTCGCCGGAGGCGGCGTCGCGCCCCGCGTACGCACCCAGGCCGTTGGCCCCCCACCAGCGCCGGCCGAGCGCCGGGGCGGAGACCAGCCCGACCACCGGCCGGTCCCCCTCCAGCAGGGCGATCAGGGTGGCCCACACCGGCACGCCCCGGACGAAGTTCTTGGTGCCGTCGATCGGGTCGATCACCCACCGCCGGTCGTGCGGACCGGTGGCCGGCTGCTCGCCGTACTCCTCGCCGAGCAACCCGTCGTCCGGCCGGTGGGCGGCCAGCAGCGCCCGGATCTCCCGCTCGACGGAGGTGTCCGCGTCGGAGACGGGAGTCAGGTCCGGCTTCGCCGTCACCCGCAGGTCAAGCGCCCGGAACCGGGCCATCGAGATGGCGTCGGCGGCATCCGCCAGCCGGTGAGCAAGTTCGATGTCCCCCGCATACCCCGTCACCCCGAAACCCTAACCCCCACCCCCACCCCCTCCACCCCACCCCCACCCCCACCCCACCCCGCTTGGCATGATCAAGAGGTTTGCGTCATGGCGGAGATCCAGATTGACGCAAACCTCTTGATCACTTGACGCAAACCTCTTGATCACCGAGCGGTGCGGCCGGGGTAGTGAGGGCTGTGAGACCGGGCCGAGGGCGGCGGGGCGGTGGTGGTGAGACCGGGCCGGGGCGGTGGGCACGGAGCCGGGGCGACGGGCACGGAGGGCTGGGGGCGGAGCCGGCGCGGGGCCGGGGCTGCGGGCGGAGCCGGGGTGGGGTGCGTGGGGCGGGGGACAGGGGTGGGTGGGTCAGGAGCCGGCGAGGGGGTCGCCGGGGTTGCGTTCCACCTCGCGGGGGTCGCCCTCGCCGGCCCGGGAGGCCAGCAGCCGACGGTACGAGGCCAGCCGGCGCGGGTCGGCCTTGCCGGCGGCCACCCAGGCGTCCAGGGCACAGTCCGCCTCGTCCGGGGTGTGCGGACAGTTGGGTGGGCAGTCCACCGTCCCCTCCACCAGGTCGGGGAACCCGTGCAGCAGGCTCTCGGCCGAGACGTGGGCCAGCCCGAAGCTGCGGATGCCCGGGGTGTCCACGATCCAGCCCGGGTCACCGTCGCCGTCCGGGGTACGCGGGAGCCGTAGCGCCACCGCGCTGGTGGAGGTGTGCCGGCCCCGGCCGATGGCGCTGACCACGCCGACCGCCCGCAGCGCGTCCGGTACCAGCCGGTTGACAAGTGTCGACTTGCCCACCCCGGAGTGCCCCACCAGCACCGACACCCGGCCGGCGAGCAGGGCGCGCAGCGCGTCGAGGTCGGAGTCGGGCCGGATGAGCACGTACGGCAGTTCCAGCTCGGTGTAGTAGCCGACGACCTGCTCCGGGCCGGCCAGGTCGGCCTTGGTCAGGCAGAGCAGCGGCTCGATGTCGGCGTCGTACGCGGCGACCAGGCATCGGTCGATGAAGCCGGTCCGGGGTGGTGGGTCGGCCAGCGCGCTGACGATCACCAGTTGGTCGGCGTTGGCGACCACCACCCGTTCCAGCCGTCCCTCGGCGGTGTTCTCGTCGTCGTCGGCGGTGCGCCGCAGCACCGAGCGCCGTTCGGCGATCCGGACGATCCGGGCCAGCGCCCCGTCCGCGCCGGAGATGTCGCCGACGAGGCTCACCCGGTCGCCGACCACCACCGACTTGCGGCCCAGTTCGCGGGCCCGCATGGCGGTGATCGCGGCGCCGTCGGGGGCGTCGGGGAGCACGCAGGTGTAGCGGCCCCGGTCGACGGCGATGACGAACCCGTCGACCGCGTCGTCGTGCCGGGGGCGGGTCCGGGTACGCGGACGTGAGGACCGGCCGGGCCGCACCCGTACGTCGTCCTCGTCGTACTCCCGTCGCTTGGTCGCCAGGACCTGCCCCCTCCGCCGTCAGCTCTTGCCGGTCACCATCGCCGACCATAGTGCCGGGAACTCCGGCATGGTCTTCGAGGTGCACGCCACGTCGTCCACCTCGATACCCGGGACGGCGAGCCCGGCCACCGCGGCGGCGTGCGCCATCCGGTGGTCGGCGTAGGTGCGGAAGGCACCCCCGCGCAGCGGTCGGGGCCGGATCTCCAGCCCGTCGGCGGTCTCGGTCAGGTCGGCGCCGAGCCCGGTGAACTCCCGGGCCAGCGCGGCGATCCGGTCGGTCTCGTGCCCCCGGATGTGCCCGATGCCGGTGAACGTCGACGGCGAGTCGGCCAGCATGGCGAGCGCGGTCAGTGCCGGGGTCAACTCGCTGACGTCGGACAGGTCGGCGGTCAGGCCGTGCACGGTGCCGGTGCCCCGCACGGTCAGCCCGGCGGTGGTCAGGGTGACCTCGCCACCCATCCGGTCCAGCAGCGAGCGGAGCTGTTCGACCGGCTGGACGCTGTTGTGCGGCCACCCCTGCAGGGTCACCTCACCGCCGGTGACCAGGGCGGCGGCGAAGAACGGGACCGCGCCGGAGAGGTCCGGTTCGATCTCCCAGCCCCGGCCGGCGAGCGGCCCCGGCTCGACCACCCAGACGTCGTCGACGGTGTCGTCGACGGCCGCCCCGGCGGCCCGCAGCATCTGCACCGTCATCCGCAGGTGCGGCGCGGACGGCACCGGCGGGCCCTGGTGCCGGACCACCACGCCCCGGTCGAAACGTGCCCCGGCGAGCAGCAGGCCGGAGACGAGCTGGCTGGAGGCGGAGGCGTCGATCACCACCTCGCCGCCGGTGACCCGGCCGACGCCCTGCACCACCAGGGGCAGGCTGCCGGTCTCCGGCGCGTCGATCCGGACGCCGAGTGAGCGCAGCGCGCCGATCAGCGGGCCCAGCGGCCGGACCCGGGCCTGCGGGTCGCCGTCGAAGGTGACCCGCCCGTCGGTGAGGCCGGCGACCGGCGGGACGAACCGCATCACCGTGCCGGCGAGCCCGACGTCGACGTGGGCCGGGCCGACCAGCCGGTGCGGCCGGACCAGCCAGCGGTCGTCGTCGGAGACCGAGACGTGGGCACCCATCGCCCGCAGCCCGCCCGCCATGAGTTCGGTGTCGCGGGCGCGCAGCGGCCCGTGCAGTGTCGACGGGCCACCGGCCAGTGCGCTGAGCACCAGGGCGCGTGCGGTCATCGACTTGGAGCCGGGTAGGCGCAGGGCGGCGGTGACCGGGGCGGTGGCGGTCGGTGCGGCCCAGGGCTGTTGCGGACGGGTGGCGGTCAGGTTTCCCACGGTCACATTCTGCCAACTCGACGGCGATTTCGAGACTACCGTCGGGCTGACTCCCGGTGGGCGGGACAGCCGATGGCGGCGCGGGGGGTTAGCGTTGGCGCCATGTGCGGCAGGTATGCGACGACCCGGAGTTCCGGGGACCTGAGCGCCGTCTTCGAGTCGTACGACGACACCGACGGCGGGGTCCGGCCGGACCACAACGTCGCGCCGACCGACCGGGTGCCGGTGGTGCGGGTCGATCCGGAGCGGGGGCGGGCGCTCTCGGTGGGCCGCTGGGGGCTGGTGCCGCACTGGGCGAAGTCGGCCGCCGGGGCGGCCCGCATGATCAACGCGCGGGCCGAGACGGTCGCCACCAGCCGGGCGTACGCCCTGCCGTTCGCCCGCCGCCGCTGCCTGGTCCCGGCCGACGGCTGGTACGAGTGGGTGCGCCGGGCCGGCGGCGGCAAGCAGCCGTACTTCATGACCCCGCGGGACGGATCGGTGCTGGCGTTGGCGGGGATCTGGTCCCGCTGGGAGGCGACGCTCACGTTCAGCGTGCTCACCACGGCGGCGGTGGGCGGGCTGGCCGAGGTGCACGACCGGATGCCGCTGCTGCTGCCGCCCGACCGGTGGGCGGACTGGCTGGCCCCGGCCGACGATCCGGCGGCGTTGCTGGTCCCGCCGTCGGCGGACTGGCTCGCCGGGCTGGAGATCCGCCCGGTCGGTACGGCGGTGGGCGACGTGCGCAACGACGGCCCGGAGTTGACCGCCCGGGTGTCGCTGGACCGGGAACGCTCCCACGGGACCGACGCACTGTTCTGATCGCGATAGATGACATTGGCGCGTACGAATTGCCGGGTTTATCGGTGAAATGTCGCTCGGATTTTCTGCCATCTTTCCGGCACACCCCTTGTCTCCGTAGCCGACGGTGCGATACAACACAGCGCTGGCACTGGGAGCGTCCTCGCGCAGTGCGAACGACGCCCGTCGATCTTGCCGGTCCCACGGGGGAGGTGGGTGTGATGACCCGGGCGCGTATGCCCCGACCGCACGAGGTGGCCGCCGCACGACGGGATCCGCGACTGCTGCGTGCGTTGCGGGACCGCCGTTCCGACGATGCCTGGCGGACCAGAGGAACCTGTCAGAGCGTGGATCCGGAGACGTTCTTTCCGGCACCCAACGAACCAGCCGACGCGGCGGTGTCGCTCTGCCGCAGCTGTGACGTGCAGGGTTCCTGCCTGGCCTGGGCGCTGGAGGTGGGTGACACCCACGGCGTGTGGGGCGGCACCACGCCCCGCGAGCGCCGGGCCATGCTGGTCGCCTGGCGGGGCGAGGTCGGCTCCGATTCCGGCGCGGCCGGCGACGCCGGTCCACCGGTCCGCGACCAGTTGCTCACCCTGGTGCCGTTGAGCTGATCATCCCGCCGGCCACGGCGCAGAATGACCGGATGTCCCGCTCCACACAGCTCGACACACCGCGCGGCCCGGCCCGGGTCGACACCGACCGTCCGGCCGGACCGCCGACGTCGCTGCTCGTGCTCGGCCACGGGGCCGGCGGCGCGGTGGACGCGCCGGACCTGCTGGCCGTCCGTGATGCCGCCCGCGACGCCGGGGTGCTGGTGGCCCGGGTGACCCAGCCCTACCGGGTGGCCGGCCGTCGGGCACCGGCACCGGCGGGGCACCTGGACGAGGCGTGGACGGCGGTGCTGGCCGTGCTGCGCCGCCGGCATCCCGACCTGCCGCTGCTGGTCGGTGGCCGGTCCAGCGGCGCCCGGGTGGCCTGCCGGACGGCCGGCCCGGTGGGGGCGGTCGGGGTCGTCGCGCTGGCCTTTCCGCTGCACCCGCCCGGCCGCCCGGAGCGCTCCCGGGCCGCCGAGCTGGCCACCGGCCTGCCCACGCTGGTGGTCAACGGCGACCGGGACCCGTTCGGGCTACCCGTCGCCGCCGGGGCGGTGCAGGTGGTGGTGCGTCGTGGCGAACGTCACGACCTGCGCCGGGACCCGGCCGGGGTGGCCGCCGCGGTGCTCACCTGGCTGCGTACGTACCGGTGGGCCCACTGACCGCTGCGGCGACCGGCGGCGCGGGGTCGGTTCGCCGTGCTGACCACCCGTTTCCGCCCCGCCGGACCCCTCGTTGCATCCGGTGGTGCCGACCTTCCGGTTCGGGTGGTCGGGACCGTCCCTCCCAGGCCCTTCCTGGTCCCAGTCCTCCGGTAGCCGACCGGGCGGGCCGGGACCAGGAGCGGGGCCGGCGGAATGTGCGGCCGGCGGTCGGGTGTTACGACTCCCGGACGAGGAATCTGGCGAGGGGGGTGACCGGTGCCGACCGAGACACGGAGCCGGGAGCGGGACGATCGGGACGCGCGGCAGCTCAGACGGCTGCTCGACGGTCCGGACTGGCCGGCGGTGGGGACCGGCCCCCGGGTGGTGAGCACGGGCACACCCGGCAGAACGGAAGCTGCGGACCGGTCCGTCCGCGTATCCTCGGCGGGACAGCATCCGACGCGAGGGGATGTGCGGTTGACCACCGAGAAGACGGACGAGCGCAGGGCCCGCTTCGAGCGGGACGCGATGCCCTTCGTCGATCAGCTCTACGCCGCCGGGCTGCGGATGACGCGTAACCCGGCCGACGCCGAGGACCTGGTCCAGGAGACGTACCTGAAGGCGTACGCGGCCTTCCACCAGTTCGAGCAGGGCACCAACCTGAAGGCCTGGCTCTACCGGATCCTGACCAACACCTACATCAACTCCTACCGCAAGCGGCAGCGCCAGCCCATCCAGGCGCCCACCGAGGAGATCACCGACTGGCAGCTCGCCGAGGCCGAGTCGCACACCTCCAGCGGGTTGCGGTCGGCCGAGACCGAGGCGCTGGACCGGCTGCCGGACACCGACGTCAAGGAGGCCCTCCAGCAGCTGCCGGAGGAGTTCCGCCTGGCGGTCTACCTGACCGATGTCGAGGGCTTCTCGTACAAGGAGGTCGCCGACATCATGGGTACGCCGATCGGCACCGTGATGTCCCGGTTGCACCGCGGGCGTCGTAACCTGCGCAAGCTGCTGGAGCGGTACGCCGCGGAGCGCGGCTTCAGCGCCGCGCAGCCCGCGAAGGGTTCGACCACCGCCACCGCCGGTCGGGAGGTGTGACGTGAGCTGTGGAGAGCCGCACGAGACGGACTGCCGGGAAGTGCTCGCGGAGGTCTACCTCTACCTCGACCTGGAGTGCGCCGAGGAGCGCCGTTCGCTGATCCGCTACCACCTGGACGAGTGCGGGCCCTGCCTGCGCGAGTACGGCATCGAGCAGGAGGTGCGGGCGCTGGTGGCGCGGTGCTGCGGCAACGAGACCGCCCCCGACGAGCTGCGCGAGCGGCTGCGGGTACGCCTCACCGAGCTGGTGGTCTTCGAGGCCAGCGAGTCCCGCGAACTCGCCGAGTGACACCGCACGGCGGATCCGCCGTGGACGAGACGAACACATGACGGTGGCCCGGGTCGACTCGACCCGGGCCACCGGTGTGTCCGGCGCGGGGCCGGACCTGACGTCGCGGCGGTGGCCCGCCGGAACGGCTCAGGAGTTGGGGCGCTTGCCGTGGTTCGCGCCGCTCTTCTTACGGGCCTTCTTCTTACGGGCCTTCTTCGCCATGCTGACCTCCTCGTGATGGGTCCGACCCTGCTGCGGTCGACCCGCGACTGCGTGCACGCCGCCGGCCTCCCGGCGTCGGGTCCGACCTGATGATGCTAGTGCGGCCGGCGGGCACCGTCGTGCGCCGGGGCGGCAGCGGTACGCCGGGCGCGCGTGGCGCTCTCCGCCCACGCGGGGCCGGTCCGTGATTGGATACCGACGCAGACACACCCGGTGGAGAGGGAGGGCCGTGATGGCCGAGGAGATCCGCGCCGAGATGGTGGCCAACGTGTGGAAGGTCGTCGCGTCGACCGGGGACACCGTCTCCGAGGGGGACACGCTGGTGATCCTGGAGTCGATGAAGATGGAGATCCCGGTCGTCGCCGAGTCCGACGGGGTGGTCGAGCAGCTCGCGGTCAACGAGGGCGACGTGGTGCAGGACGGTGACCTGATCGCGGTAATCGGTTGATCTCCGACGACCGGGCGACCGGCCTGCTGGTCCGGCGGGCCGTACCGGCCGAGTTCCCGGCGGTGGCCCGGTTGACCGTCGCCGCCTACGAGGCCGACGGTCAGCTCAAGGGCGAGAACGGCTACGGCGTGGTGCTGGCCGACGTGGCCGGTCGGGCGGAGCACGGCGAGATCCTGGTCGCCGTCGACGGGGCGACCGGCACGGTTCTCGGCTCGGTCACCTACGTGCTGCCCGGCAGCCCGTACGCGGAGCTGTCCGGGCCGGGCGAGGCGGAGTTCCGGATGCTGGCGGTGGACCCGGCCGCCCAGGGGCGGGGCGTGGGGGTGGCGCTGGTGCGGGCCTGCCTGTCCCGGGCCGTGGCGCAGGGCTGCACGGCGCTGGTCATCTGCGTCCGCAGCGGGCTCGCCGACGCCGCCCACCGGCTGTACGCGGGGCTCGGATTCGTGCGTACCCCGCAGCGGGACTGGTCGCCGCTGCCCGGTGTCGACCTGCTCGCCCTGCGCCTGGCGCTGCCCGCCGGCGCGGACCGGACCACCGTCGGCTGAACGCCGTCAGCGGTCCGCCGGGCCGCCCTCGTCGATGCCGGCCAGCAGTTCGTCGGCCAGTTCGAGGGCGATCTTCTTGCGTTCGTCGTCGGTGATGTCCGGGGCCCGGACGGCGAACCAGCTGCTGTGTACGGCGAACAGCACGAGCGTCGCCCGCAGTTGGGCCCGGGGTGAGTCGTCGCCCTGGCAGATCGCGTCGGCCAGGCGGAACATCCGCTCACGCATCTGCTGGCCGGCGACGAGGCTCTTGAGCACGGTCTGGTTCTGTTCGAAGAACCGCATCACCACGGACTGCCCGGGGGCGAACATCGTGTCGGCGTACTGGCTGACCAGCTCCCGCCGGGTGGCCCGGCTGGCGGGTTGGTCGCGGGCCCAGTCGATCAGCTCGTCCATCCGGTGCAACCGGTCCTCGACGTAGCTGTTGACGATCTCTTCCTTGCTCTTGAAGTGGTAGTAGAGGGCGGCCTTGGTGACGCCGAGGCGCTCGGCGATCTCCCGGAGCGAGGTCTTCTCGTATCCCTGCTCGGTGAAGAGCTCCAGGGCGACGGCCTGGATGCGCCCGCGCGTGCCGCCTGTGCTCTGAGTCACCTGTACCTACCACCCAACTCGCTTGACGGGGTCCCGCCCTCCAACTTACCGTGCGGCTAGTAAGGTGACTAGCCGGGCGGCAAGTAAGTGCGACAGATCTCCGGGGGAGCTTACCCATGACTCAGGAAACCCAGGCGAGGGCGAAACCCAACATCCGGGTGGTGCTGTTCGGCCTCATGATCGCGATGATGCTCGCGATGCTCGACAACATGATCGTCAGCACCGCGCTGCCGCGGATCGTCAGCGAGTTCGGCGGCGTCAACCACTTCACCTGGGTGGTCACCGCCTACGTGCTGGGCACCACTGTCTCCACCCCGATCTGGGGCAAGCTCGGCGACCTCTACGGCCGCAAGGCGGTCTTCCTGACCTCGGTGGTCGTCTTCCTGATCGGGTCGGCGCTGTGCGGGATGTCCGGCTCCGAGCTGCTCGGCGGCACCGGCAACGGGATGGTCGAGCTGATCGCCTTCCGGGCCGTGCAGGGGCTCGGCGCCGGCGGCCTGATGGTCGGCGTGATGGCGATCATCGGCGACCTGGTCCCGCCGCGTGAGCGGGGCCGCTACCAGGGCATGATCGCCGGCATCATGGCGATCGCCATGGTCGCCGGCCCGCTGGTCGGCGGGTTCATCACCGACAACCTCTCCTGGCGCTGGGCGTTCTACGTCAACCTGCCGCTCGGTGGCCTCGCGCTGCTGATCCTGGCCACCACCATGCACCTGCCGAAGTACCGCACCGAGCACCGGATCGACTGGCTGGGCGCGGGCCTGCTCTCCGTCGGCATCACCGCGATCGTCCTGATCACCACCTGGGGCGGCAACGAGTACGAATGGGCCTCCGCGCAGATCTTCGGCCTCGCTGCGCTGGCCCTGGTCAGCCTGGTGGCCTTCGGCATCGTCGAACGGCGGGTCGTCGAGCCGATCCTGCCGCTCGGCCTCTTCGCCAACCGCAACTTCGCGCTGATCTCGGTGATCGGCTTCCTGCTCGGCTTCGCCATGTTCGGCGCGATGAACTTCCTGCCGCTCTACCAGCAGACCGTGCAGGGCGCCTCGGCCACCAACAGCGGCCTGCTCCTGCTCCCGTTGATGTTCGGCATGCTGGTGGTGTCGTTGGTGGTCGGCCGGGCCATCACCAGGACCGGCCGCTACCGGATGTTCCCGATCGTCGGCGGCGTGGTGATGGCCGTCGGCATGGCGCTGCTGTCCCTGCTGGAGGTCGACACCAGCAAGCTCGAGTCGTCGCTCTACATGCTGGTCCTCGGCGCCGGCATGGGCTTCCTGATGCAGACCTCGATGCTGATCGCGCAGAACAGCGTGGAGCAGAAGGACCTCGGCGCGGCCAGCGGCGCGGCCACCTTCTTCCGCTCCATCGGTGGTTCGTTCGGCATCTCGCTGTTCGGGGCGATCTTCGCCAACCGGCTCGCCGACTCGCCGGCCGGCAGCGCCTTCGAGGGGGGCACCGGCGAGGGCCGGGGGATGGACCTGACGAAGCTCAAGGAGCTGCCGGCGCAGGCGCGCGAGGTGGTGCTCGGCGGGCTCTCCGACGCCATCTCGCACGTCTTCTTCTGGGCGATGATCATCGCGATCGCGGTGCCGGTGCTCGCCTGGTTCATCCGGGAGATCCCGCTGCGCACGGCGAACGCCGCCCCGCCGCCGGACGCCAGCGGCGAGGAGCAGGCCGAGGTCGCCCTCGGCAAGGCCCCGGTCTCCTGACCCGGTCCCGTCCGTAACGGCCGGTCCGTACCCGCCAGGGGTACGGGCCGGCCGTGTCCGTCGTGCCCGTGTCCGTCGTGCCCGTGTCCGTGATCGACTCGCCTGGGCCGATGGTGCGGCATCAACCCGCTCGGATTGCGCTACGTCCGCCCAGATGAGTCGATCGAGCTACGGGGGCGGGCCCCTTTGTCGGGTGTCCGCCTGCCCGATGCGTCCCGATCATGATCAACTCTTCTGGGTCGATGTAGCGGCGTTAACCCGACCGGACACCGCTACCTCGGCCCCCATGAGTCGGTGCGGTATCTGGCCGCCCGTGCCTGCCCATGCCAGCCCGTGCCCGTGCCCGCCCGCGTCGGTGATCGACTCGCTGGGGCCGATGGTGCGGCATCAACCCGACCGGATACCGCTACCTCGGCCCCGAGGAGTCGATCAAGCGGCGGTGCCGCAGTCGGCAGCCCGTGCCCGCGTCCGTCGTGCCCATGCCCGTGTCCGCGTCCGTCGTGCCCCCGCGTCGGTGATCGACTCGCCTGGGTCGATGGTGCGGCATCAACCCGACCGGACACCGCTACCTCGGCCCGGGTGGGTTGATCAATCCGGGCGGGGGTGAGAGCGGGGTCGGCGGCGGACGAGGGCAGTGAGGCGACGCCAGGCACGGGCCAGGGGACCGGACCGACGGGTCCCGGCCGGGGTGGCGAGCAGCCGGTGGGCCAGTGCGGTGGTGTCCGGGTCGACGGCCGGGGTGGCCAGCGCCAGGTGGGCCAGGGAGATGGCGATCGGCACCGGCCGGCCCTGCGCGACGGCCGCCACGTCGGCGAGCCGCTCGGCCACCAGCCCGGCCACGTCGGGGCGTACCGTCGGGTCGATCCAGGCGGCGGTGACCAGGGCGAACAGCGCCGCTTCGGTGATCCAGTCCTCCACGCCCCAGATCAGCTCCACCAGTACCCGGCGACGGGTCGAGGTCGCCCACGGCTCGTCCGTGCTGTGGTGCAGCAGGCCGAGGCAGGCCCAGACCTGCACGCACCGGACCCACAGCGACGGGTCCTGACCGCTGAGCACCCGGCCCAACGCGGTCGGCGGCGCGTCGGGCGGGTGCACCAGCAGACCGAGCAGGTCGGCCAGGTCCAGGGTGGCCAGGGCGACCGCCGCGTCGTACGCGGCCGGTGGGTGCGGCCAGGCGGGGTGGGCCAGGTGGCGTACCCGCTCGGCGGCGGCCGGGGACGGGGCGGGCAGGGTCGGTGCGGCGGTGGTGCCGTCGTACCGCCAGAGCCGGTAGCCGGTGTCCCGACGGGGCTCGCGCGGGTCCGGTTCGGCCACCCCGGTCACCTCGACGTGCAGGGCGGGCACGGCGGCGGTGACGGTACGCATCGCGCTCGGCGGTTCGACGGTGTCGAGGCGTACCGCCGCGTCGGGGAAGCCGTCGGCGGCGAGCGCGCGGCGCAGCGCGTCGACCATCGCGCCGGTCGCCGGGGTGACCTGCCCCAGCCAGGGGCGTCCCCGGCAGGACTCGGCGAGGTCGGTGTGCTCGTGGCTGTCGTCCGGGTGGTCCCGGGTGAAGTCGGCGAGGTCGACCAGGTGCGCCACGTCGCCGTCGCGCAGGAACCGCAGCCGGTGCGCGGTGTGCACCGCGCAGTCGAAGGTCGGGTCGCGGGCCAGCGCCCGGTCGATCCAGCCGAGGGCGTCGTCGAGTCGGCCGTGGTCGGCCAGGGTGCCGGCGATGTCGGCGTAGACGGCGAGGTCGTCGGGGTCGTGCCCGACGGCCCGTTCCAGCGCGGCCAGGGCGTCGCGGGTCCGCCCGGCGCTGCGGTAGGCGTACCCGAGCCAGACCTCGCCGAGTTTGGACGGCGCCTCGCGTACCCCCCGGCTGGCCCAGGTGACCGCGAGGGTGATCTCGCCGAGCCGCCGGGCCAGCGCGGACGCCGCCCCGAGCAGCAGGGCGTGCCGGGGGTGCGCGGCGACCGCGTGCCGGGCCAGGGTGAGGTACGGCGTCAGGGGTGCCCGCCCGGCGCGGGGGACCGGGTCGGGCACGGCGGCGCAGACCTGCATGAGGATCCGGGCGCAGCGGTCCGGGTCGAGTCGTTTAGCCAGCTCGGGGGCGGTGACCCAGGGCACCCCGGCCCAGTCGACGCCGGGGGCGTGGCCGGTGGCGGCGACCAGCAGGTCGAGCCCTTCGGCCGGGCGGCCGGCGGCGGCGAGCAGGTGGGCGCGGGCGACCACGGCCCCGACGTGTGCCCGCTGGCCGAGCGGGAAGAGGTCGAGGTCACCGCCCGAGGCGGCGGCGATCCGGGTGAGCGTCTCGTGCGTGTCGGGCAGGGTCGGTGCCAGCACCAGGGCGGCGGCGAGGTGGTCGGCGGCGTGGGCCAGGTCGCCCTCGTCGAGCGCGAGCCGGGCGAGGGCGAGTTCCTCGGCCGCGGTCAGCGCGGGTGGCTCCTCCGACACGTCGGCCTCTCACTAGCAGGGGGTTGCCAGGGCTGGGCAAGCGTAGGGGATGCCGGCAACCGATGCCGATCGTCTGCTCATTAGTGCGCGCTGGATTGTCCTCAGCGACAGAATCGTGCAAGACTGAACATGAAACGCGCGGCGATCGCGCAGCGAGGGGAGTTTCCGTGACGCAGCCAGGGGCCGGGATGGCCGCCGACATCGCCGAGCAGCCGGCCGGTTACGCGCGGCTGCTCTCCACCGGGCACACCGCGGCGATCGCCCGGGTCGCGGCGGCCGTCGCCCAACGCCGCCCCCGGCACGTGGTCTTCACCGCCCGGGGCACCTCCGACCACGCCGCCCTCTACGGGGCGTACCTGACCGAGATCCGGCTCGGGCTGCCCGCCGGGCTCGCCTCGCCGAGCGCGGTCACCGTCTACGGGGCCCGCCCCGACCTCTCCGACGCGCTCGTCGTCGGGGTCAGCCAGAGCGGCGGCTCACCCGACCTGACCGAGGTGCTGCGCACCGCCCGCGAGGCCGGCGCGCTCACCCTGGCGGTCACCAACGATCCCGGCTCACCGCTGGCCCGGACCGCCGAGCTGGGCGTCGACATCGCCGCCGGGCACGAGCGGGCGGTCGCCGCGACGAAGACCTACACCGCCGAACTGCTCGCCCTGCTGCTGCTGGTGGAGGGCATCCGGGCCGGGGACGGCGTGCTGCCGACCGACCAGCGGGCCGCCCTGGAACGCCTCCCCGAACTGGCCGAGCGCACCCTCGCCGACCCCACCCCCACCCAGCTCGCCCCGCGCTACCGGTTCGCCGGCCAGCTCGTCACCACCGGCCGGGGGTACGCGTACCCGACCGCCCGGGAGGCGGCGCTGAAGCTGATGGAGACGTCCTATCTCCCGGCGCTGGCGTTCTCCGGCGCCGACCTGCTGCACGGCCCGCTGGCGATGACCGACCCGGACGTCCCGGTGCTGGCCGTGGTCGGCTCCGGCCCCGGTGGCCGGTCCATGGGCGAGGTGCTGCCCCGCCTCGGCGAGCGGCGGGCCGACGTCGTGGTGGTCGGCTCGGCCGAGGTCGAGGGGGCCACCCGGATGGCGGTGCCCGAGGTCGACGAGCGGTACGCCCCGTTGCTGGACATCCTGCCGTTGCAGCGCCTGGCCCTCGCCCTGGCGCTGGCCCGGGGTGAGGACCCGGATGCCCCGCGCGGGCTGAAGAAGGTCACCGCGACGATGTGACCCGGGCCGGCCAGCGGGACGGCGTCCGGGTGGGCGTGGCACGCTGTGTCTCGTGTCCACGCTGCGCGACCTCGCCGAGGAGCACACCCAGCTCCGCCCGGCCGACATCGACCACCTGCACCGGATCGCCGGCGACTGGCAGCTGCTGTCCGACCTGTCCTTCGCCGACCTGCTGCTCTGGGTGCCGGTGGACGCCGACGGCACGTTCCTCTGCGTCGCCCAGGTACGCCCGACGACCGCCCCGACCGCCTACCTGGACGACCAGGTGGGACGGATCGTGGGCGGGCCGGAGGTGGCGCACCTGGAGGTCGCCTACCGGCAGGGCCGGATCTGGCGGGAGGGCGACCCGGTCTGGTACGGCGACGTGCCGGCCCGGCACGAGGCGATCCCGGTGCGGCTGCGGACCGCCGACGGGGAGGCCGGGGAGGTGATCGCGGTGGTCGGCCGGGACACCAACCTGTCCACCGCCCGCACCCCCAGCCAGCTGGAGCTGAACTACCTCACCACCGCCGACGACCTGGCCCAGATGATCGCCGACGGCACCTTCCCGCCGCCCCGGCACCCGGGCGAGACCACCTCCGCGCCCCGGGTCGGCGACGGGCTGGTCCGGCTCGACGCGGGCGGCAAGGTCACCTACGCCAGCCCGAACGCGCAGTCGGCGTACCGCCGGTTGGGTTACGCCTCCCACCTGGTGGGCGAGGACCTGGCGAAGCTGCACCGCCGGCTGGCCAGCGACCCGCTCGACGGGACCGAGGCGGCCAACGGCATCCTCGCCGCGCTGCGCGGCGAGGGCCCGCCGCGCCGGGAGATCGACGCCCGGGGGGCGACGATGCTCACCCGGGCCCTGCCGCTGATGCCCGCCGGGGTGCCGATCGGCGCACTGGTCCTGGTCCGTGACATCACCGAGGTACGCCGCCGCGACCGGGCCCTGATCACCAAGGACGCCACCATCCGGGAGATCCACCACCGGGTGAAGAACAACCTGCAGACCGTCGCCGCGCTGCTGCGCCTGCAGGCCCGCCGGGTGTCGATGCCGGAGGCCCGGGTCGCCCTGGAGGAGTCGGTACGCCGGGTCGCCTCCATCGCCCTGGTGCACGAGACGCTCTCCATGTCCAGCGACGAGGCGGTCGAGTTCGACGGGATCGTCGACCGGGTGGCGAGCGCGGCGACGGAGGTGGCCGCGACCGAGGTGAGCGTCGGGATGCGCCGGACCGGCAGCTTCGGGGTGCTGCCCGCCGAGATCGCCACCTCGCTGGTGATGGTGCTCAACGAGTTGCTGCTCAACGCCGTCGAGCACGGCTTTCCGCCGGCCGAGGAGGGCGACGAGGTGGTGGAGCCGGCGACCCGGCCCGAGGTGGTCGTCGCGGCGCACCGGCAGCGCAAGCAGTTGCACGTCTCGGTGACCGACAACGGGCGCGGGCTGCCGGCCGAGTTCGACGCCGACCGGGGCGGGCGGCTCGGGTTGCAGATCGTCCGGGCCCTGGTGACCGGGGAGTTGCGGGGCAGCATCGAGCTGCGTCCCGGCCCGACCGGTGGCACCGAGGCGGTGCTGGTGCTCCCGCTGGCGAAGGGCTGACGACGGTCGGCGACGCACCGGTTTCCCACCGGTGACGTTCCGGTGAATGTGAGTAGTGCTACGCACGATCTGCGGCCTGGTGAGGCTTTCGATCGATTCGCGGGCATTGACACCTTGCGGCCTACTGAATAGTTTTCTAGCTTCACCACCAAGCAGCCACGGCCAGTTCACCGTGCCCGGCTTTCCTGGACGCGTCCGGCGACATCCCGCTCGCACTGTCGGGGAGGGCGTGCGGACCGGCGAGCGGGGGAGACGAAAGCGATGACCTCACCGCCTGCGGTCGACCCGGCCGCGGTGCTGTCGCCCACCGCCGAGTTCCGGGTGCCGCGGCAGGTGTCGAAGTGGACCCCGCGCAGGACCGGCGACGCGCCGCACCGGCCCGCGTACGCCCCGGTGCCGTTGCCGCCGACGGACGCCGAGATGGTCTCCTACCGCAAGCGGCGACTGGCCGCCCTGATGGTGCCGTCGCTGGTCAGCTTCGGCTGCCTGATCACCAGCCAACTGCTCTTCGTCCGGCTCGCCCCGTGGCTGTGGCTGCTCGCCCCGCTGCTGTTCTTCACCGTCGTCTACTACCTGATCTCGCTCGCGGTCAACCTGTTCACCCCGGGCTTCGACCTGGCCCGGCACCAGGAGTTGGTCCGCACCTGGCGGCCGGCCCGGTACCCGAGCGTCGACGTCTTCCTGCCGGTCTGCGGCGAGCCCGCGCACGTGCTGCGCAACACCTGGGAGCACGTGCGGGCGATGGGCCGCCACTACCGGGGCGAGGTCACCGTCTACGTGCTCGACGACTCGCCCAACGAGGCGATGGAACGGATGGCGCTCGCCTTCGGCTTCGTCTACCAGCGGCGACCCAACCGGGGCTGGTTCAAGAAGGCCGGCAACATGCGGTACGCCTTCGAACGCACCATGAGCGACTTCATCCTGGTGCTGGACGCCGACTTCGTCCCGCGTAGGGACATGCTCGACCAGATGCTGCCCTGGTTCGACGCCGAGCCGAAGGCGGGCATCGTGCAGTCGCCGCAGTACTTCCGGGTGCACCTGGGGCAAACCTGGGTGGAGCGGGGGGCCGGGGCGGTGCAGGAGCTGTTCTACCGGTCGGTGCAGGTGTCCCGGCAGGCCCACGACTCGGCGATCTGCGTGGGTAGCTGCGCCGTCTACCGGCGCGACGCGCTGTTCTCCATCGGCGGGTCCACCCTCATCGAGCACTCCGAGGACGTGCACACCGGCTTCGACCTGCGGATGAAGGGGTGGAGCCTGCGCTACATCCCGGTCGTGCTGGCGGCGGGGCTCTGCCCGTCGGACGTGGACTCGTTCTTCACCCAGCAGTACCGCTGGTGCGCCGGCTCGATGAGCCTGCTCGGGTCGAGGAAGTTCTGGTCGACGAAACTGCGGCTGCGGGCCCGGCTCAGCTACATCTCCGGCTTCTGTTACTACCTGCACACCGGGCTGTTCACCTTCGTCGCGCCGGTCATCCCGGTGCTGATGCTGACCGTGTTCGCGCACCAGATCGCGATCGCGAACTACCTGCTGATCCTGCCCAGCGTGGTCTACAACCTGATCATCTTCCCGTTCTGGCACCGCAACCGGTACGGCCTGGAGAGCTGGACGGTCAAGATGATCTACGGCTGGGCGCACGCCTTCGCCATCATCGACATCGTCCGGGGCCGGCGGATGGGCTGGCAGCCCACCGGCGGCACCGCCAAGAAGAGCAAGACCCGGCGGCTGTGGACCGGCATGAGGGTCTGGACCGCCGGTACCGGCCTGGTCTGGGTCGGCGTCGCCGGCTGGCGGATGCTCGTCGAACCCGAACCGTGGATCTTCGTGCCGGCCCTGCTCAGTGCGGTCTTCTACCTGGCCGTCGTCGGGCAGGCGCTGCTTGTCGATCCGGAGCGCGACGTCGAGGTCGTCCGGTGAGGACGAAATACCTGGTCACCTTCCTGCTGGTGGTCGCGCTGGCGTTCACCGAGTTCGCCGTGCTGCGCCGGGTCGACATCAAGGTCGCCGGGTCCGCCGGCGGGCCGGGCGGGGTCGCCGCCACCGAGGAACAGATTCCGGCGTACGACGTCACCGCGCTGAAGTCACCCAAGGGCAGGTACCTCGGCGTCACCGTTACCGGCGGTGCCGAGATGGAGCGGGTCCGCAAGTTCGCCGGGGAGACCGGCAAGACGCCCAACCTGGTGGCGATCTTCGAGAGCTTCGACGACAAATTCGCCGCCAGCGAGGTCCGCGAGCTGCACAACTACGGTGCGCTGGCGGTGATCCGCTGGGAGCCGTACGACGTGCCGCTGCGGGACATCGCCGCCGGCAGGCACGACGCGTACGTCAAGGAGTTCGCCGCGGCCGTGCGCACCCTGAACCTGCCGATCGCGCTCACCTTCGCCCACGAGATGAACGGGCACTGGTACTCCTGGGGCACCAAGCAGACCAGGGCCACCGAGTACGTCGCCGCCTGGCGGCACCTGCACGACATCTTCACCCAGCAGGGCGCCACCAACGTGATCTGGACGTGGACCCCGAACGTCGTCAACTACCTGCGCAAGGTCAGCATCAGGGCGCTGTACCCCGGGGACGCCTACGTCGACTGGGTCGGCATGGACGGCTACTACACCAACCGTGGCCCCAAGACCTTCCAGGACCTCTTCGTCCCCACCATCACCGAGATCCGCACCTTCACCAGGCGTCCGCTGCTGATCGTGGAGACCGGGGCGGAACCGAGCAGCCGGCGACCGGCCCAGATCACCGACCTGCTCACCAACGTGGCCAAGCGCAGGGACCTCCTCGGGGTGGCGTACTTCAACATCAACGGCTCCGGGAAGTGGAACATCGACCGGGACGACGCCGCGCTGCGCGCGTTCCGCCGGGCCGCCGCGAAGGACACCTTCGGCTTCGACATCAGGACCGTGAAGTGACCGCGCCGACGGTGCAGTGGACCGGGCAGGCCGACCCGGCGGAGGTCACCGGCCACGCCGTACCCCGGCGGGCGGCGGGCCGGGGCGGCGGCTGGTGGGCGCTGCTGCCGACCGTCGTCGCGCTCGGCCTCGGCTGGTGGCGGCTGGACGCCCGGGACCTGTGGAACGACGAGCTGGTCACCTGGCACGTCACGTCGCTGTCGGTCGAGCAGTTCCGGATGCTGGTCGGCAACATCGACCTGGTGCACGCCGGCTACTACGTGATCATGTCGGTGCTGACCACGCTGACCGGGGACTCGACGACCGCCCTGCGGCTGCCGTCGGTGCTCGCGATCGGGCTCACCGCCGGGCTGGTCACCCTGATCGGGCGGCGACTCTTCGACACCCCGGTCGGGGTGCTGGCCGGCCTGGTCTTCGCCCTGCTGCCCACCGTCTCCCGGTACGCCCAGGAGGCCCGGTCGTACGCCCTGGTCACCCTGGCGGCGGTGGCGGCCACCTGGCTCTTCCTGCGCGCGGTGGACCGGCCGACCCGGGGCCGCTGGTGGGCGTACGGCGTGCTGCTGGTGCTGGTCGGCTGGCTGCACTTCGTCGCGCTGCTGGTGGTGCCCGCGCACCTGTTCCACCTGTGGCGGTCGGTGCCCGGCGAGGAACCGAGATGGCGGTGGGCGGCGTCCACCGGCATCGCCGGGCTGTTCGTCCTCCCGGTGCTGATCCTCGGCAGCCGGCAGTCCGGGCAGATCTCCTGGGTGGAGAACGACGGCGACGCCGTGCTCCGTTTCGTGGCGAACCTGACCGGCACGACGGCCGCGTTGGCGCTGGTCGCGGCGCTCTCCGTCCTCGCGGTGGCGGTGGCCGGCCCACGCTGGCGGGCCACGGTGCTGATGCTGCTGATCTGGGCCGTGCTGCCCCCGGTCGCCGGTTACCTGACGTTCAGCGTGGTGCACCTGTTCCTGGCCCGGTACTTCCTGTTCACCGTCCCGGCGTGGGCGCTGCTCGCCGCGTTCGCGGTCTGCCGCACCGCGCGGCTGGCCACCCGGGAGCGGTTGCCGGCGGCCTGGCTGGCCGGAGCGCTGGTACTGCTGCCGGTGCTGGCCTGGCAGACCCTGCCGGCGCAGGAGCGGGTGCGCTCCAACGAGGCCGACGGGCAGCCCCGCTACCTCGACGCGGTCCGTTACCTGGGCAAGCAGGTCAAGCCGGGCGACGGGGTCGCGTACAACGACGGGTTCGGTGGCTCCAGCGACGTGGCCCGCAAGGCCACCGACTACGGCCTGCGCGACCAGCTGCACCCCCGGGACGTCTTCGTGGCCGTCCCGGCCCGGCAGACCGGCTGGCTGACCGCCCGCGAGTGCCGGGAGCCGCTGCCCTGCCTCGGAGACACCAGGCGGATCTGGCTGGTGGAGACCGGCCACCTCAACGACCCGCTGGCCGGGTTGCCGCCGGCCCGGGAGGCGCTGCTGCGGCAGCGCTTCCTGATCCGGCACGTCGAACGGTTCGACCGGGTCCGGGTGGTCCTGCTGGAACGCAAGCCGGCCTGATCGGGCGACGGCACCGGCCCGGCGGCGGACCGTCGGCGGCACCGGCCCGGCCGGGCACCGGCGGGGGAAGGTCGCGGGTCACCGCCGGCGCGCGAGCAGCGCCACCGTCACCCCCGGCCGGGGGTGGACCTGCTCGACGGTGAACCCGGCCCGCAGCGCGTCGCCCTTGCCGCCCGGGACCGTGGCGAGCGGGTCGTCGTGCCGCCCGGCGACCACCAGCCAGACCCGGTCCACGCCGGCCAGACAGCCGGCGGGCCGGTCGCACTCGCGGACCCACAGGTCGGCCCGGTCCCGCCGCCCCTGGGCGACCAGCACGTCACGGGGCCGGGGTCCGTCGGCAGCCCGGTCACCGGCGATCCGGGGCAGGTGGTAGTCGATGCCGAGGTCGAGGAAGAGCCATCCGTCACGGGGCGCGTAGAGCACCGCGTCGCCGGGCCGCTGGCCGGCAGCGATCACCGCCGCCGCCCCCCGGTAGTCGACCGTCGCGCTGCGCGGCCAGCCGTGGCTGTGCCGTACCGCCGCCTGGTCGGGCAGCCCGAGCAGCGCGGCGAGCGCTACCACCGCCAACCCCGCCCCCACCGGGCGGATAAGCGCACGCGCCGGCCGGGGCCACGCCCGTCGGGTCAGCTCCCGGGCCGCCGGCGGTGCGGGGCCGGCCAGGGCGGCACCGGCGAGCAGGCAGGCGAAGGGGACCGTGAAGAACAGGTAGCGCGGCACCCAGAGGGGCACGGCCAGCCCGGCGACGAAGACCAGGAGCACCGGCAGCAGCGCGCAGAGACCGGGCAGCAGGGCCCGCCGCCCCGAGCGGGCCGCCCCGAGCGCGGCGAGCCCGACGAGCACGCCACCCACCACGCCACTGTGCGCCAGCGCGCCCGGCAGGGCCGCCAGATCAGCCAGCCGGGCCGGAGCCACCCAGTCGAGCTGGTGGGACCGCTGCCGCTGTGCCGTCACCAGCAGCGGCACCAGCACCACCACGGCCACCGACACGGCCGGCACCCACCCCAGCAGCCGGCGTCCCCACCATCTCCCGTCGCCCGGTTCGCCGGCACCCGGTGGGCGGTCGGCCGCTGCCGGGCGGGTGGTGCCGGTGGTGGGTGGGCGGGTGACGCCGGTGGTGGACGGGCCCCAGGCGGCGAACGTCAGCACCGCCACGGCGTGCCCGGCGAGCAGGCCCAGGGCGAGCAGGTGGGCCAGGCCGAGCCCGGTGACGGCCGCCGCGTAGCCGGCCCAGCGCAGCCGGCCGGGACGGTCCAGAGCCCCGACCAGCAGCACGGTGGCCAGCACGGCGAGCAGGGTCACCAGCGCGTACGGCCGGGCCTCCTGCGCGTACCGGGAGGTGCCGGGCAGGACCGCGAAGAGCAGGCCGGCGAGCAGGCCGGCAGGTGCCCCGAACAATCGCCGCCCGAGGACGGCCGTGAGGCCGGCCGCCCCCGCCATCGCCAGCACCGAGGGCAACCGCAGCGCCGCCACCGAGTCGCCGAACACGCCGGTCCAGCCGTGCACCACCAGGTAGTACGCCCCGGTCGTCGCGTCGACGGTGCCGGCGAGCCGGAACAGGTCCCCGACCGGTCGGGTGGCCGCGCTCCAGGTGGCCAGCTCGTCCCGCCAGGGTTGGGCCCGGCTGATCCCCCAGCCACCGGCGACCAGGGTGACCAGCAGCGGAACCGCCCAGACCAGCGACCCCGCCGTCAGCGCCGGCATCCGTCTCCCGCGCGACCCTGCCGCTGCCGCCGGCCCGGCATGCGGGCCCGTCGGTGCTGGTTCACGGGAACGCGGGTGCGCATCTGCATGCCCACCCGAATGCCCTTTTCCGGACATCGCGCCCACGAGTCGAGGGTCCCACACCGGCTCCGGCGATACGGCCGGAGCCGAAGGTCACCAGGCGACCCGCCGGCCGTGCGGGTGAGTTCGCATCCTTTCGAGCTGATGTCGAAGACGGTTCACCCGGTCCGGCGCGGTCCGTCCGCTCCCCGGACGCACCCCCGGGTCCCCGCCACCCGGACTCGTCCCGGCCGGCGGGATGGCCGCCGTCGGCCCGGGTGGACTCCCGGCCCACCGCACATGCGGGCCGCTGAGCCGGCCGGTCGTCCTTGATCGACTCGTGTGGGCCGATGTTGCGGTGTCTGTCCGGCCGGACACCCCTTGTCGCGCCCACCGGCGGCCGCCCAGCCCTCGGCCGCCCAGCCCTCGGCCGTCCGGGCCGCCCGCCTTATCGACTCATGTGGGCCGATGTTGTGGTCATCGCCCGGCCTGATGCCGCAACATCGGCTCACTGGTCGCCGCACCACCCCGGTGACGGTGGAGATGCGGCCCGTGATGTGGGATGCCGCACGCGGTTCTTGGCCGGTTTCCGCAGGGTGTGGGAGCATGGCTGCATGACCGCCGCTGTCGTCCGCCGCTTCGTGGCACGTCGCCACGTCGACTACGGCCGCGTGCGCAGCGCGATCTGTCCGGCCCACTGACGACGCCCGACCCATCCGTCTCGGGCGCGTATTCTGCGCCGGCCGTTCCGACACCGTTGTCCTCGGCCCTTCCAGGGCCGGCCGCCGCCGCGTCCGCGCTCCCCCCGAGGCACCGCAGAGACAACGGAGGACGCCGCGATGGCGGTCAGCAGCACCCCGGCCCGTCCCGGGACCCCGACGGCCACCGCCGTTCCCGCCACCCGCGCCCCCCGCCGTCCCCGTGGCGAGGGACAGTGGGCCCTCGGCCACCGCGAGCCGCTCAACCCCAACGAGCGGATCAAGAAGGACGACGACCCGCTGAACGTCCGGGCCCGGATCGAGAACATCTACGCCCACGGCGGGTTCGCCTCGATCGACCCGCAGGACCTGCGCGGACGGTTCCGCTGGTGGGGCCTCTACACCCAGCGTAAGGCCGGCATCGACGGCGGGCGCACCGCCGTGCTGGAGCCGCACGAGCTGGAGGACGAGTTCTTCATGCTCCGGGTCCGGGTCGACGGCGGCCAGCTCTCCCTGGCCCAGCTCCGGGTGATCGCCGACATCTCCCGGGAGTTCGCCCGGGACACCGCCGACATCACCGACCGGCAGAACATCCAGTACCACTGGATCCGGGTCGAGGACATGCCGGAGATCTGGCGTCGGCTGGAGTCGGTCGGCCTGCAGACCACCGAGGCGTGCGGCGACTGCCCCCGGATCGTGCTGGGCAGCCCGGTCGCCGGGGTGGCCGAGGACGAGGTGCTCGACCCGACCCCCGCGCTCGACGAGATCGTCAGCCGCTACGTCGGCGACAAGGCGTACTCGAACCTGCCCCGCAAGTTCAAGACCACCATCTCGTGGCTGGTCGACACCCCGTACGAGGCGAACGACATCGCGTTCCTCGGGGTCGAGCACCCGGAGCACGGGCCCGGCTTCGACGTCTGGGTCGGCGGTGGCCTGTCCACCAACCCGATGCTGGCCAAGCGGCTCGGCGTCTGGGTGCCGCTGGCCGAGGTGCCGGACGTCTGGGCGGGCGTGGTCGGCATCTTCCGCGACTACGGCTACCGCCGGCTGCGTAACCGGGCTCGGCTGAAGTTCCTGGTCGCCGACTGGGGCGTGGAGAAGTTCCGCGAGGTGCTGGAGAAGGAGTACCTGGGCCGCACCCTGCTCGACGGCCCGGCCCCGCAGCTGCCCGACAAGCCGGTCGACCACATCGGCGTGCACCGGCAGCGCGACGGGCGCAACTACGTCGGGGCCGCCCCGGTGGTCGGGCGGGTCTCCGGCGGGCAGTTGGCCAAGCTCGCCGACGTGGTCGAGGCGCACGGCAGCGACCGGGTGCGGCTCACGCCGTACCAGAAGCTGCTGGTGCTGGACGTGCCGCCGGCGCGGACGGAGTCCCTGGTCGACGAGCTGCGCGGGATCGGGCTGGAGGCCCGGCCGTCGGCCTGGCGGCGCGGCACCATGGCCTGCACCGGCATCGAGTTCTGCAAGCTGGCCATCGTCGAGACCAAGGCGCGCGGTGAGGAGCTGGTGGCCCGGCTGGAGGAGCGGCTGCGCGACTTCGACGCGGACATCTCCATCCACCTCAACGGCTGCCCGAACGCCTGCGCCCGCACCCAGGTCGCCGACATCGGCCTCAAGGGGCAGCTGGTGGTCGGCCCGGACGGCCGGCAGGTGGAGGGCTTCCAGGTGCACCTGGGCGGCGGGCTGGGCATGGCCCAGGGTCAGACCGCCGGGTTCGGCCGCAAGCTGCGCGGCCTGAAGACCACCGCCGACGAGCTTCCCGAGTACGTGGAACGACTGGCCCGCCGCTACCTGGCCGGCCGGACCGAGGGCGAGACGTTCGCCAACTGGGTGATCAGGGTCGACGAGGAGGAACTCCGATGAGCGAAACCCGATCCGCGCCGCTGCACTGCCCGTACTGCGGCGAGGAGGACCTGCGGCCGAACGAGGCCGGACACGGCGCCTGGGAGTGCCACGCCTGCGCCCGGGTCTTCACCGTCAAGTTCAACGGCCTGCTGAGCCGGGCGGTGACCCGGTGACCGGGCTGCTCTCCGCCACCGGCCTGGGCCTGGTCGGCCCCGGTGGCCCGAGGGCGACCGACCCGGCCCGTCGTGACCCGGCCGAGCTGCGGGCGCTGGCCGAGCGGGCCGGCCGCGAGCTGGAGGGCGCCCCGGCGTTGGAGATCGCCCGGTGGGCGGCCGGCACCTTCGGCGACCGGTTCTGCGTGACCAGCTCGATGGCCGACGCCGTGCTGGCCCACCTGGTGTCCCGGGTCGCCCCCGGGGTGGACGTGATCTTCCTGGACACCGGGCTGCACTTCCCGGAGACGCTGCGGGTCCGCGACGAGGTGGCCCGCCGGCTGCCGGTGAACGTGCGCTCGATCCGGCCCCGGCAGACCGTCGGCCAGCAGGACGGCGAGTACGGCCCCCGGCTGTTCAACCGCTCCCCGGACGACTGCTGCCAGCTACGCAAGGTCGAGCCGTTGGAGCGGGCCCTGTCCGGGTACGACGCCTGGGCCGCCGGGCTGCGCCGCGACGAGTCGCCGACCCGGGCGAACACGCCTGTGGTGACGTTCGACCCCCGACGCGGCAAGGTGAAGGTGAACCCGATCGCCGCCTGGTCCCAGGCCGACGTGGACTCCTACATCTCCCGCTACGACATCCCGGTCAACGAGCTGCTCAACCGGGGCTACGGCTCGGTCGGCTGCTGGCCGTGCACCCGCCGGACCAGGGCAGGGGAGGACCCCCGGGCCGGCCGCTGGGCCATGTTCGAGAAGACCGAGTGCGGTCTGCACGTCTGACCGGGCCGGCGCACGCCCCGACTCCGGGCACGGCGCGGCCGGGACGGGCCGGCGCGGGTGTGCCGGTGGTGCTGGTGGCGCACGGCAGCCGGGACCCCCGGGCCGCGGCGGCGACCCGGGCGCTGGCCCGTGCCGTCGAGACCGCCCGTCCCGGTACGCCGGTGTTGCCCAGTTGGCTCGACCACACCGAGCCGGGGCCGACGGAGGTGCTGCGTGCCCTGGCGGCCGACGGGCACCGTACGGCGGTCGTGGTGCCCCTGCTGCTGACCGCCGCGTACCACCGGCGGGTGGACGTCCCGGCGGCGGTGGCGGCGGCCCGGGAGGCCGCTCCCGGTCTGACGGTACGGGTCACCGACGTGCTCGGGCCGGCCGACGGGACGGTGGACGCGGGCTTGCTGGCCGGGTTGGGCGACCGGCTGGCGCAGGCGTGGCCGGGGCCGGTGGACGCGTTGGTGCTGGCGGCGGCGGGCACCCGGGACGCGCGGGCCCGGGGGTCGGTGGGGCGGGTCGCCGCCGCCCTCGCCACCGGGTACGGGGTGCCCTGCACGGTGGCGTACGCCTCGGCGGCCCCGCCGACCGCCGACGTGACGGTGGCCCGGCTACGGGCGACCGGTGCACGCCGGGTGGCGGTGGTGGCGTACTTCCTCGCGCCGGGGCTGTTCCACGATGCGGTGGTGGCGGCGGCGGAGCGGGCCGGGGCGGTGGCCGTCAGCGCCCCGCTGAACGACTCCCCGGAACTGGTGGATCTGGTGCTGCGTCGGGTCGACACGGCGGGTGACGGGTGACCGGAGTCACTCACGCGCTCATTACCGTCGGTAATTGTCTCGCGACAATGCATTGACGAATTTTGATCACGGGGAGTGCGGGCAGCAGAACGCCCCGGCGGGCGGACCCGGCCGGGGCGGACAGCGTGTGTGATCGGTTTTTTCAGGCGGAGTGAGCGCGCAGCACCCGGAGACCGCCACGGCGCTTGACCGCGCGGCGCTCCTCTTCGCTCATCCCGCCCCAGACGCCGGCGTCCTGACCGGACTCCAGTGCCCACTGGAGGCACTGGTCGGTCACGGAGCAGCGCCGGCAGACGGCCTTGGCCTGCTCGACCTGCAGGACAGCAGGGCCGGACGTCCCGATCGGGAAGAACAGCTCCGGGTCCTCGTCGCGGCAGACGGCATTGTGACGCCAGTCCATGGCGGCAACACTCCTCATTCTGGATGGATGGCAGTAACGCTGGTGCTTTTCTTATATCCGTCCGCAGTGCCGGTCGTCACGGTTCGCATACGACTATTCGGCAATGCGTGAGCAGACTCGTTTTCAGCGCCTGGGCCTGCTGGAACTGCTCAACCGGCCGAGCATATCCAGGCAATGTCCCGGTAACTCAAGTTCGCTTGTGAATACTTTCACGAACGAACGCGATGTCAAGGGGTGACACTCGGAAAAACTCCGCTCGGTGAGCAAGCTCACGACCCTTTTGTCCGTTTTCCGGGCTTCCCCGTCACCCGGCGTACCACAGTCGAGGATCAATATAGTACAGTCCCCGTGACATTGCTGACATTTCCGACACTCCTCCTCGGTGTGGCGGCCACCGCGCCGCGCGGCGTTCCAACCGCTCGACCTAGGGCGTTACCCGAGACCTAGCAGATTACTCTCAGTGCGCCGGAAACGGAGGTGAATCTGACTTTGTGTCGCTCGCCGAGGTAGTCCCCGTCCAGCTGGAAGGCCTGCGGGCGGGCCGAGACCAGCGTGAACTCCTCCAGATCGTGCAATCGGAGCACCTGCTTGCCGCGCGGATCGGGGTGTCGGGAGAGGAACTGCGTCACCGTCCGTGTCGTGCTGGCGACGCGGAGCTGACGCAGCGCCATCACGTCCAGCCCGAGATCGAACGACGCCGCCGGGTTCGGGTTGACCTCCCGGTCGCCGAGATACGTCCACGGCGCGGTGTTCTGGATGATCACGGTCGCCAGCTCGGCCTCGGCCGGCTCGCCCGGCCGCTCCAGGCTGATCGCCGGATGCCGCCGGTCCGAGCCGAGGAAGTAGTGACTCAGGGTGGAACGGAAGTAGAGCGCGGGGGAGGAGACCCGCCCCCGCCGCCGGGCCTGCTCCACCCGGTGGATCACGGCCGCGTCCAGGCCGAAGCCGGCGCAGAAGGTGAAGTAGCGGTCGTCGGCCCGGCCCAGCCCGATCGTGCGGGACCGGCCCAGCCGCAACCCCTCCAGGATCATGCTGGTACCGTCCGCCCACTCCCGGGGCAGCCCGAGGGCGCGGGCGAAGACGTTGGTCGAGCCGCCCGGCACGGTGGCCAGCGCCGGCAGCCGCTCCGCCGGGGAGCCGCCGGTGCGGATCGTCGGGGGATCGGCGGTCATCAGGCCGTTGACCACCTCGTTGACCGTGCCGTCCCCACCCAGGGTGACCACCAGGTCGACCCCCTCCTGGGCGGCCTCCCGGGCCAGGTCGGTGGCGTGGCCCCGGCGTCGGGTGTACCGCACCGACAGGTCTACTTGGCTGCGCAGTGCCCGGACCAGCACGTCCCGGCTGCGTTCGCTGGTGGTGGTGGCCTTCGGATTGACCACCAGGACGGCCCGCATGGCCGGCACTTTACGTGATGGGGCAGGGGTATCGTGGCCCGCGTGACGATCGACTCCGCGCCGGTTCCCGACACCCTGCGCTGGGCGGTACGCCTGCTGCGGGCCGAGGCCGTCGCCCTGGCGCTGCTCGCCGGCTGGCTCGTCTGGGCCGACCTCACCGCCACCAAGACCGATCTGGTCTCGGCACTCTTCGTGACCGGGTTCGCCATCGCCGGTGCGGTCGCGCTCTGGGCGTTGGCCGGGGCGCTGGCCCGCCGCCGGGCCGGTGCCCGCGCCCCGGCGATGGTGCTGGAGCTGATGCTGGTGCCGGTCGGCTGGTTCATGATCTCCGGCGGGCTGGGCTGGCTCGGCGCACCGCTGATCGTGCTCGGGGTGGGCGTCTGCGCGCTGCTGGTCAGCCCACCGACCACCCGGGCCCTGGGCTTCGGCTGACCCGCGCCGCCGGACGCGGCGCGACGTCGCCGGCCGGCCCGGTCAGTAGCCGGCGGAGCGGCGGGTCAGCAGCGAGATGGTGGCCCGGCCCTGGGTGGACTCCGCCGCCGCCGCAGTGGTCAGCGCGGTGAGCACCTTCCAGGCGAACGAGGACTCCCCCGGCAGGGTTGCCCCGCGCACGGTCGGCACCGTCACCTCGACGGTCAGCGCGTCCTCGGTGACCGAGAACCGGCACTCCAACTCGGCGTCGCGGGTGGCGATCGCGAGCAGCATCGCGCACGCCTCGTCGACCGCGATCCGCAGATCCTCGATCTCGTCGAGCGCGAACTGGAGGCGGGCCGCGAGCCCCGCCGTGGCGGTGCGCAGCACGCCCAGGTAGCCGCCGTCGGCGGGCACGGTGAGGTGCACGACGTCGTCGTCGGTCGCTGGCTGGCCGGTCAGTTGAGTCACGCCTCATCCCCCCGGTCCGGGACTCTACCCGGCCGGGCGGACAGCCGCGTGGCCGACGTCACCCCTTCGGCGGCGAGGCCGTGCAGGGCCCGCCCGTCGAGCCGGTAGGGCACCCACTCGGTCATCGGCTCGGCCCCGATCGAGGCGTAGAACCGGGCGGCCGGGTTCCAGTCGAGCATCCACCACTCCAGCCGCCGGTAGCCGCGCTCCACACAGATCCCGGCGAGGGTGGCCAGCAGCGCCCGGCCGGCCCCGGTGCCCCGCCACGCCGGGCGGACGTACAGGTCCTCCAGGTAGATGCCGTGCACGCCGGCCCAGGTGGAGAAGTTGAGGAACCACAGCGCGAAGCCGACCGGCTGGTCGTCGTCCACCGCGACGTGCCCGAACAGCGCCGGGGCCGGCCCGAACAGGGCGGTGTCGAGCTGTGCCGGGGTCAGCCCGCAGCGGTCGGCCGCCTGCTCGTAGTCGGCCAACTCGTGCACCATCGCGACGATGGCCGGCACGTCCCCAGGACGCGCCGGCCGGATCGTCGGTGCCGTGGTGGGCAGGCTCACGCCTGCTTGGTCTCCCAGAAGATCTTGGAGATCTCGTCGATCTTCTGGAGCAGTTCGTCGGCCTTGGCCGGGTCGGTCGCACCCTTGGCGCCGGCCGCGCCGGCCGCCTTGGTGGCCTCGTTGAACAGCTGGTGCAGGTGCGGGTACTTCTCGAAGTGCGGCGGCTTGAAGTAGTCGGTCCAGAGCACCCACAGGTGGTGCTTGACCAGGTCGGCGCGCTGCTCCTTGATCAGGATCGCCCGGGTGCGGAACTCGGGGTCCGTGTTCGCCTGGTACTTCTCGCAGATCATTTTGACCGACTCGGCCTCGATCCGGGCCTGCGCCGGGTCGTAGACGCCGCAGGGCAGGTCACAGTGTGCGCTGGCGGTCACACGGGGCGAAAGGATGCGGGGAAGTCGCATCAGGTTCCTCCATGGGATGTTTGCGATGATCCGAGCCGACATTACTCCTGACGACGTCCCCGGCAGGGGCGGAGGGGAAACCTCGTGACGGTCGGCGGCTCCGGTCCCACCCTTCGGTCGCGCGCCCCGTTCACCGCCGTCGGCGTGACCGGGCCGTCCATGTCACCCACCCTGCGCCACGGCGACGCGCTGCTGGTCCGCCGGGGTGGCCGGCCCGTCCGCCCCGGAGACGTGGTGGTGGCCGTGTTCCGCAGCCGCCCGGACCTGTTGGTGGTCAAGCGCGCCGTACGTCCGCAGGACGGCGGGTGGTGGCTGCACGGTGACAACGCGCTGGTCACCGACGACTCCCGGGCGTACGGGGTGGCCGACGTGCTGGGTCGGGTGGTGTTCCGCTACTGGCCCCACCCCGGTCGGCCGGCCACCGCACCGATATGACCCTCCTCACAACCCGGTGCCGGTGGCCTGACTATGCTCGGGAGGTGCCCGGGTGACCCCCGTACCGCGTGTCGCCGCTCCGCCTCACCTCGCGCCCTCGCGCCGGCCGCTCCGTCTGCTCGACAGATCCTGGAGTCACCATGTCTGCGTCCACCGTGGATCCCGCTGATCCCGTCTTCCGACTGCACCTCGGCGGCAAGCTCGCCGTCGCCTCGACCGTCCCGCTGACCAGCCGCGAGGACCTCTCGCTCGCGTACACCCCGGGGGTGGCCCGGGTGTGCGAGGCGATCGCCGCCGACCCCGCGCTGGTCGACGACTACACCTGGGTGTCGCACACCGTCGCCGTCGTCACCGACGGCTCCGCCGTGCTCGGCCTCGGCAACATCGGCCCCCGCGCGGCGCTGCCGGTGATGGAGGGCAAGGCGGTGCTGTTCAAGCAGTTCGCCGGCGTCGACGCGGTGCCGGTCTGTCTGGACACCCAGGACGTCGACGAGATCGTGGCGACGGTCCGTGCCCTCGCCCCCTCGTTCGGCGGGATCAACCTGGAGGACATCAGCGCCCCGCGCTGCTTCGAGGTGGAACGGCGACTCGACGAGGCGCTGCCCATCCCGGTCTTCCACGACGACCAGCACGGCACCGCGATCGTGGTGCTGGCCGCGCTGCGCAACGCGGCGTCCCTGCTGAACCGCAAGCTCGGCGACCTGCGGGTGACGGTCAGCGGGGCCGGCGCGGCCGGCGTCGCGGTCACCCACATGCTCGTCGCCGGGGGAGTGGACCCCGAACAGGTGGTGGTCTGCGACTCCCGGGGGGTGATCGGCCGGCACCGCGACGACCTGACCGAGACCAAGGCGTACCTCGCCGAGACCACCAACGCGCAGGGGCGGCGCGGTGACGTCACCGAGGCGCTGCGCGGCGCGGATGTGCTGATCGGTGTCTCCGGCGGGCGGATCCCCGAGGCGGCGGTCGCCGGGATGGCCCCGGGTGGCATCGTCTTCGCGCTGGCCAACCCCACCCCCGAAGTGGACCCGGAGGTCGCCGCCCGGCACGTGGCGGTGGTCGCCACCGGACGCAGCGACTACCCCAACCAGATCAACAACGTGCTCGCCTTCCCCGGGGTGTTCCGGGGCGCGCTGGACGCCCGGGCCACCCGGATCACCGACGGGATGAAGGTGGCCGCCGCCGACGCGATCGCCGCGGTGGTCGACGGGTCGCTCAGCGCGGACGCCATCGTGCCGTCCCCGCTGGACCCCCGGGTCGCCCCGGCGGTGGCGGCGGCGGTGGCCCAGGCGGCCCGCCACGACGGCGTCGCCCGCGCCTGAGCGACAGGCGGCGGGCGCACGACGCGCCCTGCGAGCAGGTGCGAAGGGTCCGGGTCGGCCGGCCCGGACCCTTCGTGAACGATCGTCGCGCTGTTACGGTGCGGATCATGCGTGCCGCCTATGCCTCCCGGTTCGACGCCGACAACCCGCTCGCCGCGCTCACCGTCGGCGACCGTCCCGAGCCCGCCCGCCCCGACGACGACTGGGTGACGGTGCAGGTGCGGGCCAGCTCGCTCAACCACCACGACCTGTGGTCGCTGCGCGGGGTCGGGCTCGCCGACGGTCAACTGCCGATGATCCTGGGCTGCGACGCGGTCGGCACCGACCCGGACGGCAACGAGGTGGTGATCTACCCGGTGCTGCCCACCCCCGGCGACCCGCGGGGTGTCTCCATCCTCTCCGAGCACTACCAGGGCACCCTGGCCGAGCGGGTGGCCGTACCCCGGATGAGCCTGCTGCCGCTGCCGACCGGCCTGTCGGCGACCGACGCGGCCTGCCTGCCGACGGCCTGGCTCACCGCGTGGCGGATGCTCACCACCCGGGGCCGGATCGCCGACGGCGAGGCGGTGCTGGTGCAGGGGGCCGGCGGCGGGGTCGCCACCGCCGCCGTCGCGCTCGGCCTGGCGCTGGGCAAGCGGGTGTACGCCACCAGCGGCGACGCCGCCAAGCGGGACCGCGTCGCCGCGCTGGGGGCGACCGCGCTGGAACCCGGCGCCCGGCTGCCGGAGCGGGTCGACGTGGTGATCGAGACGGTCGGCGCGGCCACCTTCGACCACTCGTTGAAGTCGGCCGCCCCGATGGCCCGGATCGTGGTCGCCGGGGCGACCTCGGGTCACCTGCCGCCGGTGAACCTGCGCCGGGTCTTCGCCATGCAGCTGGAGATCCTCGGCACCTCGATGGGCACCCCCGACGAGCTGACCGAACTGCTCGCCTTCTGCGCCGAGCACGAGGTACGCCCGGTGGTCGACAGCGTGGTCCCGTTCAGCCGGGTGGCCGACGCCTTCGCCCGGCTGCACTCCGGTGAGGTCTTCGGCAAGGTCGTGGTCGACCACACCGCCTGACCCGTGGCTCAGAGGCGGTCGTCGAGGGTGGCGATGTCGCCCCGGGTGGCCGAGGCGGGCAGCCGGTCCCGGGCGGCCGCGTCGCCGTAGAGCGTCCAGCGGAGGAACTCGACGATGGTGTCGGAGACCACCCGCAGGGCCGTGTCGTCACCGAGCAGGACCCGGCCGTGGTCGCCCCGGGTCAGGCTGAGCATCGCCTTGGGCCACGGCACCGCGTCGTAGACGGCCTTGCCGGCGGCGTAGTCGACCACCTCGTCGGCTCGGCCGTGCACGAAGAGCTGCGGGGCGGCGGCCCCCGCGAAGGCGGTGCCCACGCCCAGCCCGGTCCCGGCGAGGACCACCCCGGCGCGCAGCCGCTCGTCCCGGCCGGTGGTGAACAGGCCGATGGTGGTCACCCCGCCGGCCGAGTGCCCGGCGGCGGCCACCCGGTCGGTGGCCAGCCGGCCGCGCAGCGGGTCACCGGCCTTCGCGTCCAGCGCCAGCACCTTGTCCAGCACGTACGACACGTCGGCGGGCTGGTTGAGCACGTCCAGGACGCTGCCGTCGGTGCCCTTGCCGGTGTGCGGGAAGGTCGGCGCGGCCACCACGAAACCGGCCGCCGTCCAGCGGGTCGTCAACGCCCGGTAGTCGGTCGGCCGCCCGTCGAGGCCGTGACTGAACGCCACCACCGGGAACCGTCCGGCCGCCACCGGGGCGTCGCGCTGTGCCGCCCCACCGGCGGTGCCCCGGGCCGGATACCAGAGGGTCACCGGCAGCGGGCGGTCGCCGCCCCGGTTCAGCCTCAGCTCCCGTACGCCGACCGCGAACGCCCGCGTCGGCGCGGTCCCGGCGGGAACACGCGACGCCTGCGGGGTGGCCTGCGGCGCGGTCGCCTCCGGCGTCGGCGTCGGCGTCGGCGACGGGGCGGCGGGGGGCGCGGACGGCGACGCCGAGCAGCCGACGAGGCCGGCGGCGAGCAGCGCGGCGGTCAGCAGGACCGGGATACGACGACGGGACATGAGAACGATTGTGCCTGCCCGTCGCGGCTGCCCGGCGGGCTACGGTCCGGCGTCGGCCAACCGGTCGTCGAGGGTGGTGACGCCGGGGCGGGTGGCGTCGGTGCGCAGCCGCCGGCCGGCGTCCCGGTCGTCGTAGAGGGTCCAGCGCAGGAAGTCGGTGACGGTGGCGAGCACCTGCTCGAAGCCCGGACGCCCCGGGGTGAGGTATTCGCCGTGACCCTGCCCGAGCACGCTGAGGAACGCCTTCGGGCCGCCCGCCCGCCGGTAGCCGGCCCGGCCGACGGCCAGTGGCACCACCGGGTCGGCGGTGCCGTGCACGAACAGCAGCGGGGCGCTCGGCCCGGCGAAGGCGCCGGCCAGTCCACCCCCGGCGATGATCACGCCGGAGCGCAGCCGGGCCGGGTGGCCGGAGGTGAACATGCCGGCCGTGGTGAAGCCGCCGGCCGAGTGCCCGGTCGCCGCGAACCGGCCCACGTCCAGGTGCCCGGCGAGCGGGTCACCGGCGCGGGCGTCCAACCGGACCAGGTGCCGGATCACCCGCCAGCCGTCGGCGGGCTGGTTACGGACGTCGGCGCGGCTGAACCGGGCCGCCCGCCGATTGGTGTACGGGTAGGTCGGTGCGGCCACCACGAAACCGGCGGCGGCCCACCTGACGGCCAACGCGGCGTGCAGCTCGGGGAGGCTGTGCAGGCCGTGGCTGTGCAGCACCACCGGGAACCGGCCCGGGGCGACCCGGCCACCCACGCTCGGGTACCAGAGCGTCACCGGCAGCGGGCGCGGCCCGGCCGGGTCGACGGTGAACGTGCGCACCGCGACCGGCAGGGCGTGGTCCGGGGCGTGCCGGGCCGGCGGCGGTGGCGGTGGGTCGGCAGCGGCGGCCGGGCCGCAGCCGGCGAGCAGCGCGGCCAGCACCACGGCGCACAGCCGCCTCACCCCCATGCCTGCACGGTAGGTGGTCGACGGACCGGTCCGGCCCGGCCGTCCGGACGACGGTGGTCACCGCCCCGGTCGGTCCGGCTCCACCGCTCGGTCCGCCCCGGCCAGCACCGCGCGGGTCTGCCGGGCGATCTCCCGCTCCTCGTCGGTGCCGACCACGCAGACGCTGACCGGCGCGCCGGCCGGGGAGATCACCCGGTCGCCGGTGCCGGCGTTGCGGTCGGGGTCGACGGCGATGCCGAGCCGGTCCAGTCCGGCCAGGGCGGCGGCCCGTACCTCGGGGGAGTGCTCGCCCACCCCGGCGGTGAAGGTGATCGCGTCCGCCCCGCCCAGCAGCGCGTGGTAGGCCCCGACGTAGCCGGTGATCCGCCGGCAGTAGACGTCGAAGGCGAGGACCGCGGCGGGATCTCCGGCGGCCCGACGGGACTGCACCTCCCGCATGTCGTTGGCCCCGGTCAGCCCGAGCAGCCCGCTGCGGTGGTTGAGCAGGTCGTCGATCTCGTCGACCCCCATCCCGCCCTCGCGGCGCAGGTGGAAGATCACCGTCGGGTCGAGGTCCCCGCTGCGGGTGCCCATCACCAGCCCCTCCAGCGGTGACATCCCCATCGAGGTGGCCACGCTGCGTCCGCCGTCCACCGCGCAGGCGCTGGCCCCGTTGCCCAGGTGCAGGCTGATGGTGCGTAACCGGTCGTACGGCCGGTCGAGCAGCTCGGCGGTGCGCCGTGACACGTACGCGTGGGAGGTGCCGTGGAAGCCGTACCGGCGGATGTCGTGGCGGCGGGCGGTGTCCAGGTCGATGGCGTACGTGGCGGCGGACTCGGGCAGGGTGTGGTGGAACGCGGTGTCGAAGACCGCCGCCTGGGCGACGTCCGGCAGGAGTTCCCGGGTGACCTCGATGCCGGCCAGGTTGGCCGGGTTGTGCAGGGGTGCCAGCGGCACCAGCTCCCCGATCGCGGCGACGACCGCGTCGTCGATCCGCACCGGCGCGCTGAACCGCCGACCGCCGTGCACCACCCGGTGCCCCACGGCGGTCAGCCCGGTCAGGTCGAGCCGGCCGAGGATGTCCCGGACGGCGGTGGCGTGGTCGGGCGGGCCGCCACCCGGCTCGCCGATCCGCTCCACGGTGCCGGAGTCGACGGTCGACTCCCCGGCGTAGAGCCGGTACTTCACCGACGACGACCCGCAGTTGAGCACCAGCACCCGGTCGGTCACGACCCCTCCTCCGACGATCCGGCCGCCTGGATGGCGGTGATCGCCACGGTGTTGACGATGTCGGCGACCTTCGCGCCCCGGGACAGGTCGTTGACGGGTCGGCGCAGGCCCTGCATCACCGGGCCGACGGCCACCGCCCCCGCCGACCGCTGCACCGCCTTGTACGTGTTGTTGCCGGTGTTGAGGTCCGGGAAGATGAACACGGTGGCCCGCCCGGCGACGGTGCTGCTCGGCAGCTTCGTCGCCGCGACCTGCGGGTCGATCGCCGCGTCGTACTGGATCGGCCCCTCGACCAGCAGGTCGGGCCGGCGCTCGCGGACCAGCCTGGTGGCGGCGGCGACCTTCTCCACGTCGGCTCCCGCGCCGGAGTCCCCGGTCGAGTACGACAGCATCGCCACCCGGGGTTCGATGCCGAACCGGGCCGCCGTGTCGGCCGAGGAGATGGCGATGTCGGCGAGCTGGGCGGCGTCCGGATCGGGGTTGACCGCGCAGTCGCCGTAGACCAGCACCCGGTCGGCGAGCAGCATGAAGAACACGCTGGAGGCCACCGAGACGCCCGGCACGGTACGGATGATCTCGAAGGCGGGACGGATGGTGGCGGCGGTGGTGTGGGTGGCCCCGGAGACCATCCCGTCGGCGTGCCCGGTGGCCACCATCATGGTGCCGAAGTAGTTGGGTTGGGCCACGATGTCGTGCGCGATCTCGGCGGTGACGCCCCGGTGGGCGCGCAGCGCCGCGTACCGGGTGGCGAAGTCGTCCCGCCAGGCGCTGCCGGCCGGGTCGACCACCTGCGCGCCGGTCAGGTCGATGCCCAGCTCGCGGGTGCGGCGGGCCACCTCGTCGGGGCGGCCGAGCAGGGTCAGGTCGGCGACCCCCCGGCGGAGCAGGATCTCGGTGGCCCGCAGGATGCGCTCGTCGGTGCCCTCGGGCAGCACCAGCCGGCGGCGGTCGGCGCGGGCCCGGTCGATCAGGTCGTACTCGAACATCAGCGGGGTGACCCGCTCGGAGCGGCTGACCCGCAGCCGGCGGGCCAGGTCGACGGTGTCGACGTGCCCCTCGAACGCGCCGAGCGCGGCCTCCACCTTGCGCGGGTTGGCCGGGCCGGGCCGGCCCTCGATGTGGCTGGACGCCTCGACCGTGTCGTAGCTGTCGCTGGTCACCGAGAGCACGGCGAAGCCGGTGTTGAGCCGTTCGACCAGGCGCATCGCCCGGGGGTCGGGCTGTTCGCCGAGGGTGAGCACCACGCCGGCCAGCGAGACCTGCCCGGCGACGTGAGCGGTGGCCGCCGCGACCAGCAGGTCGGCCCGGTCGCCCGGGGTGATCACCAGGGCCCCCTCGGTGAGGTGGTCGAGCAGGGTCGGCACGTGCGCCGCGCCGACCACGTAGTCGAGCACGTCCCGGCCGAGGGCGGCGTCGTCGCCGGCCAGCAGGGTCGCGTCGAGCGCCGCCGCCACCTCGGCCACCGTCGGCGCCGACACGCTCGGCACCTCCGGGATGGCGTACGCGGGGACGGGCAGCTCCGGCAGGGTCAGCGCCCCGGTCACCCGGTTGGCGATCACCGCCAGCACCGTCGCGCCCAGGTCGGCCAGATCGTGGTACGCCCCGCGTGCCGCCGCCGTGACCGCCTCCGGCTGCTGCCCGAAGCCGTCGACCACGGGCACCACCACGCTGCCGAACTCGGTGGCCAGCCGGGCGTTGAAGGCCAGCTCCCGGGGGCCGGCGGTGTCCCCGCCGTCGGTGAAGTCGCTGCCCACCACGATCACCGCCGGGCAGCGCCGTTCCACCGCCCGGTACCGCTCGACGATCCGGGAGATCAGCTCCTCCCGCCGGCCGTCGGCGACCAGGGCCGCCGCCTCGGTGTACGTGGTGCCGGTCAGGTCGGCCTGGGGCAGGTCGATCCGGTAGCGGTCGTGCAGCAGGGCGAGGATCGGGTCGTCGCCGGTGTCGGAGACCAGCGGCCGGAACACGCCGATCCGTTCGACCTGCCGGGAGAGGAGTTCCGCGAGGCCGAGGGCGATGGTCGACTTACCCCCGCCGGACCCCACGCTGGTCAGGTAGACGCTGCGGGCCACGGCACCACCCTAGGAGATCACGTCGTGTCCCGCCCGGGACCTTCGCCCTGAACCGTCGCCCGCAGGTGCCCGCAGGTGCGACCCGAGTCTCATTAGTGGGACGGGCTGGAAGCTGAGTGATCCTCGTGCCTAAACTCGCATCCCATGACTGCCGACCGCCTGAGCAGGAAGAATGCGCCATCCAAAGGATCGAAGCCCATGGGTGCGCTCGGTGGTCGGTCGGCTGTCGATCCACATCGTACCGATGACGTGACGGTAGTCGATGGGCCGACCGTGGTGCTCGACCGCACCGCCGGCCCGACCGACGGCCCCACCGCGTTGATCGCGGCCGTACCCCCGCCCGTCCCCGTCTTCGTCGACCCCAGCGGCCGACGCCACTCCCGGCTGCGCTGGCTCGCGTACGCCCTGGGGCTGGTGGTCCTGATCTACTCCGGGCTGGTCGGGATCAGTTTCGCCGGGGGCATCGCCCCGCACGCGGTGCTCCCCTTCGTCGACGAGGTCGCGCAGCCCGAGCGGTCGTCGCCGTCGGCCCGGACGGCCACCACCGCCCCGGCCGCCCCCGCCACGACCACCGGCGCCGTGGCACCGAGCGTCGCCCCCCGGGCGCCCCGGGGGAGCGGGCCGGCCGTCGCCCCGGTCACCCCGTCCGCCACCGGCGGCACCGTCAGCCCCTCGCCGTCGCCGAGCGCCAGCCGGTCGCCGAGCCGCAGCCCGGCCACCTCCACGGCGTCGCCCCGACCGACCCGGTCGACGCCGCAGGCCACGACGCCGAACCCGCCGACCCCCACCGACGAGCCGCCCGCCCTGCCCGATCCGCTCCCCGGCGGTGCCGAGGGCGTCCGCGTCGATGGCTGAGCCCGCTGCGCCGACCACCCGCCGGCGCTCACCCGGGCCGACCCGTCGCCGCGCACCCGGCCCGGCCCGACGACGCCGGCCGGTGCCGCAGCCGAGCGGAATCCTGCTGGGCACGGTGCTCGCGCTGCTGGCCGGTGTGCTGCTGGTCGGCGCGTACGCCAACGCCTCCTTCGCCCCCGACCGTCGGGACAGCGTCGCCGGGCAGCGGGAGGTGCCCACCTCGGTGGTGACCGGCGGGCCGATCATCAGCGCCAGCAGCGAGCTGGTCCGCTCCTACCGGCTGCCGCCGCGCACCATCGCGTTGACCTTCGACGACGGCCCGCACCCGGTCTGGACCCGCGAGGTGCTCAAGGTCCTGGCCGCCCACCAGGTCAAGGGCACGTTCTTCGTACTGGGCTCGCAGGTCGCCCGGCACCCCGAGGTGGCCCGCGAGCTGACCGACGGCGGGCACCAGCTCGGCGTGCACACCTTCACCCACCCCGACCTCGCCGAACTGCCGGCGTGGCGGCAACGCCTGGAGTACGCCCAGACCCAGCTCGCCGTGGCCGGGGCCACCGGCCTGCGGACCTCGCTGGTGCGCTTCCCGTACTCGTCGCATCCGGGGGCGATCGACAACCGGGACTGGCCGGTGGTCACCGCCGCCGGTGACCTGGGTTACCTGACCTTCCTCAACGACACCGACAGCCAGGACTGGTCGCTGCCCGGAGTGGACCGGATCGTCGAGAACGCCGCCCCCGACGGGGACTCCGGTGCGGTCACCCTCTGGCATGACGCCGGAGGTGACCGGTCGCAGACCGTCGCCGCCCTCGACCGGTTCATTCCGATGATGAAGGAACGGGGGTACCGGTTCGTCACCGCGACCGAGGGACTGAACCTCGCCTTCGCCGCCGCCGGGGTCGACCACCGGATGGACGCCGCCACCCCCGCCGGCACCGGGGAACGGTGGCGTGGCCGGACGCTGATCTGGGCGGTGCAGGGCGCCGACCGCATGCTGACCGTGTTCGGTGTGCTCTTCGTCGTCGTCGGCGTGCTCACCGTGGGCCGTACCCTCGTGTTGTTCGTGCTGGCCGGGCGGCACGCCCGACGGCGGCGGGCCAGGGACTGGAGCTGGGGGCCGCCGGTCACCGCGCCGGTCTCGGTGATCGTCCCGGCGTACAACGAGAAGGAGGGGATCGCGGCGGCGGTCCGCTCCCTGGCCGGCGGCGACCATCCGGGCGGGATCGAGGTGATCGTCGTCGACGACGGCTCCACCGACGGCACCGCCGACATCGTCGACGCGCTCGGCCTGCCCAACGTCCGGGTGGTCCGCAAGCCCAACGGCGGCAAGCCCAGCGCCCTGAACACCGGCCTGGCGCTGGCCCGGCACGACCTGATCGTGATGGTCGACGGGGACACCGTCTTCGAGCCCGACGCGGTCCGCCGGCTGGTGCAGCCATTCGCCGACCCGCAGGTCGGCGCGGTGGCCGGCAACGTCAAGGTCGGCAACCGGCGCAGCCTGATCGCCAAGTGGCAGCACATCGAGTACGTCATCGGGTTCAACCTCGACCGGCGGCTCTACGAGACGCTGCGCTGCATGTCGACGGTGCCGGGGGCGATCGGCGGGTTCCGGCGGGAGGCGCTGCGCTACGCCGGGGGGATGACCGACGACACCCTCGCCGAGGACACCGACATCACCATCGCCCTGGGCCGGGCCGGCTGGAAGGTGGTCTACGAGGAGACCGCCCGCGCCTGGACGGAGGCCCCGGCGACCATGGGACAGCTCTGGAAACAGCGCTACCGGTGGAGCTACGGCACCATGCAGGCGATGTGGAAGCACCGGCGCTCGGTGCTCGACCGGGGTGCGTCGGGCCGGTTCACCAGGCGCTGCCTGTTCTTCCTCAGCCTCTTCGGGGTGCTGCTGCCGCTGCTCGCGCCGGTGATCGACCTGCTGGCCCTGTACGGCCTGTTCTTCCTCGACCGTCGGGCCACGGCGGTGGCCTGGCTGGTCATGCTCGGCGTGCAGACCCTCACCGCCGTGGTGGCGTTCCGGCTGGACCGGGAGAAGCTCGGGGTGCTGTGGGTGCTGCCCCTGCAACAGTTCGTCTACCGGCAGCTGATGTACCTGGTGATGGTGCAGGCGGTGGTCACCGCGCTGACCGGCGGGCGGCTGGGCTGGCAGAAGCTGCGGCGTACCGGCCTGGAGCCGGCCGTCCGCAACGGCGGCTGACCCCTCGCGGCCCGGTCCCGGTCCCGGCCGGTCGGCCGCGCGGTGCCGGTCCGGTCCGGCCGCGCGGTGCGGTGTGGTCTGTGTTGGCCCCGGGTGCGGTGTGGGTCCGCCTTGGCAGCGCTGCGGCTCGCACGCGCCCTGGCACGACATGGTGCTCGGAGGCCGGGGCGGGCGGATGTCCGCCCGCCCCGGGCTCAGTCCTCGTCGAGGTCGTCGAGGCGGGCCAGCCACGTGGCGAAGCGCTCGATCGGCGTCTCGAACTCGGGGTTGAGGTCGACGAAGTCGCGTAGCCGCTCGCCGAGCCACTCCAGGGTGACCTGCTCGTCACCCCGCCGCTGCACCAGCTCCTCGATCCCACGATCGGTGAAGTACACCGCGCCTCCTCACTGCTGCGTTCCGTGCCTCGGACCAACTCGGAAGTGGACATGATCCCTCCCGGTCGGGGCCGCTCCGCCACCCGGGTGGCGGACGATCCCACCGGTCACCCTGCCCCACTTGCCTCGCCCACCGCGCAGCGGGTTCGGCCTCTTCGGGGAGAGTTGTTGTCGTTCCAGCGACAACAACTCTCCCCGAAGCTGCCGTCCGTCCTGGCCGCCGCCCGGGAGGCCCTGCGGGAGGTCCCAGGCGATGCTCCCCATCGCGGAAGCTGCGCGGGGTGGGACGGCACGGGACGGCCCGCGCCCAGGGACGGCATGGAACGGCCCGCGCCCTGGAAGGGCGCGGGCCGGATGGGTCGTAACGGGTCGGGTCAGGGGCGGGGCAGCGCGGCGTCGATCAGCGCGGTCTGCTCCACCTCGTGCATCTTGGCCGAGCCGACCGCCGGGGCGGCGGCGGCGGGCCGGGAGATGCGACGCAGCCGGACGTCGGCCAGGTGCTCCAGCAGGTTGAGCGCGACGAAGCTCCACGCCCCCTGGTTGGCCGGCTCCTCCTGCACCCAGGCGAAGTCCTCCGCGTTCGGGTACGCCGCCAGCGCGTCCCGGATCTCCTGCACCGGCAGCGGGTAGAGCTGCTCGATCCGGATGATCGCGGTGTCGGTGACGCCCCGTTCCTGCCGTGCCTGGAACAGGTCGTAGTAGACCTTGCCCGAGCAGAGCAGCACCCGCTTGACCTGCTCGGCCGCGGGCGCGGCGGGGTCGGCCAGCACCGGGGCGAAGGTGCCGGTGGTGAAGTCCTCCACCGGGCTGACGCAGAGCTTGTGCCGCAGCAGCGACTTCGGCGTGAACACCACCAGCGGCTTGCGCTTGGGCGACAGGGCCTGCCGTCGCAGCAGGTGGAAGTAGTTCGCCGGGGTGGTCGGGATGGCCACCCGCATGTTGTCCTCGGCGCACATCTGCAGGAACCGCTCGGGACGGCCGGAGGTGTGGTCCGGGCCCTGCCCCTCGTGGCCGTGCGGCAGCAGCAGGGTGACCGCGGAACGCTGGCCCCACTTCACCTCGCCGGAGGAGATGAACTCGTCGATCACCGACTGGGCGCCGTTGACGAAGTCACCGAACTGCGCCTCCCAGCAGACCAGCGCGTTGACGTTCTCCACCGAGTAGCCGTACTCGAAGCCCATCGCCGCGTACTCGCTCAGCAGCGAGTCGTGCACGAAGAACCGGGACCGCTCGCCGTCGGCGGTGAGCGACTTCAGCGGCAGGTGGTCCTCGCCGGTCTTGGCGTCGACGATCGAGGCGTGCCGCTGGACGAAGGTGCCCCGACGGGAGTCCTGCCCGGCGAGCCGGACGGTGACCCCGTCGTGCAGCAGCGCGCCGAACGCGATGATCTCGCCGTACCCCCAGTCGATGTTGCCCTCGGCGGACATCCTGGCCCGCCGGTCGAGCAACTGCTGGATGCGCTTGTGCGGGGTGAAGCCCTCGGGCAGGTTGACGTGCGCCTCGCCGACGGCCTTGACCACGGCGGCGTCGGTGGCGGTCTGCACCTGCGGCTCCGGCTCCTCGGCGCGGCTGGGCCGGCTGACCTGGCGCGGGGTGGTGGCGGCGTCCCGGGTCGCCTTGAAGACCCGCTCCAGCTGCGCCTGGTAGTCGCGCAGCAGCTCCTCGGCGTCCTCGACGGTGATGTCGCCCCGGCCGATCAGCTCCTCGGTGTAGAGCTTGCGGACCGACCGCTTCGAGTCGATGATCTTGTACATCTGGGGGTTGGACATCGACGGGTCGTCGCCCTCGTTGTGCCCGCGCCGCCGGTAGCAGACCATGTCGATCACGACGTCCTTGTTGAACGCCTGCCGGTACTCGAACGCCAGCCGGGCCACCCGGACCACGGTCTCCGGGTCGTCGCCGTTGACGTGGAAGATCGGCGCCTGGATCATCCGGGCCACGTCGGTGCTGTAGAGGCTGGACCGGCTGTACTCGGGGGCGGTGGTGAAGCCGACCTGGTTGTTGACCACCACGTGCACGGTGCCGCCGGTGCGGTAGCCACGCAGCTGGGACAGGTTGAGCGTCTCGGCGACGACCCCCTGGCCGGCGAACGCGGCGTCACCGTGTACCGCCAGCGGCAGCACGGTGTAACCCTCCAGCTTGAGGTCGATGCGGTCCTGCTTGGCCCGGACGATGCCCTCCAGCACCGGGTCCACCGCCTCCAGGTGCGACGGGTTCGCCACCACCGACACCTTGACCGAGTGGTCGCCGTCCGGCGTGGTGAACTTGCCGTTCTGACCCAGGTGGTACTTCACGTCGCCGGAGCCCTGGGTGGAGCGCGGGTCGAGGTGCCCCTCGAACTCCGAGAAGATCTTCTCGTACGGCTTGCCGACGATGTTGGCCAGCACGTTGAGCCGGCCCCGGTGCGCCATGCCGATGACGACCTCGTCCAAGCCGTCCTCGGCGGACGCCTCCAGCACCTCGCCGAGCAGCGGGATCAGCGACTCGCCGCCCTCCAGCGAGAACCGCTTCTGGCCGACGTACTTGGTCTGCAGGAAGGTCTCGAAGGCCTCGGCGGCGTTGAGCCGGTTCAGCACGTGCTTCTGCTCGTCGGCGGCCGGCTTCTCGTAGCGGCGCTCGATCCGCTCCTGGATCCAGCGGCGCTCCTCCGGGTCCTGGATGTGCATGTACTCGATGCCGAGCCGACGGCAGTACGAGTCGCGCAGCACGCCGAGGATCTCGCGCAGCTTCATCCGCTGCTTGCCGGCGAAGCCGTTGACCGGGAACGTGCGGTCGAGGTCCCACAGGGTCAGCCCGTGCTGGAGGACGTCCAGGTCGGGGTGCTTGCGGATGGTGAACTCCAGCGGGTCGGTGTCGGCCATCAGGTGGCCCCGGACCCGGTAGGCGTGGATCAGCTCGTGCACCCGCGCGGTCTTGTTGATCTGGCCCTCGGAGTCGACGGCCACGTCCCGCATCCAGCGCACCGGCTCGTACGGGATGCGCAGCGAGGTGAAGACCTCGTCGTAGAAGCCGTGCTCACCGAGCAGCAGCTCGTGCATGACCTTGAGGAACTCGCCGGACTGCGCGCCCTGGATGATCCGGTGGTCGTACGTGCTGGTCAGCGTGATGATCTTGCTGACCGCCAGTTCGGCCAGGGTCGCCTCGCTCATCCCCTGGTACGGCGCGGGGTACTCCATCGCGCCGACCCCGATGATCGCGCTCTGCCCCTGCATCAGCCGGGGGATCGAGTGCACCGTGCCGATGCCGCCCGGGTTGGTCAGCGAGATCGTGGTGCCGCCGTGGTCCTCCATGGTCAGCTCGTTGCGGCGGGCGCGCCGGACCACGTCCTCGTACGCCTGCCAGAACTGCCGGAAGTCCATCTGCTCGCAGCCCTTGATGGACGGCACCACCAGGTTGCGGGAGCCGTCGGGCTTGGTCAGGTCGATGGCGATGCCCAGGTTGACGTGCTCCGGGCGGACCATCGCCGGCTTGCCGTCCACCTCGGCGAAGGAGTTGTTCAGCTCCGGGTGCGCGACCACGGCCCGGACCAGCGCGTATCCGATCAGGTGGGTGAAGCTGACCTTGCCGCCGCGCCCCCGGGCGAGGTGGTTGTTGATCACGATGCGGTTGTCGACCAGCAGCTTGGCCGGGACCGCGCGCACGCTGGTGGCGGTCGGCACGGACAGTGAGGCGTCCATGTTCTGCACGATCCGCGCGGCCACCCCGCGCAGCGGTGTGGTGCCGGCGGCGCTGGCCGTCGGCGCCTTCGCCGCCGGCTTGGCCGGGGCGGCCTTCCCGGTGGCCGCCGGCTTCGCGGCGGACCCGGGGGCGGTCTTCGCGGTGGCCGGCTTCGGGGCGGTGGCCGGCTCGGCGGTGGCGGTCTGCTTGGTGGCGGCCGGCCTGGTGGCTGCCGGCTTGGTGGCGGGGGCTGGCCTGGTGCTGGCGGCCGGCTTGGCGTCGGCCGTCGCCGCCTTCGCGGCGGGCCCGGTCGCGACGGTGGCGACCGGCTCCTGCTGCTCGGCCGGCTCCGGCGTCGCCGCAGCGCCGTCAGCCGGGCGCGGGGTCGCCGCGCCCGGGGCGGGTCGGTAGTCGGCGAAGAAGTCGTGCCAGGCCGAGTCGACGCTCGACGGGTCGGCGAGGTAGCGCTGGTACATCTCCTCGACGATCCACTCGTTCGGACCGAAACCCGCCAGTGGGTTCTCCTGCGAAGTCTGCTGGGTCGACACGGCCGGTAATCGCCTCTTTCACGCGGGTCTGTGTGTCACGCGGTGTCCGCCGTCGTCCGTACGTGCCTGTGGACGGGCGACGGCTCCCAGGCTACGCCGCAGAAATACCATAGGCATTTCCGCCTCCAAGGGGTGTGCGGTTTCACAGAAGAAACCGAAAGTCAATCAGCTCTTCGTGTTCCGATGACTCCTTACCGCAGTGGCGCCGGGTGGTGCGTCACCCAGCCGCACCGCGGGCCCGCCCGAAAAGGCGCCGGCCCGGCGCGACGGGTCGTCGCGCCGGGCCGGCCGGGAACGGGTCGGGTCAGGAGATGTCCCGCCGCCGCATGGTGAGCGTGCCGATCGCGCCGGCCACCACCGCGTACCCGATGAGGACCACCGCACCCGCCCAACGCGGCGGGTTGCCCGGGATCTCGGTCCCGCTGACCATCAGCGACGACGCCAGCGACGGCACCAGCACCTGGAGGTCGTTGATCCAGTCGCCCCAGCGGGCGGCCAGGATGCTGATCGCGATGGCCGCGCCGACCGCGCCACCCAGGTAGAGCAGGATGCCGGTGACCGTGGCACCGATCTGGCTGCGGATCAGCACCCCGATCCCGACGCCGAGCACCGACCAGAGCAGGTACGCCAGGCCGTTGAGCGCGGTCGCCCGCCAGACCGCGCCGCTGCCGAGCTGGGAGCCCAGGTCGACGCTGTTCATCACCAGTGCCCCGAAGGCCAGGTTGAACACGGTGGTGACCAGCCAGAACAGCACGGCCAGAATGGCCGCGGCGGCCAGCTTGGCCAGCATCACCGCCGTGCGGTGCGGCACGGTGAGGAAGGTGGTGGTGACCGTCTGGTGGAAGAACTCGCTGGTCACCACGATGATGCCGAGCAGCATCACGATCATCAGGCCGAAGAACTGCCCGTTGGTGTAGACGTTGGCGGCCAGGCTGTCCACCGACTGCGCCGCCTGGATCTGGTCGGCCTGGTCGGCCGGCACGTCGCCGAAGTTGTTGTTGGCCAGCGCGTCGGTCTGCAACCAGTTGATCAGGGCGGTGAGCGCCCACAGCGGCACCGTGATCAGCCCGAAGATCCACCAGGTGCTGGTGGTACGGATCTTCAACAGCTCGGATCGGACGAGGTTCATCGGATGCCCGCCTTCCCGGCCGTCAGCTCCAGGAACACCCGCTCCAGGTCGGGTCGTTCCGGGGTCAGTTCGTGCAGCTCGACCTTGGCGGCCAGCGCGGCCCGGCCGATCGCCGGCGCGTCCACGCCGCTGACCAGCAGCACGCCGTGCTCGTCGGTCTCCACCGTGGCGGACTGCTCACGCAGCGCCACGGTCAACTCCTCGGCCTGCGGGGTGCGCACCCGCACCCGGCCGCCCTGCGACATCGAGCCGAGCACCTGCTCGACCGGACCCTGCCGGATCAGCTTGCCGGCCGCGATGATCACCACGTCGTCGGCGAGGAGCTGCATCTCGGACAGCAGGTGGCTGGAGACCAGCACGGTCCGCCCCTCGTGGGCCAGCCCCTTGAGGAAGCCACGCATCCAACGGATGCCCTCCGGGTCGAGACCGTTGGCCGGCTCGTCGAGGATCAGCACCTGGGGGTTGCCGAGCATCGCGGCGGCGATGCCGAGCCGCTGCTTCATGCCCAACGAGTAGCCCTTGAACTTGCGCTTCGCCGCCGGGGTGAGCCCGACCAGGGCCAGCGCCTCGTCGGCCCGGCTCTTCGGCAGGCCGGCCGCCGCGCAGATCACCCGCAGGTGGTTGATGCCGGTACGGCCCTTGTGCGCGCTGGAGGCCTCCAGCACCGCGCCCACGTGCCGCAGCGGATCGGTCAGGTCGGCGTACCGCCGGCCCCCGATCGTCGCCGTGCCACCGGTCGGGGTGACCAGGTTCAGCAGCATCCGCAGGGTGGTCGTCTTACCCGCCCCGTTCGGGCCGAGGAAGCCGGTCACCCGACCGGGCTCGACCGTGAAGGACAAATTGTCGACCGCCCGGACGTTCTTGTACTGCTTGGTCAAACCGGACACGACGATCTGGCCGGTGCTGGGGCTCCACTGCCCGTCGGACATCGTTCTCCTCCCGTGCGGCGGCGCGCGGGGCACCGCGTTCTGCGACGCCGTTGCGGAATGCGCCGCTGCCAGCCTTGCTGGTCAGGTCAAGTTACGCCATCAGCCCCGGTCGGTAGGCCCTGCTCCGACTCAGGCAGGAGCGGAGTCGTCCTCAGGGACGAGGAGCAGCGGGCAGCGCGACCCAGGTGGCGCGGGCCCGGCCCAGCAGCCCACCGGCACCGTCGTAGAGGCTGGTACGCACCACCGCCAGGCGTCCCTCGACGGTGTCCACCGCCCCGGTGACCACGTACTCCCCGCCCGGCGCGGGCAGCGCGTCCACCGTCACGGCGAGCCGGCCCAGCACGTACGGCCGGCCCGGGGCGATCACCGCCCAGCCCCCGGGGCAGTCCAGCGCCGCCCACACCGTCGGCGCGGTCACCCGGGCAGGCGTCCGCCACGGCGCGGCGGTCCGGCCGTCGGGCAGCCTTCCGGGGTATATCCGCAGGCCGTCCGGGTGCTCCGGGCCGCAGACGTAGCAGCCGGGGAAGGGGTGGTCCGCCAGCCCCGGGTACGTCGCCGAGGCGGCCCGCGCGGTCGCCGGGTCCACCGGGGGTACCGGGGCGGGCGGATCACCGGCCGGGCGTACCTCGGCGACCAGGTGCCCCCCGGGGTCGCGCACGTCGCCGTCGGCGAGGGTGAGCGGGGTGTCCAGCGGCGGCGGGCGACGCAACGTCACCTCGACCGGCCCGTCCGCGCCGTACGCCCCGGCGAAGATCCCCGCGCTCCAGCCGCCGTTGCCCGTGCCGGGCGGCCCCTGGTACCGCGCCTCGATGATCATCGACCCTCCTCCACCGTGTCGTCGGCCCGGCCGGCCGGGCCCCCGCAGCAGCCTCGCACGCGCCGGCCACGCCTCCCGCCCGCCCCACCGACCCCGTGCGCCACCCTGGTCACGCCCGGGACCGGTCCCGCCGACAGGCGTTCACCGGATCGACACCCGTCCCCGGCCGACCGGCAACCCGGGGCACCTACACAGGTCCCATGGCTGTTCTGCATGCCGCTGGCGCACCCCTGACGACCAGTGGATACACCCTGCTGATCGCCGACGACCCGACCCAGGTCGCGGCCGCGCAACGCCTGCGCCACGAGGTGTTCGCCACCGAACTCGGCGCGACCCTGCGTCCGGGTGCCGCCGGGCTGGACACCGACGACCTCGACGTCCACTGCGACCACCTGATCGTCCGCGAGGAGCGCACCGGGGCGGTGGTCGGCACCTACCGGCTGCTGCCCCCCGGCCGCACCGACCGCCGGTACGCCGCCGGCGAGTTCGACCTGACCCCGCTCGAACCGCTGCGCGACCTGCTGGTCGAGACCGGCCGCTCCTGCGTCCACCCGGACCACCGCTCCGGCGCGGTGCTCAACCTGATGTGGGCGGGACTGACCCGCTACCTGCACCTGCGCGGGATGAACTGGCTGGGCGGCTGCGCCTCGGTGCCGGTCGACGACGACGGCGGCCGGGCCGTCGCCGAGACGTGGGCGCTGGGTCGGACGGGGCACCTCGCGCCCCCGCTGATGCGGGTCCGTCCGCTGCGGCCGTGGTTCGCCGAGCCGGGTGCGGCGACACCGGCCTCGGCCACCGGGGACCCCGCCGGGCGGGCGCTGATCCCTCCGCTGGTCCGTGGCTACCTACGGCTCGGCGCGTGGATCGCCGGGGAACCGGCGTACGACCCGGACTTCCGCTGCGCCGACTTCTACCTGCTGTTCTCGTTGGACCGGATGAACCCGCGCTACCGCCGGCACTTCCTCGGCGGGGTGACCCGGTGAGCGCCGAGTTGTGGCGCCCGACCGCCGGCTGCGGGCCGGACTGCCTGCCGGGGGAGGGTCGGGCCGGGGTGTCGTCCGGCCGGCAGGTGGCACGGCTGGTGGGCGTACTCGGGATGCTGCTGGCCGGGGCCGGCCTGACCGTACTGCTGCCGGTGCTGCCGGCAGCGTGGCGGGCGGCGGTGCTGCGGGCCTGGGCCCGGCGGACCGCCGGGGTGCTCGGGGTGCGGCTGGTGGTGCGTGGGCGGCTGCCCCGACGACGGGCACTGCTGGTCGCCAACCACGTCTCCTGGCTGGACGTGTTCGCGGTGCTGGCGGTCGCGCCGGCCCGGCTGCTGGCCAAACGGGAGGTGCGGAGCTGGCCGGTGCTGGGACTGCTGGCCCGCGCCGGTGGCACGGTCTTCGTCGACCGGTCCCGGCCCCGGGACCTGCCGCGCACGGTGGCCCGGCTCGCGGCGATCCTGCGCGCCGGTCACCCGGTCACGGTCTTTCCCGAGGGTACGACCTGGTGCGGCATCGTCCCCCCGGCCGCCTGCCGGCCGCGCCGGGGCTTCCGGCCGGCGGTCTTCCAGGCGGCGGTCGACGCCGGCGCCCCCGTGGTGCCGCTGCGGATCAGCTACCGCTGCGCTGCCACCGGGGCGACGACCACCACCGCGGCCTTCCTCGGCGACGACACGCTCTGGCGCTCGGTACGCCGGGTGCTGGCCGCCCGGGACCTGGTGGTCGACGTCGCGGTGACCGCCGCCCTGCACCCGGTCCCCGGGGCGGACCGTCGGGTGCTGGCCAGGGCCGCCGAGTCGGCCGTGCACCTGCTGCCGCCCCGACCGGCCGCCGGCCGCCCCACCCTGGCCGTCCTCGACCCGGTGGCCCCGCCCGGTTCGGTGGCCGCGTCGGGTCCGGTGGCCGCGCCCGGTTCGGTGGCCGCGCCGGCTGTCGGGGCGGGCCTCGGCCTGGCTGCCTGACCCGAGGGCCGCGATCAGCCTGCGTGATCGACTCGTGGGGTCGATGTTGCGGTAATCCAACCGCGGGATACCGCTGGATCGGCCCAGATGAGTTGATCATCCCGACCGGACGTGGGCCGGGTGAGACGGTAACTCGCGACAGTCTTGTTCTATCGCGATGTATCGCGTTATGCTTCCTCCGTGCAGTGGCGCGGCCGTCGGCCGTGACCCCGGAGGGAGACGCCATGACCAACTGGAAGGTCGACAGACCACAACGGATCACCATCGACGAGCCGGTCACCCGGCTCGACGTCCGCCTGGTCACCGGGCGGCTCAACGTGGTCGGCACCGACGGGCCGGCGCGGGTCGACGTCACCCGGGTCAGCAGCCGGCCGGTCCTCGTCGAGCACCACGACGGCGTCCTGCGGATCGAACACGAACGCCCACCCCGCTGGCCCGGGTTCCTCTGGTGGCTCGGTCAGCTCGGTCGCCGGTTCCGGGCCGAGGTGTCCGTCGCCGTCCCGGCCGGCACCCTGGCCGACCTGCACCTGGTCGACGGCACGCTGGTCGCCTCCGGGCTGTCCCACGACACCACCGTGGACGTCACCTCCGGGCAGATCACCCTGATGGGGCTGGCCGGGCGCACCAACGCGCGGATCGTCTCCGGCCCGGTCGAGGCGCTCGGCGTCACCGGCGACCTCGTCCTGAACACGGTCTCCGGTGAGGTGACCCTCGCCGACAGCGCCGCCGGCCGGGTGCACGCCAACACCGTCTCCGGGGCGATCACCTGTGACCTGGACAATCCCCGGCGCAGCGACATCCGGCTCACCACCATCTCCGGGCCGATCACCGTCCGGGTCCGCGAGGACAGCGACCTCGCCGTCCACCTGCACACCACCTCGGGCCGGATCACCAGCGGTTTCCCCCAGGTCGGCGGCGGGTCCGGCGTCGGCTCGGTCAAGGACAGCCACGGGGTGCTCGGCGCGGGCGCGGGTAAGCTCTGGGCGTCCGCGACGTCCGGCAGCATCGCGCTGCTCGCCCGGCCGGTGGACGCCGACCAGGAGGAGCTGCCGTGACCGCCGTGTTCAGCCACGGCCGGCTGCGGCTCTACCTGCTGCGGCTGCTCGACGACGGCCCCAAGCACGGCTACGAGCTGATCCGGCTGCTGGAGGAGCGTTTCCTCGGCCTGTACGCCCCGAGCGCCGGCACCATCTATCCCCGGCTGCAACGGCTGGAGGCCGACGGCCTGGTCACCCACACCGCCGCCGGTGGCCGCAAGGTCTACGAGATCACCGAGGACGGCCGGGCCGAGCTGCGCCAGCGCGCCGACGAGCTGACCACCCTGGAGTCCGACATCTCCGCCTCGGTGGAGGATCTGTCCGCACTGGCCGGCGAGATCCAGACCGAGGTACGCGGCTCGGTGCGCGACCTCAAGCGGGAGCTGCGCGAGGCCACCCGGCAGACCCGGCAGACCCGCTGGGACCGGCCGGCTCCCGGCCCCACCCCCCGCCCGGCTACCCCCACCACCGACGGCTCCCCCCTGCTGGTCGAGTTCGACAAGCGGCTGGCCGAGTTCACCGTCGAGGTGGGTGCGCTGGTGCGGGCCGGGCGGCTCAGCGACACCCAGTTGCGGACCGCGATCCGGGTGCTCGACGGCGCGTTGGACGGGTTACGCCGGCTGCTGCGGTGACCGCCGGCTCGCAGGGTGCGGGCCGGCAGAGGGCGGGGAGCCGGCGTCGGCGCGGCTTCACAGGGTTTTTGCAGGAAGCGTCCAGCGCCGACGCAGCGACGTCACGGATGATGGCCAGCATGGCCGCTACCCAGACCGAGGCGCGACTGCTCGTCGTCGAGGACGATCCCAACATCCTCGAACTGCTCTCCGCCAGCCTCCGCTTCGCGGGGTTCGACGTGGCGACCGCCACCAACGGCAGCGCGGCCCTGCATGCGGCCAAGGACCACCGCCCCGACCTGGTGGTGCTCGACGTGATGCTGCCCGACCTGGACGGTTTCGAGGTCATCCGGATGCTCCGCGAGGGCGGCACGCGTACCCCGGTGGTGTTCCTGACCGCCCGGGACGCCACCGACGACAAGATCCGTGGGCTCACCCTGGGCGGCGACGACTATGTCACCAAGCCGTTCAGCCTGGAGGAGCTGACCGCCCGGATCCGGGCGGTGCTGCGGCGTACGGCCACCGGCGAGCACGCCCCCTCCCGGCTCACCTTCGCCGACCTGGAGCTGGACGAGGAGACCCACGAGGTGCACCGGGCCGGTCAGCGGGTGCAGCTCTCGCCGACCGAGTTCAAGCTGCTGCGGTACCTGATGCTCAACGCCAACCGGGTGCTGTCCAAGGCGCAGATCCTCGACCACGTGTGGAACTACGACTTCCGGGGTGACGACAACATCGTCGAGTCGTACATCTCGTACCTGCGCCGCAAGGTCGACAACACCCAGCCCCGCCTGATCCACACCCTGCGCGGCGTGGGCTACGTCCTGCGCAAGCCGGCGGCGTGAACCCGCTCGACGAGGCGAAGGGGCGGCTCCGGAGCATCCCGCTGCGGGTCAAGCTGGTCGCGGCGGTCCTCACCCTCGTCGCCATCGCCCTCGTGGTGATCAGCTCGCTGACCACGTACTTCCTGCGGGAGTACCTGATCGGCCAGGTCGACGACCAGTTGCGCGGTGACACCAACGGGGTGGCGCGGGCGCTCGGCCAGGGACGGGGCCCGCTCCTGGTGGGCATCCCCACCGACTACGTGGCCGCGCAGGCCAGCCGGACCGAGGTGGAGGGGCCGTCGCGCTACTCCGGCCTGCGTCCCGAGGAACTACCGGAGTTCCCGACCGACTTCGCCGGTTTCTCGGCCCTGGTCGGCGACCCGTTCACCGTGCAGTCCATGGACGGCCGTACCCGGTGGCGGATGCTCTACACCGACCTCGGCGACGGCCGGGTCCTCGCCTTCGGCCAGCACATGACCGACGTCGACCTGGCGGTCAAGCGGCTGATCTGGATAGACATGCTGGTCGGCGGGGCGGTGCTGATCCTGCTCGCCTCGATCGGCGCGGCCATCGTGCGGACCAGCCTGAAACCGCTGGTGGAGATCGAACGGACGGCTGCGGCGATCGCCGGTGGTGACCTGAGCCGTCGGGTGCCCGACCCGGAGGAGGGTCAGGAGTGCGCCACCTCCGAGCTGGGCCGGCTCTCCCGGGCGTTGAACGCGATGCTGGCGCAGATCGAGGCCGCCTTCACCGCCCGCGCCGCCTCGGAGATGGCGGCCCGTACGGCGGAGGCCGGAGCCCGGGACGCGGCGCACGCCGCGCTGGCGTCGGAGGCCCGCGCCCGGCGTTCGGAGGAGCGGATGCGGCAGTTCGTCGCGGACGCCTCGCACGAGCTGCGGACCCCGTTGACCACCATCCGGGGCTTCGCCGAGCTGTACCGGCAGGGGGCGGCCCGCGCCCCCGAGCAGACCGCCGACCTGCTGCGCCGCATCGAGGACGAGGCGGCCCGGATGGGGCTGCTGGTGGAGGACCTGCTGCTGCTCGCCCGGCTGGACCGGGAACGCCCGCTGTCGCTCGCCCCGGTGGAGTTGCCGGTGCTCGCCTCCGAGGCGGTCGAGGCGGCCCGGGTGGTCGCCCCCGAACGGCACATCGAGCTGGAGATCGCCCCGGACTCGGGCCCGCTGGTGGTGCACGCCGACGACGCCCGGCTGCGGCAGGTGATCGGCAACCTGATGACCAACGCGTTGACGCACACCCCGCCGGAGGCGTCGGTGACCCTGCGGTTGTGTTCCGAGGACGGGAACATGGCCGTGGTGGAGGTGATGGACACCGGGCCGGGGCTCGCCCCGGAGCAGGCCGAGCGGGTCTTCGAGCGGTTCTACCGCGCCGACGCGGCCCGGACCCGCCGGGCCAGCGGGATCACCAGCACCGGACTGGGGCTGGCCATCGTCGCGGCGCTGGTCAGCGCCCACCAGGGCACCGTCGAGGTGGACGAGACGCCGGGCGGCGGGGCGACGTTCCGGGTCCGGCTGCCCCTGCTGCCCGACGCGGACGGCGACGCGGAGTGACGCCCCGCCGGCCCCGCTGTGACTTCCAGAAAACTTCCAGGTGGGTTCCAGGTGGGTGACAGTGCCACGGGGAAAGCTAGGGGCATGACCGAGTTCGAGACCGACCCGCAGCGTCGGCCGGCTGCCCCCGACGCCGAGCCGTCGCACCCCTCCGCCGAGCCTGCCCGCGCCGTGCGCGGCGAGTCCGACACCCCCAACACCCCCGGTCAGGCCGCCGGCACCGCGGGGGAGCCGGTCGGCACGGCCAACCCCGGACCGGGGTACGCGCCGCCCGCGTCGCCGTACGCGCCGCCCGCCGCCACGCCGTACCCGCAGTCGTCGTACCCGTCCGGTGGCGGCGACCAGCAGTACCGGCCCGGCTATCCCGCGTCCACCGGCTACCCGGCGGGCCACTCCCCGGCGGGGCAGTACCCGTCGGCGGGCTACCAGCCCGGCCAGCAGCAGCCCGGGTGGGCCGGTGGCTACCCCGGTCAGCACCGTCCCGGTCAGCCGGGCGCGGGCACCGGGTCGGCCGGCTATCCCGGTCAGTCCGGTGTCGGCTACGGCCAGCCCGGTGTGGGCCAGCCGTCCGCCGGCTACCCGGGGCAGGGCGGGCCGCAGCACCCCGGCCAGCCGACTCCGCCGTGGGCGCCGGCCCCGGCACCGCAGGCCGGCAAGGTGGCCAAGTTCGTCGGCGCCGGGGTCGCGGTCTTCGCCCTGATGCTCGGCTCCGGCGTGGCCGGTGGCGCGCTCGCCCTGGCGGTGGACGGCGACCGGGGCGGGATCACCCGCAACTACTCGGCCGCCCCCGTGATCAACAGCGCCGACCTGCCGAAGATCGCCGCCTCGGTGCAGGACAGCGTGGTCTCGATCATGACCGACAGTGGCGAGGGATCGGGCGTGGTCCTCAGCTCCGACGGCTTCGTGCTGACCAACAACCACGTGGTCGCCTCTGCCTCCGGCGACGCCGTCCGGGTGGTCTTCGCCAACGGCAAGACCGCCCCCGCCAAGATCGTCGGCACCGACCCGAAGACCGACCTCGCGGTGGTCCAGACCAGCGGCATCGACAACCTCAAGGCGGCGAAGTTCGGCGACAGCGACGCCATGCAGGTGGGCGACCAGGTGCTCGCCCTGGGTAGTCCGCTCGGCCTGCAGGGTTCGGTGACCGCCGGCATCCTCAGCGCCCGCGACCGCACCATCCAGGCCGGCAGCGGCAACGGCCCGCAGCAGTCCCCGCAGGGCGGTGCCAGCTCGATCTCCGGCCTGCTCCAGACCGACGCCCCGATCAACCCGGGCAACTCCGGTGGCGCGCTGGTCAACACCCGGGGCGAGGTGATCGGCATCAACACCGCCATCGCCACCGCCGGGCAGGGCAGCACCGGCAACATCGGCGTCGGCTTCGCCATCCCGAGCAACAAGGCCAAGGACGTCGCCGAGAAGCTCCAGCGGGGTGAGAAGATCAGCCACCCGTCCCTGGGGGTCAGCGTCAACGCGGCCGAGGACGGCGGGGCGCTGGTCGCCTCCGTCGCCGGCGGCAGCGCCGCCGAGAAGGCCGGCATCCAGCGCGGCGACGTGATCACCAAGTTCGGGGACAAGGTGATCAACGACTCCAACGATCTGGTCGGCGCGGTGCAGGCCGGCAAGGTCGGCGACCGGGTCCAGGTGACCTACAAGCGAAATGGTGCCGAGTCGACCGCAACCGTGACGCTCGCCGAGACGTCGTAACCACAGACCTGCCTCCTCCGGGCGGCGGGCGGCGGAGCCAAGGGGGTTGGCTCCACCGCCCGCCGCCGCACGCGCCCCGGACGGGCCCCACCCGGCCGGGGCGCGTTTGCCTGTCCGGCCAGGGGGAAATCGCCGCCGATCCCGCCGGACACACCTGCCGGACCGGGACAACGGGGGAGGATTCGTGGCAGTGACCCACCGTCCGTCGGAACGTCCGCCGTCCGGGCCGCCACTGCGGGTCGCGATGCTCGTGCCACCCTGGCTGTCGGTGCCACCACCGGGGTACGGCGGGCTGGAGCAGGTGGTGCACGGGCTGGTGGACGCGCTGGTCGGGCACGGGCACCGGGTGACCCTCTTCGGGGCCGGACAGCAGCACGGCACCACCGCCGACTTCGTCTCCACGATCGACGAGTTGCAGTACGACCGGCTGGGCGAGTCGCTGCCGGAACTGGCCCACCTGGCCCGGATCAACCGGCTGGTCTCCGCCGTCGACTTCGACGTGATCCACGACCACACCACGATCGGGCCGCTGGTGGCCGCCCGCCGTGCGGTGCCCACCGTGGCCACCGTGCACGGCAACCCGGTCGGCGAGTACGGGGCGGTGCTCGGCGACACCGACCACGGGGTGGGTCTGGTGGCCATCTCGCACGCCCAGCGCCGGTCCAACCCCACCCTGCCCTGGGTGGGTACGGTGCACAACGCGCTCGACGGCCGGGACGTGCCGGTCAAGCGGGAACCCGGCCGGGGCCCGGTGCTCTGGCTGGCCCGGTTCAGCCCGGACAAGGGCCCCGACACGGCGATCCGGGCCTGCCGGGCGGCCGGCCTCCCGCTCACCCTGGCCGGCAAGTGCAACGAGCCCGCCGAGCGCCGGTACTTCGCCGAGGTCGTCCAGCCGATGCTGGGCCACGACGTCGACGTGGTCATGAACGCCGACCGGGAGGCGACCCTGCGGCTGCTGGTCGACGCCCGCTGCCTGATCATGCCGATCCAGTGGGAGGAACCGTTCGGCATGGTGATGGTGGAGGCCATGGCGACCGGCACGCCGGTGGTGGCGCTGCGCCGGGGCGCGGTGCCCGAGGTGGTGGTCGACGGCGTGACCGGGCTGGTCCGCGACGACGCCCGGGAGCTGCCGGCGGCCCTGCGGGAGGTGGTCCGGCTCGACCCGGCGGCCTGCACCGCGCACGTGGCCGAGCACTTCTCCACCGAACGGATGGCCCACGGCTACGAGGCGGTCTACCGGGCCGTCGCGTTCGGCACGGCCCCACCGCTGCGCCGGCCCGTCGGGCTGCGTACCCGGTGACAGGTACGCGGCGGGTCGGCGCGGGCGCTCAGACGGTGGTCGCGGCCAGGTCCCGGACGGCGGCGTCGAGCTGCCGGCCGTACGCCGGGGTGATGCCCCCCTCGTCGATGCGGCGGGTGACCTTCTCGCGCAGCGCGGTCACCTGAGCGGGCACGTCGGAGCGGCCCTCGGCGGCGGACCGGGTCAGGTTGGCCAGCACGTTGCGCAGGTCCAGGCCGACGTCCTCGCGGACCTCGCCGGTGCGGACCCCGTCGTCGATCAGCCGGCGCATCCGGTCGGCGGCCTCGGTCAGCCCGCCGCCGCCCTGCCCCCCGCTCGGGGTGGTGGCCGGCGGGCGCGACGGCGCGGGTGCGCTGGTGGCCCGCCGGGGGGCCGGCGGCGCGGTGGGGTCCGTCGCCGGCTGGGTACGTGACGGGGACGGTTCGGTCACCGGGGTCTCGCTGCGCCCGGCGACCGGCGGGGTGTGGGTGCCGGGTTCCAGCAGCGGGGCGAGCAGGAGGACCGCCGCCGCGGTCAGCACCACCAGCACCCCCACCGCCACCAGCGGGCGGCGCGACGGCGGCAGCAGCTCCGGCTCGGCGGTCGCGTCCCCCGGGCCGGTCCGCCGGGCGTCCGGGGTGCCGGTGTCCGTCGTCGCCACGGCCCCGGCCCGGCCACCGGCCGCACCACCGACCGCGGCCCCGCCGGCCGGCGCGGTGCCGTCACCGGGGCCCGCCGTGGCACCACCCGCCGATCCGGCACCGCCCGCCGCTGCCGCACCGATGCCCGCTGCCGCGCCGACGGCGACCGGCCCACCGGGCCGGTCGCCCGGGGCGTCGCTCCCGGGGACGGCGGGCAGGGTGACCGTCGGGGAGAGCATCGTGGCCGCCTGCGGATCACCCGGCAGCAACTGGTCGCGCAGCGCGGTGGCGACCTGGTGCGCGGTCGGCCGTTCGTGCGGGTCCCGGGCCAGGCAGCGCAGGCAGACGTCGACCACCACCGGGGGCAGCCCCGGTACGCCGTCCAGCGACGGCGGTCGCTCGTCGGCGATCGCGGCGGCGAGCTGCTCCCAGGTCTCGGCCGGGTACGGCGGCTGGCCGGTCAGCGTCTCGTAGAGCAGCACGCCGAGGGAGTAGACGTCGGTCGACGGCTGGGCCGGTGCACCGTCCAACCGCTCCGGCGCGACGTACGCCGGGGTGCCGAAGGTGCCGCCGTCCTCGTCGTCGTCGGGGGTGCCGGCCTGGGTGGCGATGCCGAAGTCGAGCACCTTCGCGCCGACCCGGGTCATCATCACGTTCGCCGGGGTGATGTCCCGGTGCACGATGCCGAGCCGGTGTGCCGCCGCCAGCGCCTCGGCCACCTGGGCACCGATCTCGACCGCCTCCGGCCAGGGCAGCGGACCCTCGCTGAGCCGGTGCTCCAGTTCCTCTCCGGTGAGCAGCTCCATCACCACGAACGAGGTGATCTCGCCGTCCGGGGCGAGCGCCTCGCCGTAGTCGTGCACCGCGGTCACGTGCGGATGGACCAGCTGGGCGGCCGAGCGTGCCTCCTCGCGCACCATGTCGCGGAACCGGGCGTCGGCGGCCAGCGACGGCGCGAGCACCTTGACCGCGACGACCCGGTCGAGCACCTCGTCGCGGGCCCGCCAGATCACCGACATCCCGCCGGCCCCGATCCTGTCGAGAAGCCGGTACCTGCGGGCCAGCAACCTACCGGCGTTCAGGGCTGCCATCAGTGTTCGCACCTGCCTGGGGTTCGGGGTGGTGTCAGGTTGCGCGAATGTGTCCCCCCTGTCAACGGTTGTCCACTTGCCCGATGACCCTCCGCAGTGGCGGTTTCGCCCACCGCCACCGGTTGCCGGGCGCGTGCGGCGGTGACCAGCGGCTGCACCACGGTCACGGGCGGTGGCGTGCCAGGATGAACGGCATGAGTGGCGGTCCGGTGGCGTTCGTGCTCGGCGGCGGGGGAGTGCTCGGCGCGGTCGAGGTGGGAATGCTGCGCGCCCTGTTCCGGGCCCGGATCCGCCCCGACGTCGTGCTCGGCACCTCGATCGGCGCGGTCAACGGCGCGCTGGTCGCCGCCGACCCGTCCGAGGCGGTCACCGACCGGCTGGTCCGGCTGTGGGCGTCCCCGGAGGCGAGCGAGGTGTACGGCGACTCGGTCGCCCGGCAACTGCGCCGCTTCGCCGCCCGTACCCACCTGCACTCGCCCCGGCCGCTGCGCAAGCTGCTGGAGGGGGAACTGGGCGCGGACACCACCTTCGCCGACCTGAAGGTGCCGTTCCGCTGCTGCGCGGCCAACATCGAGCGGGCCGCCGAACACTGGTTCCACACCGGACCACTGGTGTCGGCGGTGCTCGCCTCCGCCTCCGTGCCGGGGCTGCTGCCACCGGCACAGATCGACGGCCAGCACTACATAGACGGCGGGATCGTCAACTCGATCCCGATCGGCGAGGCGGTCGCCGTCGGCGCGACGCAGATCTTCGTCCTCCAGGTGGGGCGGATCGAACGGGAGCTGACGCCGCCCCGCCGGCCCTGGGAGATCGCCCAGGTCGCGTTCGAGATCGCCCGCCGGCACCGGTTCGCCCGGGAGATGGCCGCCCTGCCCGACGGGGTACGGGTGCACGTCCTGCCGACCGGCGGGCTGGAGCCGCGCGACGACAGCCCGTGGGCGTACCGGGACATGGCGGCGGTGGGGCGGCGGATCAGCCGCGCGTACACCGCGTCCCGGCACTACCTGGCGACGCTGGACCGCTGATGCCGCTGCCCCCTCGGTGGGTACGCCGGCTGCTGTTCGCGCCCGGGGTGATCCTGCTCGCGGTCACGGTGCTGACCACGGTGCCGGTCTGGGCGCTGCTCGCGCTGGCCGCGTCGCCGTTCGTGCCGGGCCGGTTGCGCCCGCTGCGGCTGCTCTGGATCGGCTGCGTCTACCTGGTCTGGGACGCCGCCGCGCTGGTCGCCCTCTTCGTGCTCTGGCTGGCCTGCGGGTTCGGCAGGTGGAAGCGCACGCCGGCCTTCCAGCGGGCGCACTACGTGCTCGCCGGCTGGTTCCTGCGGGCGCTGTTCTGGCAGGCCCGGTGGACGCTGCGGCTGAGCATCGACGTGGTCGGCACCGACCCGGACACCGCCCTGCCCGGCCGGCCGGAACTGGTGCTGTGCCGGCACGCCGGCCCGGGTGACTCGTTCATCCTGATCCACTCCCTGGTCAACTGGTTCCAGCGGGAGCCCCGGATCGTGCTCAAGGAGACGCTCCAGTGGGACCCGGCGATCGACGTGCTGCTCAACCGTCTGCCCAACCGGTTCATCGCCGCCGGTGACGGCCGAAACGAGGCGGTCCGGCAGATCGGCCACCTGGCCACCGGGCTGGACGACGACGACGCCTTCGTGATCTTCCCGGAGGGTGGCAACTTCACCCCCGGCCGACGCGTACGGGCCATCTCCAAACTGCGCGCGCTCGGGCTGGAGCGGATGGCGGTGCGCGCCGAACGGATGCAGCACGTGCTCGCCCCGCAGCCCGGCGGGGTGCTCGCCGCCCTGGACGCCGCCCCGGAGGCCGGCGTGATCTTCGTGGCGCACACCGGCCTGGACCGGATGCTCACCGTCGCCGACGTGTGGCGCGAACTGCCGATGGACAAACGGATCGTGATGCGGTTCTGGTCCGTACCGCCCGAGGACGTCCCGACCGGCCGGCAGGAGCGGATCGACTGGCTCTTCGACTGGTGGGACCGGATCGACAGGTGGATCGCCGACAACCGGGACAGCGTGACGGCACGGTGAACGCACCGTCACGGTCGACCGGTTCGCCGCCGTTCCCGCGTAAGGTGCGCAGGTGGACCAGATCTGCGTGGTGACGACGGTGGTGGACTCGCGCTCCGTCGCGGACCTGATGGCGGCCGCTGCGGTGGCCGGGCGACTGGCGGCCTGCGCCCAGGTCGGCGGCCAGGTCGACAGCACGTACTGGTGGCGGGCCGGGGTGGAGACCAGCACCGAGTGGTCGGTGCAGTTCAAGACCGCCCCCGACCGGGCCACGTCGCTGGTCGCCCAGATCCGGTCCAACCATCCGTACGAGGTGCCCGAGATCCTGGTCACCTACGCCGAGAGCGGCGACCGGGCATACGCCACCTGGGTGCACGAGAACACCCGTACCTAGGTACGGGCACTCTGGCCTCCGGTTGCGGCCCACCGGCAGGATGGCCGGGTGCAGAACACCGGTTACCCCTGCCCCCGCTGCGGAGCACCCGCCGAGCTGACCCGTGGGTGCGCCGGCTGCGGGCTCGGGCCGTACCCGCCCGCCGCCGAGGTGGTCCGGTTGGACCGGGAGATCGTCGCCCTCGGCCGGGAGGTCGAGCGGGCCCGGCAGGCGTACCAGGGGCTCGGTGGCCGACTGCTCGCGGCGCAGCGCCGGCGGGCGGAGCTGGCGGCCAGCATCCGCCGGGAGATCCCCGCCCCGGTCCCGGTCGGTGCGGCGGTCCGTCCGCCCGCGCCGCCGGCCCGCCCCGCCGCGCCGGCCGGCACCCCGGTCGCCGCGCCGGCCGGACCCCCGACCGATCCGGTCGCGCCGCCGGTGCGCCCGGGAACGCCGGTACCGCCGGAGGTGCCCGCCCGTGCCGTGCCACCGACCGGGCCGGTGCCCCGGCCGGCCGCGCTGGACACTCCGGGTCGCCCGGAGACGTCCACCCGGACGATCCAGTGGCTGCTGTTCGTCCTCGGCGGCCTGCTGCTGGGCACGGCGGCGGTGGTCTTCACCGCCGTCGCCTGGGCCACCGTGGGGGTGGCCGGACGCGCGCTGATCCTGGCCGCGTTCACCGCGCTCGCCCTGGCGGTGCCGCTGGTGGCGAAGTGGCGTGGCCTGCGCGGCACCGCCGAGACGTTCGCCGCCGTCGGCCTGCTGCTGGTGGTCCTCGACGGGTACGCCGCCTGGTCGGTGAACCTGCTCGGCACCGCCGACTGGCCGGGCACCCGCTACGCCGCCGTGGTCGCCGGGGCCAGCGCGGCCGTCGCCGCCGGGTACGCCCTGCTCAGCCGGCTCACTGTGCCGTGGTTCGCGGCACTGTTCGTGGTCCAGCCGGTGCTGCCGCTCGCGGTGGCGCAGTCCCGTCCGGGAGCCACCGGCTGGACGCTGACCTTTCTCGGGGTGGCACTGCTCGATCTCGCGGTGGTGGTCGCGCTGCGCCGCCGCTCCCCGGCTCCGGCCGGGTCTGATCCCGCCGCCGCGGTGCCGGCCGCGGCGGTGCCACCCGCGGCGGCTACGGCCGTCGCGGGTCCGGGGGGAGGGGTGGTGGTGCCCGCCGGGGGGTCGGGCACCACCACCGCCCCGGCGGACGGGGGTCCGGCGGCCGGCGGGGGGCCGGTCGCCGGGCCGTCCGGTTCCGTGCTCGCCGGCCGGATGCTCGGTTGGCTCGGCTTCGGCGCCGCGCTGACCGTCGCCGCGAGTTGCGCCCTGGTGCCGCTGGCGCTGGGTCGGGCCGGCGGTCAGCCGCTGCTCGCCGGTCTGCCGTTGCTCCTCGTCGGCCTGGTGCTGGCCGGTGCGGCCCGGGTCGCCGCAGCGACGGTGTTCCGGCAGATCACCGCCGGGCTGCTGGTGCCGCTGCTGGCCGTGGCGGTGCTGCGGCCGGTGGCGGAACTGCGGGCCGGGTTCCTGCTGCTCGCCGTCGGCCTGGTGGCCGCCGCCCTGGCCGGTGCCGTCCGGCTGCTGCCGCAGCGGCACCGCACCGGCCCCCGGGTCGGCGCACTGCTGGTCGCGGGCGGTGCCGCCCAGGTCGTCGTGCTCGCCACCGGGGCGGTGGCGGTGCTCGCGGTGGACCGGTCGCTGCCCGCCTGGCAGGGTGCCGCCGCCGGGCCCGATCTCGCCTGGGGCTGGCAGCTGCCGCTCGTCGTCCTACTCACCGCCGGTGCCGGTCTCCTGCTGGTGCCGAGGGCGGCCCGCCCGGTGACCGTACTGCTGGCGGTGGTGCTCACGGCGGCGGCGCTGCCGGCGGTGACGGTCACCCCGTGGCCGGCCACCCTCGCGGTCGACCTGGTCGTCGGCGCGGCGCTGCTGCCGGTCGCGGTGCTGCGTGGCCGGCGCGCCCCGACCGTGCTGGTCGGCGCGGCGGGGGCCGCGGTGCTGCTCGGGCACGGCCTGCTGGTGGCCTCGGCCGCCCCGGTCGGGATGCTGGTGGCGCTCGGGGTGGTGCTGGTTGTCGGACTGTCGGTGGCGCTGCCCGGCCGGCCGGCGAGTGCCGTCGCGGGCCGGGTCGCCGGGGTCGCGCTGGCGGTCGCGCTGCTCACCGTGCCGGCCGGCGCGTCGGTCGCGTCGCGGGCCGTCGGGGCGCCGCCCTGGTGGCAGTTGCGGGCCGGGTTCGTCGCCGCCGTGCTGCTGCTGGTCCCGCTGCTCGCGCTGCGTCGCCGCCGCCCCGACCTCGACGGGTACGCCGGCACCGCGCTCGCCCTGGCGCTCGCCGCCGTGGTCGTGCCGACCGTCGTACCCGGTGGGGAGCCGTTCGCGCTCTATGCGGCGCTGGCGGTCGTCGCGCTGGTACCGGCCGACCGGCGGACCGCACCGGTGACCCCGGGCCGGGTGGTCGGCGCGGTGCTGGCCGGCCTGGCGCTGGTCGCCGCCGCGCCGGTGACCCTGGCCGCGCTCGTCGCCCCCTACGGCGCGCCGGTGCGGCCCTGGTCGGGGGTGCCGACCGGGGACGGGCCGCCCGGTGCCCTCGTGGTCGGGGCGGCGCTGCTGGTCCTGGCCGGCACGGCCGCGCTGGTCGTCCACCGGCACACCGGTGACCGGTCCGGGGCGGCCGTCGCCGCGCTGCCGTTCGGGGCGGCGGCGCTGCCCGTGCTCCTGCTCGGCGCGGACGCCCCCTGGCCGGTGGTGCCGGCGGCGGTGCTGCTCGTCGGGATCGCCGCCCTGCTCACCGCCACGCTCACCGGCCCGGCCCGGCCCGCCGCCCCGGGCGCGGCCGTTCCCCCCGGGACCGCGCCGGTTGCTACCGGGACCGCCTCGGGCGTTCCCGGCATCGCGCAGGGCGTTCCCGGAGCCGTTGCGCCGGCCCCGGCCCCCGGCCGTGGCCGGGCGCTGCTGGTGCCGGTGACCACCCCGATCGGTCTGCTGTGGACGGCCGCCGGCCTGGTCGGGCTGCTCGCCACCCGGGCCGGCACGCTGGCCGGGCTCGCCCTGCTGGTGGTCGCGGCGGCGGTGGTCGGCGCGATCGGCCGGCGGGCCGAGGTACGGCTGCTCGGCTTCCTGACCGCCGTCGCGGCGGCCACCGGGTTCGCGCTCACCGCGCCGCTGGCCGCCGACCTGCCGCTGCGCACCGCCGGTTTCCCGGTGCTCGGGGTGGCGGTGGCGGTGCTCCTCGGCGCACCCGCGCTGGCCCGGCGCGGCTCGTTCACCGTACGGGCGCTGGAGGTTGCCGCGCAGGCGGTGGCCGTGCTCGCCCTGCTGCTCACCGTCGGCGCGATCCGGTACGCGGCGGTGATCTGTGTGCTCTGGGGAGCCGCCGCGGCACTGCGGGTGCTGTACCCGGGCCAGTCGGCCGGCCGGCGGTGGGCCTTCGGGGCGGTGGCCGGCGGCAGCGAGCTGCTCGGCGCGTGGCTGCTGCTGATCAGCGGCGAGGTGGTGCTGCTGGAGGCGTACACCCTGCCGGCGGCCGGGTTGACCCTGGTGGCCGGGCTGCTCGCGCTGCGCGCCCGACCCGGGTTGACCAGTTGGCTCGCCCTCGGCCCCGCACTGGCCGCCGGGCTGCTGCCCAGCCTGGTGTCGGTGCTGGTGGCCGCCGACCCGCAGCCGTGGCGGCGGCTGCTGCTGGGCGGTGCCGCCCTTGCCGTGGTGCTGGTCGGGGCGGTGCGGCGCTGGCAGGCGCCGGTGGTGCTCGGCGGGGGTGCCCTCGTCCTGCTCGCGGTGCACGAACTGGTCCGGGGGTGGGACCTGCTGCCGCGCTGGATCTACCTGGCCGTCGGCGGGTTGGCGTTGATCACCCTCGCCGCCACCTACGAGCGGCGTCGGCGTGACGTGGCCCGGTTGCGCGCGGCGGTGGGCCGGATGGGTTGACCCGGGCACCGGTAGGGTCGTGCCAGGGCAGCGCCTGTTCACCCCGGCGGGCAGGTGCCGACCGGGCCCGGCGGTGGCGGCCCGGCCGATCGACGACATCCTCCGGAGCGCGCGATGAGATTCGAGATCAGCAAGGTGCTGGACGCCATCGAGGGACGGGTCTGCACCGATCCGTCCCTGGCCCGAGCGGTACTCGACCTGGCCGAGGTGATCCGCTACCAGGATCTCGACGGCGGTCGCCCGGCGAGCCTGCTGCGGCTCGGCATGGTGATCGACGCGCTCTCCCGCGAGCTGGCCGAGGACAGCGTCCCGGTCTACGCGATCGTGCACCGGGCGCTGCTCTCCGACGCGGACCTCACCTCCAACGAGCGGATGGTGGTCCGCCGCTGGGCCGACGACGGCCTGGTCGAGGTGCTCGACAACCCGGGTGACCGGATGCTGGAGGTGGCCGACCTGCTCGGCCTGCCGGTGGTCAGCCGGGTCCGGTTCGACGGCCTGCGCGGCCGGTTCCCGTGGCTGGTGGAGCAGCCGGGGCGGGTCGTCGCCCCGGTGCCCGGCGCGGGCGGCCCGGCCTTCGTCGCGCACGTCGGGGGCGGGCACACCCCGGTCGAGGGTGACCGGTCCCCGGTCGGCGGGCAGTTGCTGGCCCGCACGTGGCGCTGCCCGGAGCCGGGCTGCGCGCTGTTCGGCGGCGGCGGGGGCGGCGGGGCGTTCGCCGACCTGGCCCGGGTGGACCGGGCCCCGGCGGGTCAGCCGCCGCCCGCCCTGCGCAACGGCGTGCCGACCTGCCCCCGGCACGGTGCCCGGCTCTCCGACGCCGGGCCGCGCCCACGCAGCGAGGTGCTGGCGATCCGGATCGGTGGCCTGATCCGCCGCCGGTTCGTGCTCACCGAGGACGAGCCGGTGACTGTCGGTCGGGCCCCCGAGGAGACCGGGGGCGTGATGCTCGGGCAGTGGCTCAACGACGAGGCGCGGCGCTGGATCAGCCGGGCGCACGTCCGCTTCGAGCTGCGCGTCGGCGAGGTCGTCGTCACCGACGTCAGCACCAACGGCTCCGGCATCCGGCCCAACGGTTCGATGGCCGAGGCCGACCGCGTCCCGCTGACCCCGAAGCAGTCCCGGGTGCTGGGCGGCGCGGACATGGTGGAGCTGTACCCCGGGGTGCAGGTCGGCCGGGCCCGGGAGTTGCCCACCGGTGCGGCGTTCACCCCGACGTCGGTGATGGCCGAGGCGCCCACCATGGCGATGCGGCTGCCACGCAACTGACCCGGCGGCGGGGCGGGCGTCGGGACCGGACGCCCGCCCCGCCGCGGGAGGTCAGCCGGCCAGTACGGCGGCGAGCTGCGCCACCGCGTGGTCGATCTCGTCGGAGGTGATGACCAGCGGCGGGGCCAACCGGATGGTCGAGCCGTGGGTGTCCTTGGCCAGCACGCCCCGGTCCATCAGCCGCTCGCACGCCTGCCGGCCGGTCATCAGCGCCGGGTCGATGTCCACCCCGGCCCACAGCCCGCGCACCCGCACCGCCACCAGCCCGCTGCCGAGCAGCCCCTCCAGCCCGGCGCGCAGCCGCTCGCCCAGCTCGGCGGAGCGGCGCTGGAACTCCCCGGTGGCCAGCAGCCGGACCACCTCGGTGGCGACCGCACAGGCCAGCGGGTTGCCACCGAACGTGGAGCCGTGCTGGCCCGGCCGGAGCACGCCGAGCACGTCGGCGTCCGCGGCGACGGCGGAGACCGGCACGATGCCGCCGCCGAGCGCCTTGCCCAGCAGGTACATGTCCGGTACGACGCCCTCGTGGTCACAGGCGAAGGTGCGTCCGGTCCGGCCCAGCCCGGACTGGATCTCGTCGGCGATGAACAGCACGTTGCGGTCGGTGCAGGCCCGGCGTACGCCCGGCAGGTAACCCTCCGGCGGCAGCACCACGCCCTGCTCGCCCTGGATCGGCTCCAGCAGCACGGCGACGGTGTTCTCGTCGATCGCCGCCTCCAGCGCCGCCAGGTCGCCGTAGGGCACCACGGTGAACCCGGGGGTGTACGGCCCGAAGTCGGCGCGGGCGTCGGCGTCGGTGGAGAAGCTGACGATGGTGGTGGTCCGGCCGTGGAAGTTGCCGTCGGCGACGATGATGTTCGCCTGCCCCGGGGCGACCCTCTTGACCTGGTAGCCCCACTTGCGGGCCACCTTGATGCCGGTCTCGACCGCCTCCGCGCCGGTGTTCATCGGCAGCACCAGGTCCTTGCCGCAGAGCGCGGCCAACTCCCGGCAGAAGTCGGCGAACTGGTCGTGGATGAACGCCCGGCTGGTCAGGGTGAGCCGGTCGAGCTGTTCGTGGGCGGCCTGGATCAGGGCCGGGTGCCGGTGGCCGAAGTTCAGCGCCGAGTAGCCGGCCAGGCAGTCCAGGTAGCGCCGACCGTCCACGTCGGTGAGCCAGGCGCCCTCGGCGGAGGAGATCACCACCGGCAGCGGGTGGTAGTTGTGCGCGGTGTACCGTTCCGCGTCCCGGACGGCGGACGGGGTCCGCAGCATGTCCTCGATCACTGGCTCGCCTTTCCCTGACGGAGTCGCAACGTGCAGCACTTCGGTCCGCCGCCGGCCTTGCGCAGCTCGGACAGGTCGACACCGATGGTCTGGTAGCCCCGGTCGCGCAGCTTGGCGGCCAGCCCGGTGGCCTGCGCGGGCAGCACCACGTGCCGGCCGTCGCCGACCGCGTTGAGGCCCAGCACCTCCGCGTCGGCCATGCTGGCCCGGACCGCGTCCGGGTAGAGCCGGCGCAGCACCGCCCGGCTGCCGGGGGAGAACGCCTCCGGCAGGTACGCCACGGTCCGCTCGTCGAGCACGGTCAGCGCGGTGTCCAGGTGGTAGAAGCGCGGGTCGACCAGGTGCAGGGTGACCACGGGGTAGCCGAAGACCTCCTGCAACTGGGCGTGCGAGGGGTGCGCGGTGCGGAACCCGGTGCCGGCGAGCAGGTGGTCGCCGACCAGCAGCACGTCCCCCTCGCCCTCGTTGACGTGCTTCGGGTCGTACACCTCGAAGCCGGCGGCCTCGAACCAGGCCCGGTAGGCGGGGGCCTCGTCGGCGCGCTGCGGGTCGCGGAACTGCACGGCCATCGCCCGGTCGCCGATGACCGTGCCACCGTTGGCGGCGAAGACCATGTCCGGCAGGCCGGGGACCGGGTCGATCAGCTCGACGGTGTGGCCTAGGTCGAGGTAGGTGCGGCGGAGCTGCTCCCACTGCCGGATCGCCAGCGCGGCGTCGACCGGCGCGGTCGGGTCCATCCACGGGTTGATGGCGTAGTCGACGGCGAAGTACGTCGGCCGGCACATCAGGAAGCGCTGGCTGGTGGCGTCCATCGTCATTGTCCTGCTCCCGGGGTCGGGCGCGCCCGGCCTCCGTGGCCCACGGGCTGGCGCCGTGGCTCAACGGTATGCGGCCCGGCCGTACGACAACCACCGCCGAACCGTGCGTCCGGCGGTGGTTCGTTGCGTGTGACCCGACCGCGACGGCGATCCGTTGCGTGAGGGCGTACCGCGAAGGGGCCGCCACCCCGGCGGGAGTGACGGCCCCTGTGCGCATCGGTGGCGGCGAACCGCTGCCCCCGAACGAGTGGGTGCCCGGCTGGTGAACCACCAGACTGGTCGGGCGGTGCCGGCGAGCCGGCTGGTCCAACGTCGCCGGCGAACCGCCGGCGAGATCAAATGTGCCCTCAGAACCGGTCCACAAACTGTGAGTCAAGCCACTCCCGGAACCGGGCCACCCAGTCGCCGTCGGTGGTCGGCCAGTCGAACTGGCCGGTGAAGGCGAGCACGCCCAGCACCACCGCGGCCAGGCCGACCAGGATGCCGACCAGCGCGTCCGTGGTGCCGGCCACGTGCCGACGGCGGGTCGCGATCAGGCCCAGCACCGAGCAGACCGCGCCGAGCGCGCCGAGGGCGATGCCGTACCCGGCCAGGGTGCCGGTGAGCACGAACGCCGCGCCCACCACCGAGACGATCAGACCGAGGGTGGCGAGCAGGCTGGTCCTCGGCTTCGGCCCGGCCACCACCGGCGGCTGCGGGTCGGCCCCGTCGGTGTCCACCCGGTCCCGGTCGGCGGGGCGGGCGTCGACGGGCGGGGGCGGCGCGACGGACGTCCGGTCCCGGTCGACCGGCCGGTCGGCGTCCACCGGGCGCGGTGCGGTGCGGACCGGACCGGTGTCGGCGACCCGGATCGGGTCGGTCGGCGTGCGCGGCTCGTCGTCGACCGGAGCGGGCCGGGCGGCGGCAGCGGCGCTGCGGGTGCCGTCGACGGCGCTGCGGGCGGTCGCCGCCCGCGCCAGCGCGGCGCGCTCCGCCGCCCGCTGCTCCGCGTCGCCGTCGGTGGCAGCTCGCCCCTCGGCGGTGCGCCGCGCCACGTCGGCATCGCGCTGGCCGTCGGCGGTCGGCGACCCGCTGCGGTACGTCGTCCGGTCGCCGTCCCGGTCCGTCACCACCGGCTGGCCGTCACGCGCGTCGACCACCCCGTCGCCGTTGCTGTCCTGCGCCGTACGACGCCGCAGGAGCGAAGGAACGTTCACCACCACACCTCCTTGTCGATGCGTGCAGCCTCGGAAGGGTCGGTGGCCGTCACGCGGGAACGACCGGTATGTACCCCGTGCGTCGATCGACCACACTCCGACCGTCGGGGGTGCTCGGCCGTGGCGGTGTGAGCCCGGTGGCCGGCGACCTCGACCGGCCCACCCGGACCCGTCACGTCGGGCAGGTTCGCCCGTGCGGGCTAAGTCCTGTCGGCGACGAACGTTCCTCGGGCGTGAACGGTGACGACCAAGCCGCGTTCGCGCAGCTCACGCATTGCCATCCGGACGGTTCCCCGGGCGACGCCGTACGTCTGCTGCAGGTGCAGTTCGCTGGGCAACGGCTGGCCGGGGCGCAGCTTGCCCTCTTCGATCTCCCTGGCGAGCACGTCCGCCAACTGCCGGTAGAGCGGCACGTTGTTCAGCGGGCTCGTCATGGGCGGAGCGTAAACACGCACAGGATCTATACGTGTTCGGGGATGTCCAGCCTCTAGACGTCTAGAAACTAGACGTACATAGACTGTACATTTGTCGTGCCCCGCACGAAGGCGGCCCCCGACCAGCGATTGCGCCGCTGGCCGGGGGCCTTGATCGCCGAGCTAGGAGGCGACCATGAGCACCCTACCTACCCTGCCCACCTGCGGAGACCCTGCGACGGTCCGGATTGAGCTGTACACGCCCGGCTCCTTGGACGCCTGTGCGTACACCTGCGCGGCGCACACCGTCCGCGCGAGCGCAGCGGTCGCCCGAGCCGGTCTGGCGGCCCACGTGACGGGTATGGCACCGGACATGAAACGGTCCTGCGGTGACGTGTTCGTCTACCCGACCGGTGGCCTTGGCGGCGCTCCGGCCGACCTGACGCACCCGCGCTGGTGCAACCGGGACGACTGCGAACGTCGGGGTCGGCACCGTTCCCGCATCCTCCGCTCGGACACCAACCGACCAGAAGCATTCATCGTCGGCGTGGCCTTGGTGCAGGCCCTTCACCCGGCTGCTGAGCCGACGGTGCGCTTGACGAGCGTGGAGGGTGGCGCGGCAACGAGCCTGGTCCTGTCGGTCGGGCAGTCACGGGTCCTGCGGTACCGGCTGGCCAATCTGCTCGATATGGCCAGGGCGGGACGCAACGGGGGGCGCTGGGCGTAGTCCACCCGGTAGGGGGCCGCCCGGCCCCGGTGTTTCGCGACGCCTGACTACCCTTGGCACCCGTGCCAGAGGGACACACCATCCACCGCCTCGCGACCCGCCACGCCGAGCTGTTCGCTGGCGACAAGGTCACCGTCAGCAGCCCACAGGGCCGCTTCACCGAGGGTGCCGCGCTGATCTCCGGCACCGTCCTGCACGGCACCGAGGCGTACGGCAAGCACCTGCTGCACCACTACGCCGACGAGCGCACCCTGCACGTCCACCTGGGCCTGTACGGCAGGTTCACCGACGGGGACGGCGAGCCGCCCGTACCGGTGGGGCAGGTCCGGCTGCGGCTGGCCAGCGACCGGCACTGGCTGGAGCTGCGCGGACCCACCGCCTGCGAACTGCTCACCCCGCCCGAGGTGGCGGCGTTGCGCGACCGGCTCGGCCCGGACCCGCTGCGCGCCGACGCCGACCCCGACCGCGCGTACGCCCGGATCGGGCGCAGCCCCACCCCGCTGGCCGCGCTGCTGCTCGACCAGTCGGTGGTGGCCGGCACCGGGCTGATCTTCGTGACCGAGGTGCTGTTCCGGGCCGGCCTGCGGCCGACGCTGCCCGGCCGGCAGCTCACTCCGGCGGGCTGGACGGCGCTCTGGGCCGACCTGGTGGCGCTGATGACCCTGGCGGTGGTGCGCGGCCGGATCGACACCGTCCGCGACGCCCACCTGCCCGAGGCGATGGGCCGGCCCGCCCGGGTCGACCGGCACGGCGGCGAGGTGTACGTCTACCGCCGTGCCGGCGCGCCCTGCCACGTCTGCGGCAGCCCGGTCAGCCGGGGCGAGCTGGCCGGCCGCAACCTCTACTGGTGCCCCACCTGCCAACGCTGACCCCGTCCGGCGGGCGGCTACGGGCCGTCGACGAGCCAGCGGGCCACCTCGACCTGGTTGGTGAAGACCGTGTCGCCGTCCAGGCTCCACGCCAGGCAGTGCGCGATCGTCCAGCCGACCACCCGGTCCCGGTCGAGGCCGAGCGCAGCGGTGACACGGTCCAGCCGACGCCGTACCGCCTCGGGGGAGTGCCCCAGCTCGACCCCGCGCACGATCGGCACCACCGCGAACTCCCGCTCGCCCAGCAGCGGCTTCGGGTCGATCACCAGCCACGGCTCCCGGGTGGCCCGCAGCACGTTGCCGGCGTGCAGGTCCTGGTTGACCAGCACCTGCTCGCCCTGGGTGTCGACCAGCCGGTCGAGCTGGTCGAGCGCCGCGTCGACCAGCCGCCGCCCGTACGGCCGGCCGGCCCGGTCCCACGCCTCGGGCAGCCGGTGCCGCCAGCCCGTCGCCTCCTCGGCGAGCGGGATGAACGGCCCGGCCGGTCGCCGCCACAGCCGGGGCAGCAGGCCGGCCACCACGTCCACCGCCTCGTCGGCGGGCAACTCGTGCAGCGGTGAGCCGGGCCGGCACCGCTCCACCAGCAGCGCCCGCCGCTGCGGGTCGTGGGCGATCAGCCGGACCGCCGCCTCGCCGTCCCAGTGCGCCAACGCGTCGGCCTCGTGCCGGCTGTCCGGGGCCGGGTACTGCAACTTCAACACCGCCGGGGTGCCGTCGGGCAGGTCGGCGGACATCGCCAGCGAGGCGAACGCGTACGGGAAGGGTGGCCCGAGCCGCAGCGACCACTGCTGCGCGCACTCGTCCCGCCACCGGGCCAGCGTGGCCAGCCACTCCCGCCCCTCCGGCGTCTGCCGCACCCACGACAACCCCGCCGGAATCTCCACCCACCCATTGTGCGGATCGGGGAGAGTTGTTGCTGCCCCGGCGACAACAACTCTCCACAATCAAGCGACGTCGGGACGCCAGCCGGCGGCGGTCAGCGCCGCGCGCAGTTGGGCCGCCACCTCGTCGGGGCGGTGGCGGACGTCGAAGGCGGTGAACCGCAGGATCCGATCCCCGGAGATCCACACCCCGTTCTGCCGGCGCAGGTCCGCCGCCCAGTGCCGGACGTCCATGTGGTGTGCCCCGTCGACCTCGACGTGCAGCCCCCACTGCCGCCAGTAGGCGTCCAGGTAACGCGTACGCCCGGCCGCGTCGCGCCGGCGTTCCTGCAACTCCGGCCGGGGCAGGCGATGGCGACGACAGAGCCGGACCAGATCGATCTCGGACAGCGCCTCCGCCCCGCCGGCCAGGTCGCCGATGGTGTGCCGGATCAGGGCCGCCCGACGCAATCGGGGCAACCGGCGGGCCACCGCGTCGAGTTCTCCAGGGGTCACCCGCCGCTGCTGGCAGCGGCCGCCAGCACCGCCTGCGCGTCGTCGTCGCTGCGCATCCACTGCGCCGCGTCGATCAGCGAGCGGGCCATCGGGGTGCGGTCCGGCCGCCCCCGTTGCCGGTCCTCGTCGCCCAGGTGCCGGGTCCGTCGTACCCGCACCGCAGGCATCCCGAGAGGCAGCCGGCGCAGCAGGTCGGGAGCCTGCCGTTGGTACGGGATGAGCACGTCCACCGCCTCGTGCCGCCAGCGCCCGCGCAGGCCGCCAGCCTGGGCCGCCGCGAGACCGGCCAGGACGGCGTCGGCACCGGCGGCCAGCACCGCCACCCAGCGCGACTGGTCGACGGTCACCGGGCCGCCGCCGGCCCGCAGGATGCCCCGGCACACCCGCTCCCACCGGCCGGTGGCCAGCAGGTGCCGTACCCGGGCGGGGGTGAGTTCGGTGGTGGCCTGCGCCCAGCTCAGCACCCCGGCCTGGGCGAAGAGCCGCCGGGACGGGGCTTCAGCGGTCGAGGGCGTCGACGGCCTTGCGGGCGGCGATCAGCACCGGGTCCCAGACCGGCGCGTACGGCGGGGCGTAACCGAGGTCGAGGGCGGTCATCTCGTCCACCGTCATCTCGTTCCACAGCGCCACGGCCAGCGCGTCGATCCGCTTCGCCGCCTCGGAACGGCCGACGATCTGCGCGCCGAGCAGCCGACCGGTGGGCCGTTCGGCGATCAGCTTGACCGTCATCGCCTGGGCCCCCGGGTAGTAGCCAGCCCGGTTCGTCGACTCGGCGATCACGGAGACGAACTCGAACCCGGCCGCCGTGGCGTCCCGCTCCCGCAGCCCGGTACGCCCCACCTCCAGGTCGCACACCTTCGTCACGGCGGTGCCGATCACCCCGGGGAAGGTGGCGTACCCGCCGCCGATGTTGATCCCGGCGACCCGGCCCTGCTTGTTGGCGTGGGTGCCGAGCGGGATGTGCACCGACATGCCGGTGACCCGGTGCAGGGTCTCCACGCAGTCGCCGGCCGCCCAGACGCCGGGCACCCCGGGCACCCGCATCCGGCGGTCGACGCGGACCCCGCCCGTCTGGCCGAGCGGGAGGCCGGCGGCGGCGGCGAGCGCGGTGTTGGGGCGTACGCCCAGGCCGAGGACCACGACGTCGGCCGGCACCGGGCCGGCGGAGGTGACCACCGCGGACACCCGGCCGTCGCGCTGCTCGACCCCGCTGACCGTGACACCGGTACGGATCTCGACGCCCAGCCCGCGCATCGCCTCGGCGACCAGGCCGGCCATGTCCTCGTCGACGGTGGCCATCGGCTGCTCGCCCCGCTCGACCAGGGTGACGGCGAGCCCGCGCTGGATCAGCGCCTCGGCCATCTCCACCCCGATGTAGCCGCCGCCGACCACCACCGCCCGGGTCGGCGTCGGGTCGGCGTCCAGCCAGGCCCGCAGCGCCGCCGCGTCGTCCAGGGTCTGGATGCCGAAGATGCCGTCGACGTCCTCGTCGGCCCAGTCGGGCTGGTTGGGCACCGAACCGGTGGCGTACACCAGGGTGTCGAAGCGTTCGCGGACCTCGCCGCCGTCGTCGAGCCGGCGGGCGGTGACCTCGCGGCGGTCGAGGTCGATGCCGGTGACCTCGGTACGCAGCCGTACGTCGATGGCGAAGTCGTCCCGGAAGGTGGCCGGGTCGCGGGCGATCAACGCGTCCCGGTCCTGCACCAGCCCGCTGATCCAGTACGGGATGCCGCACGCCGAGTACGACGTGAAGTGCCCCCGCTCGAACGCCACGATCTCCAGGTCGTCGACGCCCCGGCGGCGACGGGCCTGGGACGCCGCCGCCATCCCGGCGGCGTCCCCACCGACCACGATCAGCCGCTCCGTCACGACGCCCAGTCTTCCACGCGCCGACCGCCCCCGGACCGGTCAGCCACGGGTCTGCCGGGCGACCTCGGCGACCACGTCCTCCAGCCGGCCCGAGCGGGCGAACACGGCCCGCTGCCGGGCCGCCCCGGTGCCGTGCCGGCGCAGCGTGGCCAGCAGCTCGGTCACCTCGGCCAGGTCGTCGTGCGCCGTAAGCGCCGGGCGGACCCGCTCGACCAGCCGGTCGACCAGTTCCCAGGCCGGGCGCAGCTCGCCGTTGGTCAGGTCGACGCCGTCGCCCTCCAACCCGTCGTGGGCGGCCCGCCAGTGCGCGGCCACCAGCAGGTGGTGGTCGGTGTTCACCGGCGGACGGCCCGCCGCCACGTCGTCCATGGCGGTGGCGACCAGCGCCCGCACCAGCCCCGCCACCAGCACCGCGTCGTCCACCGACGGGCAGACGTCACCGATGCGGACCTCCACCGTCGGGTACTTCGCCGACAGCCGGGCGTACCAGTAGAGCATCCCCTCGTCGAGCATCACCCCGCTGGCGATCAACTGCCTGATCAGCCGCTCGTAGTGCTCGTACGACTCCAGGTAGGGGGTGGGCGCGACCGACGGCCAGCGTTCCCACTCGACGGAACGCCAGCTCGCGTACCCGGTGTCGACCCCCTCGGAGAAGGGCGAGTTGGTGGTCATCGCGTGCAGCACCGGCAGCCACGGCCGGATGTGGTTGAGCACCTGCACCCCGGTGTCCGGGTCGGGCACGCCCACGTGCACGTGCATGCCGTTGTTGCCGGGGCCGGGCACCAGCAGCCGGAACCGGTCGATCATCCGGTCGAAGCGGGGCTTGTCCACCACCGGCGGCACCGGTCCCGCCACCGGGCCGGTGCCGATCGCCAGCACCCGGACGCCGGCCCGCTCGGCGGCGTCGGCCAGCGCGCCGCGCAGCACGCCCAGCGAGTGCCGGATCGAGCCCAGGTCCAACCCCGGCGGGCTGCCGATCTCGATCTGGCTGGTCTGGAACTCCCGCTCCACCTGCCCGCGCAGCTCCGCCGGCACCTGCGCCATGACCAGGTCGACGGCGGGCACCGCGGCACCGGTGTGCGGATCGACCAGGAGGAACTCCTCCTCCACGCCCACCGTGAGCCGGTCGGGCCCGGTCCGCTCCGGGGCCATCGCCCCGGCCGCCATCCCACTGGTCATCGCCATCACCGTCCGTCCCGTCCCGCCGCGGCGGGTCCGCCGCGGTGCTGCCCGCCCATTACCCGCGGTGTCCGGCGGAGAAAACGCGACACGGCGCGTCGTCGCGCCGGATGCTTACCATGACCCGGTCCCGCCGACCGGTGCCGTGCCGCACCCCCGCCCCGACCTGGAGCGGGCCGGGGCCCGAACGTGAGGGAGGTCAGGTGACCCCGACGACGGTGCCCCGATCGGCGCCCCCGGCCCCGGCGCGGCGGCCCGGCCACCCGCCCCGGCCGGCCGGGCGGGACTGGCGGCGGCAGGTGCCCCGGACGTTCGCGGCGCTGCTGTGGTTCATCGCCGCGATCTGCGCGCTGGCGGCGGTCAGCAGCGCGGCCAACGCCGAGTTCCAGCCGATCCGGACCACCATCGACACGCTGCTGGTGCCGGCCCCGGCCAACCTGGCGTACGCGGTGTTCCTCGGCACCCTCGCCGCGGCGGTGCTGCGCCACAAGCGGCTGGCGTACTGGGTGCTTGTCGTCTACTTCATCCTCAGCCTGGTCGTCGGCGTGCTGACCGGCCTGTTGCTGGTGACCGTCGGCGCGGACCAGCTCACCGACGACGCCGGCCGGCGGCTGTTCACCCTCGTCGAGACCGTCGGCGTCTGGGTGGGCATCGGCTTCGCCGTCGCCGCGCTCGCCCTGCTGCGAGCCGCCCGGCGGGAGTTCTACGCCCGGGTCCGCAGCGGCAGCACCCGGCGTGCCCTCGGGGTGTTCTTCGGCCTCGCCGCGGCGGCCGTCGGGCTGGGCTACCTGCTGCTCACCGCCGTGCCCGGCAGCCTGCACAGCTGGCTGGACCGCATCGGGTACGCCATCGAGAAGGTCTTCGGCGGCGCGATCACCCTGGACGTCACCCGGCAGGGCCAGGCCCCCGGCTGGGTCAACCTGCTGCTCGGCGGGATGGGCGCGGTCGCCTTCCTGGCCGGCCTGTTCACCCTGCTGCGCTCCCAGCGCGCCGCCGCCGTGCTGCACCCCGACGAGGAGCAGCGGATCCGGGAACTGCTGGCCCGCTACGGCGACCGGGACTCGCTCGGCTACTTCGCCACCCGGCGGGACAAGGCGGCGATCTTCTCGGCCAGCGGGAAGGCGGCGCTGACCTACCGGGTGGTCAACGGGGTGAGCCTGGCCAGCGGCGACCCGGTCGGCGACCCGGAGGCGTGGGGCCCGGCGATCACCGCCTGGCTGGACCAGGCCCGGGAGTACGCGTGGACCCCGGCGGTGATGGGGGCCAGCGAGGCCGGTGCGCGGGCCTACCACCGGCACGGGCTGAAGGTGCTGCAACTGGGTGACGAGGCGATCCTGCTGGCCCGGGAGTTCGACCTGGGCGGACGGGACATGCGCCCGGTCCGGCAGGCGGTGCACCGGGTCGAGCGGGCCGGCTACACCGCCGCCGTACGCCGGCACGCCGACATCCCGCCGGCCGAGTTGGCCGACCTCGCCGCCCTGGCCACCCGCTGGCGGGACACCGAGCACGAGCGTGGCTTCTCGATGGCGCTGGGCCGCCTCGGCGACCCGGCCGACGGCGACTGCGTGCTGGTCGAGGCCCGCGACGGCGACGGCCGGGTACGGGCGCTGCTGTCGTTGAGCCCGTGGGGCGGCAGCGGGCTGTCGCTGGACCTGATGCGTCGGGACCGCACCGCCGAGAACGGGGTCACCGAGTTCATGGTGGCCGCGCTGCTCGGTGCCGCCCTCCGGCTGGGCGTCGAGCGGGTGTCGCTGAACTTCGCCGTGTTCCGGTCGGTGTTCGAGCAGGGCGCCCGGATCGGCGCCGGCCCGGTGATCCGGCTGTGGCGGCGTACGTTGCTGTTCTTCTCCCGCTGGTGGCAGTTGGAGTCGCTGTACCTGTCCAACGCCAAGTACCAGCCGCACTGGACGCCCCGGTACCTGTGCTTCGGCGAGCGGCGGGAGTTGGCCCGGGTCGGGTTGGCCGCCGCCGTCGCGGAGGGCTTCGTCGCGTTGCCCGGCGGCCGTCCGTCCCCGCTGTACGGTGCGCCGCCGGCCGGTGGCGCGGTGGGGTTCGTGCCGCCGGACGCGGCCACCGTGCACGCGGTCAGCCCGGAACCGGCGCATGGTCAGCTTCCCGAGCAGGTGCGGGTCCGGTGGGCGAAGCTGGACCGGCTGCGGGCGCAGGGCGTCGATCCGTACCCGGTGGGGTGGCCGCGTACCGACGGGTGTGCGGCGGTGCGGGCGCGGCACGCCGGGCTGGCCCCGGACACCGGCACCGGCGAGACCGTCTCGGTGGCCGGGCGGGTGCTGCTGGTCCGCGACCACGGCCGGGTCTGCTTCGTCACCATCCGCGACGGCGGCGGCGACCTGCAACTGGTGCTGGAGAAGGAGCTGGACCGGTGGCGGGCCACCGTCGACATCGGCGACCACGTCGGCGCTACCGGCGAGGTGTACGCCACCCGGCGCGGCGAGGTGTCGGTCCGGGTGGCCGACTGGCGGCTCACCGCCAAGTGCCTGCGTCCGCTGCCGGACAAGCACCACGGCCTGGCCGACCCGGAGGCGCGGGTGCGCCGCCGCTACCTGGACCTGGCGACCAGCCCACAGGCCCGGGACCTGCTGCGGGCCCGCAGCGCCACCCTCACCAGTCTGCGGCGGACCCTGGTGGACCGGGACTTCCTGGAGGTGGAGACGCCGATCCTGCAACGGGTGCACGGGGGTGCCAACGCCCGCCCGTTCGTCACCCACAGCAACGCCTACGACCTGCGGTTGACCCTGCGGATCGCCCCCGAGCTGTATCTCAAGCGGCTCGCCGTGGGCGGCGTCGAGCGGGTGTACGAGCTGGGCCGGGTGTTCCGCAACGAGGGCGTCGACTTCAGCCACAACCCGGAGTTCACCGTGCTGGAGGCGTACCAGGCGTACGCCGACTACCACGACATGCGGGAGCTGGCCCGGGAGTTGATCGTCGCGGCGGCGGTGGCGGTGCACGGGGCACCACTGGCCCGCCGACCGGGCACCGGTGAGCTGGTGGACATCGGCGGTCCGTGGCCGGTGCGCACGGTGCACGAGGCGGTCTCCGCCGCGCTGGGCGAGGAGGTGACCGTCGACACCGACGCCGCCGCCCTGCGCCGCCTCGCCGATGCGGCCCGGGTGCCGTACGACCCGGGCTGGCAGCGCGCCGAGCTGCTGCTGGAGCTGTACGAGCGGCTGGTCGAGGCGCGTACCGACGTGCCCACGTTCTACCTGGACTTCCCGACCGACGTCTCGCCGTTGACCCGGCAGCACCGGTCCGATCCCCGGTTGGCCGAGCGGTGGGACCTGGTGGCGTTCGGGATGGAGCTGGGCACCGCGTACTCGGAGCTGGTCGACCCGACCGAGCAGCGGCGACGGCTGACCGCCCAGTCGCTGAAGGCGGCCGGCGGCGACCCGGAGGCGATGGAGCTGGACGAGGACTTCCTCACCGCGCTGGAGTACGCGATGCCGCCGACCGGCGGTCTGGGGCTGGGGGTGGACCGGTTGGTGATGTTGCTGACCGGCCGGTCCATCCGGGAGACCCTGCCGTTCCCGATGGTCCGCGAGTCGTCGTGAACCGCCCGCACCGTGACCCGGATCCGGCGGCCCGCCGTGGGGGTGACGGGCACCGGGCCGCCCGGACCGGGGCGGCGGTGGCGCTGGCGCTGGCGGCGGTCTGTTACGCCTCCTGGCTGCTCGCCCCGGTGCTCAACCCGGGGCTGCGGCCGGTGGAGAGCTACCTGAGTGAGCTGGCCGCCCGGGACCAGCCGTACCACCTGGTCTTCCAGCTCGGCGACGTGACGACCGGGCTGTGCGCGACGGTGGCCGGGCTGCTGCTGGCCCGGCTGGCCCGGGAGGTGCCCCGACCGGCCTGGTGGGGGCTGCTGGTGTTCGGCGTGGCCACCGCCGTCGACGGCGGGTTCACCTCGATGGACTGCGCCCCCTCGATCGATGACCGCTGCGCCCGGCTGGAGGAGCTGGGCGAGCTGTCCTGGCGGCACCAGGCGCACACGGTCACCTCGTCGCTGGCGGTGGCCGGCGCGCTGCTCAGCGCGGTGGCGGTCCTCGCCGTGCTGCGCGGCCCGGCCCGCCGCCGGGCGGGGCTTTCGGTGGCGGTGGTGCTGGCGCTCGGCACTGTCGGCACGCTGGTCGCCACCCTGCACCCCGAGTGGGGGCTGGGCCTGTGGCAGCGGGTCCAGCTCACCGGGCTGTCCGGTTGGCTGCTGCTCACCGCCGCCGTCGCCCGGTGGGGCCCCGGCCCGGAGCGCCCCCGGTGACCGGCCCGACCACCCCCGACCGGCCTGCCCCCGACCGGCCTGCCGCCGACGACCCGGCGGCTACCGGTCGCGCCGCCGGACCGGGGGTGTTGCTCTGCCCGGGGATGGGGGAGGGGGCGGCGACCTGGGACCGGCTGGTGCCGCCGCTGACCGCCGCCGGGTATCTGGTGCGCCGGCTGGACCGGCCGGACGACAGCCGGGTGCCCACCCTCACCGCCGAACTGGCCCGCGTCGACACGGCGCTGACCGGGCTGGACCGACCGGTGCTGGTGGCGCACTCGGCGGCGGCGCTGCCCGCCGAGGCGTACGCCCGGCGGCATCCGGGGCGGCTCGCCGGGCTGGTGCTGGTGGACCCGAGCCTGGTGGACCCGGCCGGGGCGGCCCGGTGGCGGTGGTGGTCGGCGTGGACGGCCGGCACGGTGGCGGCCGGGGCGCCGGTGCTGGCCGGGGCGCTCGACCGGTCCGGTCTGACCCGCCGGTACGGCCCGGGGGCGTGGCGTCGGGCGGTGCGCCGGATGAGCGTCCGCCCGCCCGACCCGGCCGCTGCGGCGGCGTACGGCTGCGGATCGGTGCTGGTCGGGGCGCTGGTGCAGTGGCTGGCGCATCCGGCGGTGGCGGCGGAGCTGGTGGCGTTGCGGGCGGTGACGGCGGCACCGACGCTGCCGGTGCGGGTGCTGACCGCGCTCGGCGACGTGCCCACCCCGGCCGGTCGGGCGGCGTGGCGGGCGGGCCATGCGGCGCTGGCGGCGAGTTTCCCCGCCGGCCGGCAGGAGGTGTTCCGGGACGCCCGGCACCTGCTGCACGCGGACCGGCCGGAGACGGTGGTCGAGGCCGTCGCGGCCCTCCGCCGTGACAGCGGGTCCTAGGCTGGCGGACATGTCGGGGCTGCGGGTGGTGACGGGTCTGTGGGCGTACGCGCTCGTCGGGCTGACCCTGCTCGCGGACCGGCCGGGTGACCTGCTGGCCGGTGCGGCGGTGGCGGCCGCGCTGCTGCTCGTCGTCCTGCTGGCGGCCCGTCCCCGGGCGGCGTCCGGCCCCGGCGGCGGGCACCGGCGGGCGGTCGGGTTGCGCGAGCGGGCCCGGCGTCGACGCGTACCCCGGCAGGTCGATCCGGACGCGGCGGGCCGACCCCGCCCCCGGGCACCCGGCGGTCCCCTCCCGGTCGGCTGGTCCCCGGTCGCGGGCTGATCCCGCGCGCCGTCGACCCCGACCGGTTCCGCCGTCATCCGTCCCACGGTGGACCGCCGACCGCCCTGACGGGCGGCCGGTGAGCGTCCCGTGCGGACCTCCGGAATCGGACCGAGGGGTTCCCCCATGCTCGCCTTCTCACCTGTGCACGACGCGGCTGCCGCCGCGGGTTCCGTCGTCGGCTGGCTCGCCGGGCTGCTGACGCCGCTGGCCGGCGGGGTCGCCACCGCCGCCGCGATCGTGTTGTTCACCATCGCCGTCAGGCTGTTGATCTCACCGCTCACCGTCGCCCAGGTCCGTGCGGAGCGGCGTCGCGCGGCGCTCGCCCCGCAGTTGCGCCAGCTCCAGCAGCGGTACGCGGACGATCCCGCGACGTTGCAGTCGGAGATGTTCGCGCTCTACCGCCGGGCCGGGGCGTCGCCGGTGGCGGGCTGCCTGCCGGCGTTGCTCCAGGCCCCGTTCTTCCTGGTCATGTACCGCCTGTTCGGCACCGGGGACGGTGCCGGCGGGCTGCTCGACGCGCGGCTGGCCGGGGTGCCGCTGGGCTGGCACCTGGGCGACGGGCTGACCCCGCCGGTGCTGCTGGTCTTCGGGGTGCTGCTGGCGGCCCTGGCCGGCCTGGCCACGGTGCTGTCCCGGCGGGCGGCGGCGTCGGCCGCCGTCCCGGCCGACCAGCCGGGGGCGGCGCTGCTGGCCCGGGTGCTGCCGCTGCTGCCGTACGGCACGGTGCTGCTGGCGTTGGTGGTGCCGCTGGCGGCGGTGCTCTACCTGGTCACCACCACCGCCTGGACGGTGGCCGAGCACGTGCTGCTGCGGCGACCGCGACCGGTGCCGGTCGGAGCCATCGACGAGCGTTGACAAGTGGTGGGGCGGGAGCGTAGAAAACCGCTCAGAGAGCGCTCTCTTGTTCCCGTCCCCCAGAGAGGCATCCCGATGAACGCTGTCCCGGCGGCTCCGGTCGCCCCCACCGCCCCGCGCCGGTCCCGCCGCCGGCTCGCCCTGGCGGTCATACTCGCCGCCGCCACCGCGCTGACCGGCGTCTCGGTCGCCGCGCAGGCCGCCGTTCCGACGCCGCCGTCGGGGTGGAGCCTGATGTGGAGCGACGACTTCACCGGGGCGGCCGGCACCCTGCCGTCCTCGGCCAACTGGATCGTGGACACCGGCACCAGCTACCCGGGCGGCCCGGCCAACTGGGGCACCGGCGAGATCCAGACGTACACCGGCAGCACCGCCAACCTGGCCCACGACGGGTCCGGCAATCTGCGGATCACCCCGCTGCGCGATTCCGGTGGCCGGTGGACCTCGGCCCGGATCGAGACCGTGCGCACCGACTTCAAGCCCCCGTCGGGCGGGGTGCTGGCGATCGAGGGACGGATCCAGATGCCCAACGTCACCGGCGCGCAGGCGGCCGGCTACTGGCCGGCGTTCTGGGCGCTCGGCGCGCCCTACCGGGGTAACTACCAGAACTGGCCGGGCATCGGCGAGATCGACGTGATGGAGAACGTCAACGGGCTCAACCAGGTCTGGGGCGCGCTGCACTGCGGGGTGGCCCCCGGCGGCCCGTGCAACGAGTTCAGCGGGCTGGGGGCGACCCGGGTCTGCCCCGGCAGCGCCTGTCAGGCCGCCTTCCACACCTACCGCACCGAGTGGGACACCTCGGTCAGCCCGCAGCAGCTGCGCTGGTACGTCGACGGGCAGTTGTTCCACACCGTCACCCAGACCCAGGTCGGGGCCAGCTACTGGGCGCAGATGACCGGCCACGGCGGTTACTTCCTGCTGCTCAACGTGGCGATGGGCGGCTCCTTCCCGGACGGGGTGGCCGGTGCCGTCACGCCGACCGGCTCGACCGTCTCCGGCCGGCCGATGCTGGTCGACTACGTGGCGGTCTACCGCCGGGGCGGTGGCTCCACCCCGACGCCGACCCCCACCACGCCGGCCCCGACCACGCCGCCGCCGTCGGGCACCGTGGACGCCTACTCGACGATCCAGGCCGAGGCGTTCTCCGGGCAGAACGGGGTGGCCGTCGAGACCTGCGCCGAGGGCGGGCAGAACATCGCCGCCCTGCGCAACGGCGACTGGGCCCGCTACGACAACGTGGACTTCGGCGGCAGCGGCCCCCGCGACTTCCTGGCCCGGGTGGCCTCCGGCGCGGCGGGCGGGGTGAGCGGTCTGGTCGAGGTGCGGGTGGACAGCCCGACCGCCACCCCGATCGGCAGCTTCGCCGTGGCCAACACCGGCGGCTGGCAGAGCTGGCGGTCGGTGCCGGGCAACGTGTCGGCGGTGACCGGCCGGCACAGCGTCTACCTCACCTTCAGCAGCGGTCAGCCGTCCGACTTCGTCAACGTCAACTGGTTCACCTTCCGCCGCTGACCGGGCCGCGAGGGGGTCCGCGCCACACCGGCGCGGACCCCCTCGTCGGTAGGCTCTGGACATTAACAGTTAAGATTCTTAATAATAGGCGCGGACGTGGACGACCGTGGATGTCGTCCCGGCGGTCCCACCCCCGGACCGTGTCCACCGGCCCGCTCACCGGGCCGGTCGCACCCCTGACGCCCCCCGCCCCGGTCCACTGGAGGCCACCCGTGAGACTCCGCACCCCCCGCGCGGCCACCCTCGCCGTCGCACTCGCCGCCGCCCTGGTCACCGGCACGCTCGTGGCCCCGCCGGCCGCGTCCGCCGCCACCGCCGCCTTCGTCCGCACCGCCAGCTGGGGCAGCGGGTACGAGGCCAAGTTCACCGTCACCAACGACACCTCGACCGCGATCAGCTCGTGGACCGTCGCGTTCGACCTGCCCTCGGGCAGCACCGTCGGCTCGTTCTGGGACGCCCGGCTGAGCAGCTCCGGCCAGCGGGTCACCGCCCTCAACCAGAGCTGGAACGGCAGCCTCGCCCCCGGCGCCAGCACCACCTTCGGCTTCGTCGTCGCCGGCACCGGCGACCCGACGAACTGCACGGTCAACGGCGGGGCCTGCACCGGCGGCGGCCCCGGCAACCCGACCGGCCCGGCCACCCCGGGCGGGCTGCGGGTCACCGGCACCACCGCCTCGTCGGCCACGCTGGCCTGGAACGCCGTCTCCGGCACGGTCACCGGCTACCGGATCTACGAGGGCGGCACGGTGAAGGCCACCGTCACCGGCACCTCGACCACCGTCTCCGGGCTGGCCGCCTGCTCCACCCACAGCTGGACCGTCACGGCGTACAACTCCGCAGGGGAGTCGGCGAAGTCGGCAGCGGTGTCGGCCACCACCACCGGTTGCACCGGCGGCAACGGCACGATGGCCGCCGCCCCCTACCTCTACCCCGGCTGGGGTGACCCGCCCGCGCCGGCGACGGTGATGGGGGCGACCGGGGTGAAGTGGTTCACCATCGCGTTCGTGCTCTCCGGCGGTGGCTGCACCCCGGCCTGGGACGGCTCCGGGCCGCTCACCGGGGGCGCGCACGCCAACACCATCGCCGCGATCCGGGCGGCCGGCGGCGACGTCATCCCGTCGTTCGGCGGCTGGAGCGGCAACAAGCTCGGCCCGAACTGCGCGTCGGCCAGCGCCCTCGCCGGGGCGTACCAGCAGGTGATCAACGCGTACGGGTTGAAGGCGATCGACATCGACATCGAGAACAGCGACGAGTTCGAGAACGAGGTGGTGCAGGACCGCATCCTCGGCGCCCTGAAGATCGTCAAGCAGAACAACCCGGGGATCAAAACGATCGTCACCTTCGGCACCTCGACCACCGGGCCGTCGTACTACGGCACCCGGCTGATCAACCAGGCCGCCGCGCTCGGCGCGAACATCGACACCTTCACCATCATGCCGTTCGACTTCGGCGGCGGGGCGAACATGTACCAGAACACCGTCAACGCCGCCGAGGGGCTGAAGACCACGCTGAAGTCGGCGTTCGGCTGGTCCGACGCCACGGCGTACGCGCACATGGGCATCAGCGGCATGAACGGTCTGTCCGACCAGCGGGAGCTGACCTCGCCGGCCACCTGGACGCAGATCCGGGACTGGGCCAAGGCGCGGGGGCTGTCCCGGTTCACCTTCTGGTCGGTCAACCGGGACCGCGCCTGCCCGGACGGGGGAGTGGTCGCCAACTGCTCCGGCATCGCCCAGAACCTCTGGGAGTTCACCTCGATCACCGCGAGGTTCTGAACACCACCGCCCGGTGGGGCCGGCCGGTCCGACGGTCCGGCTCCACCGGGCGGTCCACCGGCCTTCGCGGCCCCTCGGGAGTCGTGACCGGGGCCGGCCGGGCGGTGCGGCGGCCCGGTCAGCGGTCAGCGGTCACCGACCGGCGGTCGTCCCGGTCACGCCGGGAGCGGATCTTCTTGCCCGCCCAGCTCACGAGCATGACGGCGAAGACCGCGAAGATGGCGTAGTTGAACCAGTCGCTGTACTTCTCCACGTCCTGCCAGCGCGAGCCCAGCGTGTAGCCGAGGCCGACGACCAGCGCGTTCCACACCCCGCTGCCCAGCGTGGTGAGCAGCACGAACTCGCCCATCGGCATCCGGTTCGCGCCGGCCGGGACGGAGACCAGGCTGCGTACCACCGGCACCAGCCGGCCGATCAGCACCGCCCACCGGCCGTGCCGCTCGAACCAGCGGTCGGCCTTCTCCAGGTCGTCCCGGTCGACCAGCGGGATGCGGTCCAGCCAGTGCTTGAGCCGTTCCTCGCCGATCGCCGCGCCGAGCCAGTAGAGCACCAGCGCGCCGACCAGCGAACCGACAGTCGCGGCGACGATGATCAGCACCAGGCTGAACCGGCCCTCGGCGGCGAGGTAGCCGGCCATCGCCAGCACGATCTCGCTCGGGATCGGCGGGATGATGCTCTCCAACGCCACCAGGAAGGCGACGCCGACCGCGCCGAGGGAGTCGATGACGCCCGCCACCCATCCGGTCAGCCCGGTGAACTGGTTCGGGTCGACGTTCTCGGCGAGAGCCATGGGCGTCCTTCCAGCGGGCCGGCGGGATCGGACAGTGGTACCCAGCCGGCCACCACTTACACCCTGCCGTGAGTGAGCCCACCCCGTCCGGGCCCGGCCATGCGCTGCGACCTGCGCCGTCGTGCCGACCGGGCGGCCCCGCCGGCTGAGCCGGGGATCAGTCCGAGGGGTGCAGTCCCCGGTCCGCCGGCCCCTGCCGCCAGCCGGTGAACCGGACGGTCAGCCCGCCCCGGGTGGGCGCACAGCAGAACGGCCCGGCCAGCGCCACCGCGTCCGGGGCGAGCGGGGCGAGCCGGACCAGCCGCCACGGCTCGTCGGCGACCCGTGCCCGGACCGTCAGCGCGTCGCCGTCGCGGCTGGCCCGTACGGTCACCTCCCGGCCCTGCCAGTCCGGCACCGGGGCCACCGACCAGTCGGAGAACTCCCGGGTCACCACCGCGCCGACCTGTGGCAGGCCGTCGCTGACCTCCACCCCGGCCTTGATCCAGTTCCGCTCGTCCACCCGGACCAGCACCCCGGCCTGGTCGAACTGCTCCGTGTAGTCGAGCAGGAAGTCCACCTCGACCGCGCCGCTGGCCGGCAGCGGGGCGAGCAGCGCCGGCCCGTCGTCGTGGACGAAGCCGTAGCTGGTGTGCCGCCACAGGTCGCTGTTGGCGGCCGGCTCCACCAGCAGCGCGCCGTCACCGGCCCGGTCCACCCGTACCGGTGGGTGCAGCCACCGGCCCTCGTCCCAGTCGAGCGTGCGGGAACCGTCCGTCGGATGCGCAGCCATGCCCGGACCGTACCCCGCACCGGCCCGCCCCGGGTCGGTGCGGCGGTCGCCGACGGACAGTGGAGCGGGCTTCGCGTTTGCGGCGTCGGCGCACCGGAGACATTAGGCCGGCATGGGTGACAGGTGGTATTCCGAGGCCGTCGTCTACTGCCTCGACGTCGACACGTACGCGGACTCCGACGGTGACGGGGTCGGTGACTTCCGGGGCCTGATCGGCCGGCTCGACTACCTGGCGCGGCTGGGGGTGACCTGCCTCTGGCTCAACCCGATCCATCCCTCGCCCAACCAGGACGACGGATACGACGCGACCGACTTCTACAACGTCGACCCGCGACTGGGGACCCTCGGCGACTTCGCCGAGCTGCTGCACCAGGCACAGAACCGGGGCATCCGGGTCATCATCGACCTGGTGGTCAACCACACCTCCGACCAGCACCCGTGGTTCCAGTCCGCCCGGTCCTCGCCCGACTCGCCGTACCGTGACTGGTACGTCTGGGCCGACCACGAGCCGACGGACCGGCACCAGGGCATGGTGTTCCCGGGCGAGCAGCACGAGACCTGGAGCTACGACCGGACCGCCAAGGCGTGGTACTACCACCGCTTCTACAAGTTCCAGCCGGATCTCAACATCGAGAACCCCAGGGTCCGCGCCGAGATCAAGAAGATCACCTCGTTCTGGCTCCAACTCGGCGTCGCCGGTTTCCGGATGGACGCCGTGCCGTTCATCATCGAGCGGACCGAGCCGGGCAACCCGGACGCGCCGAAGGACTTCGACTTCCTCACCGACCTGCGCCAGCACGTGCAGTGGCGGCGCGGCGACGCGGTGCTGCTGGCCGAGGCGAACGTCGAACCCGACCAGCTCCCGGTCTACTTCGGCGACGGCAGCGGCTCGGGTAACCGCATCCACATGCTCTTCGACTTCATGCTCAACGGCCGGCTGATGCTCGCCCTCGCCCGGGAGGACCCGGAGACGATCATCGACGCGCTGCGCGACACCCCGAAGCTGCCCACCGGCGGCCAGTGGGCGACCTTCCTGCGTAACCACGACGAGATCGACCTGTCCCGGCTCACCGCCGACCAGCGCAACGACGTGCTGGCGAAGTTCGGGCCGGACGAGAACATGCAGCTCTACGGTCGGGGCATCCGGCGGCGGCTCGCCCCGATGCTCGGCAACGACCGCCGGCACATCGAGCTGGCGTACGCGCTCCAGTTCTCGTTGCGCGGCACGCCGGTGCTGCGCTACGGCGAGGAGATCGGGATGGGGGAGAACCTCGCGCTGGACGGGCGGGACGCGATCCGTACCCCGATGCAGTGGTCGTACAAGGAGAACGGCGGTTTCTCCACGGCGGACCCGGAGAAGCTGATCCGCCCGGTGATCGACAAGGGTGACTTCGGCTACCAGCAGGTCAACGTCACCGCCCAACGGGGCGACTCGACGTCGCTGCTGGCCTGGTTCGAGCGGATGATCCGGACGCTGCGGGAGGCCCCGGAGATCGGCTCCGGCTCGACCACGCACATCGACGTGCCGATGCCGGCCGGGGTGCTCGCGCACCGCGCCGACGGCCCCACCGGCACCATGGTCTTCCTGCACAACCTCGGCACCGAGGACGTGGAGGTGGACCTGAGCACCCTGGCCGCCGAGGCGGACCTGCCGATAGACGTCCTCACCGACCGGGGGTACGGCGACGTGGGCAAGCTGGACAGCCTGAAGCTGGGCGGGCACGGCTACCGCTGGATCCGGCTCTGCCGCTCCACCACCTACTGACCGGCGCGTCCGTCGACGTCCCTGCCCGGCAGGGACGTCGACGGACGTCGGGGCGGGTAGGCTCCTCCGATCGAGCCAGAAGTTACCGGGAGGTAGTCATGTCGGAGGAGTCCCGCGTCGCCATCGTCACCGGAGCCGCGCGCGGTATCGGCGCGGCCACCGCCCGGCGGCTGGCCGCCGACGGCATGGCCGTCGCCGTGGTCGACATCGACGAGGCGGCGACCGGGCCGACCGTGGACGCGATCACCGCCGCCGGTGGCCGGGCCCTCGGCGTCGGCGCGGACGTCGCCGACCGGGAGCAGGTCGAGGCCGCCGTCGACCGGGTCGCCACCGAACTGGGCGGGCCGACCGTGCTGGTCAACAACGCCGGGGTGCTGCGGGACAACCTGCTGTTCAAGATGACCGACGCCGACTGGGACACCGTGCTGGGGGTGCACCTGCGCGGTGCGTTCCTGTTCAGCCAGGCCGCCCAGCGGCACATGGTCGAGCAGAAGTACGGCCGGATCGTCAACCTGTCCAGCACCTCGGCGCTGGGCAACCGGGGCCAGGCCAACTACGCGGCGGCCAAGGCCGGCCTGCAGGGCTTCACCAAGACCCTCGCCATCGAGCTGGGGCCGTTCGGGGTGACGGTCAACGCGGTCGCCCCCGGCTTCATCGTCACCGACATGACCGCCGCCACCGCCGCCCGGATGAAGGTCGACTTCGACGACCTCCAGAAGCACGCCGCCGCCGAGATCCCGGTCCGCCGTCCGGGCCGGCCGGAGGACGTCGCGCACACCATCTCGTTCCTGGTCAGCGAGGGCGCGTCCTTCGTCTCCGGCCAGGTCATCTATGTCGCGGGCGGCCCGAAGGACTGACCGGGGCCGGGGCACCCGCGTCGGGAGCCGGCGTCAGGCGTCGGCGGCGGTGCGGGTGCGCCACAGCCAGAGCAGGCCCAGCACGGGCAGCACCAGCGGGATGTAGCCGTACCCGCTGCCGAAGCCGGACCAGACCGTCTCGTCGGGGAACAGTTCGGGGTCGACCAGGCTGAGCACGCCGACCCCGACCACCCCGACCAGCTCCACCGAGCAGCAGGCCAGCGCGACCCGCCGGCCGGTGTGCCCGGCGCGGGCCAGCCCGACCGCCGCCACGATGTAGATCAGCGCGGCCACCGCCGAGAGCAGGTACGCCACCGGCGCCTCGTCGAACTTCGTGGCGATCTGGAGCGCGGCCCGGGAGGTGGCGGCGATGGCGAACAGGATGTAGACGGCGATCAGCAGCCGTCCCGGCCCCGCGTTGGTGGCGCGCCGCGCCGTCCGGGTGTCAGCCACCGACGACCTCCCAGGTCTGTTGCAGCCGGACCACGACCACCGGCAGGACCAGGCAGACCGCGCAGACGATCGCCGACCCCCACCGGGTCGGTTCCATCCGGGCCAGCACCCAGGCCAGCGGGGGCAGGCAGACCAGCGTCACCAGGTAGCCGAAGAACGCGCCCGGCTCGCCCGCCCGCTCACCCCCGACGACGGCGACCAGGGCCAGCACGGTCAGCGCGAGCAGCGCCACCTCCAGCAGGCCCAGCCCGACCGACTGCACCAGGTCCGGCGGGCGGTGCCGGACCGCCGCCACCAGGGCCCACAACGCGAGTACGAGCGACAGCCCGATCGTCACGGTGGCGAGCACCCCGTCCACCGGCGAACCGGCCGACGCCGCGCCGGTCATCGCCGCCATCCGATCGGTGTCTCGGTCACCGGCACAGCCTACTAACCGGCGTAGTAATCACCGTCGTCCCGGTCCCGGGTCGGCGGCCCGGGTCTCCGGGCGGCGGCCCGCCGGTGCGGGTAGGTGGCCCTCGGCTGCGGAAACAGGGGCGGGTGACTAGCGTGGATCACGGCCGCGACGGGCGTGGCCGACGACGAGACCGGGGGTACCCCGTGCTGCGGTTCGGCCTGTTCGGCACCGGTCACTGGGCGGCGCGCACGCACGCCGCCGGGCTGGACGCCCATCCCCGCGCCGAACTGGTGGGGGTCTGGGGACGCGACCCCGAACGGGCCGCCGCGCTGGCCACCCGGCACGGCGTCCCGGCCTTCAACGACGTCGACACGCTGCTCGACGCCTGCGACGCGGTGGCCGTGGCGCTGCCCCCGGACGTGCAGGCCGGGATCGCCGTCCGGGCCGCCACCGCCGGCCGGCACCTGCTGCTGGACAAGCCCCTCGCGCTGAGCCTCGACGAGGCCGACCGGGTGGTCGCCGCCACGCGGTCCGCCGGGGTGGCCTCGGTGGTCTTCTTCACCCAACGCTTCCACCCCAACGTCGACGGCTTCCTCACCGCCACCGCCGCGGCCGGCGGCTGGCAGCACGCCCGGGTCACCCAGTTCGCCTCGATCTACGCCCCCGGCAGCCCGTACGGCGGCTCCCGGTGGCGGCGGGAGCAGGGCGCGCTGTGGGACATCGGCCCGCACGCGCTGTCGATCGTGCTGCCGGTGCTCGGCCGGGTCACCCGGGTCGCCGCGATGGACGGCCCCGGCGGGCTGGTGCACCTGCTGCTCACCCACGACGGAGGTGCGACAAGTGCGCTGTCGCTGACCCTGGACGCGCCGCCGACGGCGCTGACCCGGGACGTCGTCTTCTACGGCGACAACGGCGTCGAGGCCGTACCGCCGGGCGACGGCAACGCGCTGACCGCGTTCGGTACGGCGGTCGACCAACTGCTGGGGCAGGTCGACTCGGGTGACCGGGACCACCGGTGTGACGTCCGGTTCGGCCGGGAGGTGGTGGCGGTCCTGGCGGCTGCGGAGACCGCCCGCGCCGAGGCCCGCACGATCGACCTCCAGCCCTGACCCCTGCCCCTTGCCGCCCCCCGGCGGCATGACGGTGGGCGGGCAAGAGTTGTCCTGTCGAGGTGACCATGGGTCACTGGTTGCCGACATCGGTGATCGCGCGCCGACGGAACGGCTGCTCCCGACCCGCTCACCCGGCCAGGCGTGCGGGCCACTCGGGGCGCGGCGGGGGCTGGCCGGATCGGCGGCCGGCGGGGTCGTGGTGGAACGCCGGAAAAACGCGTTGCGCACCGTGGGGTGTGCGCTAGCGTGGCCGCCATGTGTATGCACGCCCTGATCACCGTGGCCGTCACGTCGGCCGCGCGGGGCCCCCTCCTGGTGGCCCGCCCGCGAGTCCGGCGTCCGGCCCTGGCCGGCCGGGACGCCCACCGCGCCTGACCCGAAGCACCATCCCGGCCTGACCGCCACCGTGGTCTGACCGTCACTGGGGCCTGACCGCCTCCGTGGTCTGACCGCCTCCGTGGTCTGACCGCCATCGTGGCCGGTCACGGTCCGCGTCGCCCGTCCGACCCGCCCGGTCCGACCGGCGACGTCGGCCCCGACCGCGCCCGGTGGCTGTCGGGCCGGGCCACCGGCTGCGCTCTCTTCGCGTCGCGTCCCCGCCGATCTCTCCAGGGCCGTCCGAGTCCCGATCCACTCGGACAGGCCCGGCAGCGTGCTGTGCCTGTCCGTACCGTCGCTGAGCGGCGACAGACAGGACGAGCCCCGTGGCGCCCCGCCCCGACCGCACCACCGCACGCGACCGGTCCCGTCGCGTACTGTCGCAGAACTTCCTCGCCGACCCGGCCGCCGTGAGCCGGATGGTCCGGGCGGCCCGTAGCGGCCCGGACGACCTGCTGCTGGAGGTGGGTGCCGGCCGTGGCCAGCTCACCCGGCCACTGGCCCAACGGTGCGGCCGGCTGATCGCCTACGAGGTCGACCCGGCCGTCATCCCCGCCCTGGCGGCGGTGTGCGCGACGCTGCCGCACGTGCGGCACCGGCAGGCCGACTTCCTGACCGCCGCGCCACCCGACGAACCGTTCGCCGTCGTCGGCAACGTTCCCTGGTCGCTGACCGCCGCGGTGGTCCGCTGGTGCCTCGCCGCGCCCCGGTTGCGCGCGGCCACCCTGCTCACCCAGTGGGAGTACGCCCGCAAGCGGACCGGTGACCTCGGCCGGTGGAGCCGGCTGACCGTTCTGACCTGGCCGGAGTACCACTGGCGGCTGTCCGGCCGGGTGGCCCGCACCGCGTTCCGCCCGGTGCCCGCCGTCGACGGGGGCATCCTGCGGATCGAACGCCGGCCGGCGGCGCTGCTGGACCCGGCCGGGCTGCCCGCGTACCGGAAGATGGTGGAGCTGGGGTTCGGCGGGGCGGGCGGGTCGCTCGCGGCCTCGCTGCGCGCGGCGCATCCGGGCCGGCGGGTCGACGGCGCGCTGCGGGCGGCGCGGCTCGACCCGGCGACCCCGGTCGGCCTGGTCTGGCCGGAACAGTGGCTGGTGCTGTTCCGGTTGCTGCACGCTCCCACGGGCCGCGCCGGTGGCCGGCGGTGGTGACCGGTCGGTGGGGTCAGGCGGGCGGCTCAGGCGAGCGTGCCGAGGGCCTCGTGCAGCTCGGCCGGGTCGTCGAACTGCCCGGCGGGCAGCGCCCGCAGCATCTGGAGCAGTTCGGTGCCGGCGCCGTTCTCCTGACCCCAGCGGACCAGGTCCTCGCGGGAGACCGGGTAGTCGAGCCCGGCCAGGTACTCCTGCAACTGCATCCCGGTGACGGTCATGCCGCCGGCTACCCGTTCCACCCGCCGCCACACCGCCCACCGCGCACCGGGCGGCGGTTTGTCGGCCGACCCTGCCGGGTAGCCCCGCCCATGCTGGTACAGCGGCTCGGTACGCCGAGCGACTTCGACCCGCTGCTGGAGCGCGCCCGGGACGCCCGGGTGGTGATGATCGGCGAGGCGACGCACGGCAGTCACGACTACTACCGGTTGCGTGAGCAGCTCACCCGAAGGCTCATCGCCGAGCAGGGGTTCGACTTCGTGGCGGTGGAGGGCGACTGGCCGGACTGCGACCGGGTGCACCGCTCGGTGGTGGGCGCGCCCGGCGGCGCGCAGGACCCGCGTACCGCGCTGGGCCGGTTCACCCGCTGGCCCACCTGGATGTGGGCCAACGCCGAGGTGGACCGGTTCTGCCGCTGGCTGCGGGCGTGGAACCTGGAGCGCCCGGAGCGGGAACGGGCCGGTTTCCACGGGCTCGACGTCTACAGCCTGTGGGAGTCCATGCAGGCCATCTTCGACTACCTCGGCGAGGAGGACCCGAAGTCGATGGAGGCGGCGCAGGACGCCTACCGGTGCTTCGAGCCGTACGGCCGGCGGGTCGAGGAGTACGGCGCGGCCAGCCGGTTCGTCTCGGCCCGCTGCGAGGAGGAGGTGATCCGGCTGTTGGCGCGTACCCGGGCACACGTCGCCTCGGACGGCCCGGACGCCTTCGCGGCCTGGCAGAACGCGGAGGTGGTGGCCGGCGCGGAGCGGTACTACCGGGCGATGGTGCACGGCGGGCCGGATTCCTGGAACGTGCGCGACATCCACATGGCCGACACCCTGGACCGGCTGCTCACCCGGTACGGCCCGGGGTCACGGGGGATCGTCTGGGCGCACAACACCCACATCGGGGACGCCCGCGCCACCGACATGGCCGGCGACGGGATGGTCAACATCGGTCAGCTCGCCCGGGAACGCCTCGGCCGGGACGCGGTGACGCTGATCGGCTTCGGCGGCTACCGGGGCACCGTGGTCGCCGCCCCGCACTGGGGTTCACCGGCCGAGGTGATGGCGGTGCCGCCGGCCCGGGAGGGCTCGGTGGAGTGGCGGCTGCACGAACTGCTGCCGGAGCGGGCGGTGCTCGTCTTCGGCGGCCCCGACCAGCCCGACTGGGTCACCGGCACCGTCGAGCACCGGGCCATCGGGGTGGTCTACGACCCGACCTTCGAGCGCTGGGGCAACTACGTGCCGAGCCGGCTGGCCGACCGCTACGACGCCCTCGTCTGGTGCGACGAGTCCACCGCCCTGCACCCCCTACCCACCCACACCACCACCGGCGAACTGGAAACCTACCCCGCCGGCGTGTAACCCCGTCCCCCCGTCTCCTGCGTGGATCATGGAGTTGTGGTGCCCGGTCCGAGGGTGTTCCTCCCGTTCCGTCCGGCACCACAACTCCATGATCGGCAGGGTCAGGCGTTGACCGGCTCCTTGTCGAGGTGGGCGCGGAGGCCTTCGCCCTCGATGTCGACGTTGGGCAGGGCCCGGTCGAGCCAGCGGGGGAGCCACCACGCCCTGGCGTTCAGCAGGGACATCACGGCGGGAACGATGGTCATCCGCACCACGAAGGCGTCGATGGCGACCCCGACGGCGAGCGCGAAGCCCATCGACTTGATCACCGGGTCGTCGAGGAAGACGAAGCCGCCGAAGACCGACATCATGATCAGCGCGGCGGCGGTGACCACCCGGGCCCCGTGCCCCATCCCGTTGATGGTGGCCTGCCGGGCCGTGTCCCCGTGCACGAAGTCCTCCCGCATCCGGGAGACCAGGAAGACCTCGTAGTCCATGGCCAGGCCGAACAGGATGCCGATCAGCAGGATCGGCAGGAAGCTGATCAGCGGGGCCGGGCTGTCCAGGCCGACCAGCCTGGCGAGGTGACCCTGCTGGAACACCGCGACGGTGATGCCGAAGGTGGCGGCCACCGTGAGCAGGAAGCCCAGCGCGGCCTTCACCGGCACCAGGATCGACCGGAAGACCAGCATCAGCAGCAGGATCGACAGCCCCACCACGAGCAGCAGGTAGACCGGCATCGCGTCGGAAAGCTTCTCGGACACGTCGATGCCGATCGCGGTGACGCCGGTCAGCAGCACCTCGGCGTTGCCGATCGAGCCCACCCGGTCCCGGATGTCGTGCACCAGCGTCTCGGTGGCCGCATCGGTCGGCCCGCTCTTCGGGATCACCCCGATCAGCGCGGTCCGCCCGGACGGGTCGAGCTGCGGCGGGGCCACCGCCAACACCCCGTCCGTACGCTGGACCAGCGCGGCGACCTGCGGCACGGCCGCGGCGGTGTCCTGCGGGGAGTCCGAGGTGACCACCACGGCGAGCCGGCCGGTGAAGCCCGGACCGAAGCCCTCCCGGATCAGGTCGGCGCTGGTGCGGGCCGGACTGCCCACCGGGGCGGTGCTGGCGTCCGGCAGGGCGATCCGCATGTCCTGCGCCGGCAGGGCGAGCAGCCCGAGACCGAGCAGGCCGACCAGGATCACCGGGATGCGCAGCCGGGTCACCCACTGCGCCCAGCGGAACCCGAAGCCGGAACGGTCCTCGGCGGCCGGCACGGCGTCGACGGTGTCGGTGGCCTCGGCCGCCGGGGTGACGTTGCGCAGCTTGCGGGGCAGCACCCGGCGGCCGGCGAAGCCGAGCAGCGCCGGGGCGAGGGTGATCGCCACCAGCACCGCCACGCTGACCGTGCCGGCGGCGGCCAGACCCATCACGGTGAGGAACGGGATACCGACCACGGCGAGGCCGGCGAGCGCGATGACCACGGTGGCGCCGGCGAAGAGCACGGCGGAACCGGCGGTGCCGACGGCCCGTCCGACAGCCTCCTCCGGGGTGAGCCCTTCGAGCAGGTGCTGCCGGTGCCGGGAGGTGATGAACAGCGAGTAGTCGATGCCGACCGCCAGGCCGAGCATCAGGGCCAGGATGGGCGCGGTGCTGGTCAGCTCGACCACGCTGCTGAGCGCGAACAGGCCGGCCATGCCGACCCCGACGCCGATCAGCGCGTTCAGCATGGTCATCCCGGCCGCGACCAGCGACCCGAACGTGATGATCAGGACGATCGCGGCGACGAGCACGCCGAGCGCCTCGGTCGACCCGACCTCCGGCTCCGCGTTGAGCACCTCACCGCCGGGGGCGATCTGCCACCCCTGGGCCTCGGCCTGCGCGCCGACCTTCTCGTACGCCGCCCGCTGGTCGTCGGTGACGTCGTCCGCGCCGGTGGCGAACTGCACCTGGATCAGCGCGTAGCGGCCGTTGGGGGTGATCGCCTGTGACTGGTACGGGTCGACCGCGCCGATGACGCCGGGCAGGGTGGCCGCCTCCTGGACGACCCCCTTCACCACGGCCTGCCCGTCCGGGGTGGTCAACTGGCCGTCGGCGGGTGCCTTCACCGCGATGGTGCCGGTGGCGCCGCTGGCTGCCGGGAACCGCTCGGCGAGCAGGTCCAACGCCTGCTGCGACTCGGTGCCGGGCATGGTGAAGTTGCTGGCCGTCGGGCCCTTCAGGGTGGCGGCGGCGATGCCGAGGCCGACGAGTACGACGAGCCATACGGCGACGACGAGTCGCCGGCGGCGCAACGATGCCCGGCCTAGCCGGTACAGCAGGGTCGCCATCAGATCCTTGTCCTCAATCCTGGTGTTGGTGGTCGAGAGGTGGCCGTGGTGGCGGCGGTGTGGGGGTGACGAGCACCCGCTGGGCGACGGCCAGCAGGGCGGGACGCAGTTCCTCGTCGGAGATGTCGGCGAACGCGCCGCACCCCTCGGCGATGCCGGCGAGCAGCACCAGCGCGGCGACCCGCGCGTCCTGCCCGCCGTCGGGGCCGGTCATCGCCTCGATCAGCCGCTCGGAGATCCGCTGGATGTGGGCGAAGGCCGGTTGGGCGAGCAGTTCCGGGAACTCCCCGCGCAGCAGCGCGATCTCACCCCGGAACCGCACCGCGAGGTCGACGAAGCCCTCCGCCGCCACGCGTTGCGCGGCCGCGCCGGTCAGCGCCGAGATCCGCTCGTCCAGCTCACAGAGGACCGCGATCGGTCCTGCCATCAGCTCGGCGAGCAGGGCTTCCTTGCCCGCGAAGTGGTAGAGCACCGCCGCCTTGGAACAGCCCACCTCGCGGGCGATGTCCTGCAACGAGGTGCCCTTGTAGCCGGTCACCGCGAACCGCCGGGCCGCTGCGGCGAGGATCTCGCCGTGCGTGCGGGGGGTACGTCGGATCATGCGTTCCAGCATGCCTGACCGATCGGTCAGACCCTGACCGATCGGTCAGAGCAAGTCGGTGGCGTTCGCCACAGCGCGGTGCCGCTCACCCCCGGCCGTGCTCCCGGTCGTACGCCGCCCGCGCCTCGCTGATCGCCGCCCGGTGCCGGTCCGCCCAGGCGGTCAGCGCCCGCAACGGCTCGTACAGCTCCAACGCCATCGGGGTGGCCCGGTACTCGACCCTCGGCGGCACGCCCGGATGCACCCGACGGTGCAACAGGCCATCCCGCTCCAGGTTACGCAGGGTCAACGTGAGCATCCGGCGGCTGATCCCCTCGACCTGCCGGGTCAACTCCGAGAAGCGGACCGGGCCGGGGGAGGCGGCCAGCAGGATGCCGATCGCCCACTTGCCGCCCACCCGGTCCAGCGCCTCCCGCAGGGTGCAGTCGCCGTCCCGCCCGCCACCGGCGCACTCGTCGTCGTCCTGCTGCCCGCCGGTGCGGCCGTCGCTGTGTTCCCGGGACACGAGGGCTCTCCTTCCGCCGGTGTCATGGTCACAGACGGACACCTCGACGACGGGACCGGCCGTCGACCGTGTCGGGGTTGCGCCGGGCCGGCACGGCCGGGAGGGTGGGCGGATGGGTGGGGCGGAGGAGACGCGGGACGGGGTCGACCTGACCAATCTGGGCCAGCCGCTGCTCGCCGGGAGCGACCTGACCAAGCGGGACCTGGTCGACTACCTCGACGCCGTACACGAGCGCATCCTGCCCGGCCTGCACGACCGGCCGCTGTCGGTGGTCCGGCTGCTGCGCGGGCAGGAGCCGTTCATGCAGAAGAACCTGCCGAAATACACCCCCGACTGGGTACGCCGCACCGCGATCTGGGCCGAGACCTCGCACCGCCAGGTGTCGTACGCGCTCTGCGACGACCGGCGCACCCTGCTCTGGTTCGCCAACCAGCGGGCGATCGAGTACCACCCGACGCTGGTCACCGCGACCCGCCCCGGGCAGCCCACCCACCTCGTGCTCGACCTCGACCCGCCCGAGGGGGACGTCTTCCCCACGGTGGCCCGGGTCGCCGGGGCGGTCCGCCGGGCGCTGGCCGACGTCGGGCTGGCCGGAGCGGTGAAGACCAGCGGGGCCAAGGGGCTGCACGTCTTCGTACCGGTGCACCCGGACAGCACCGCCGAGGAGGTGGCCGCCGCGACCCGGGCGCTCGCCGTACACACCGAGCGTCTCGACCCGCAGGCGGCGACCACCGCCTTCATCCGGGAGGACCGGGGCGGCCGGGTCTTCGTCGACCCCACCCGGGCCGGCGGGGCGACGGTGGTCGCCGCGTACAGCCCCCGGATGCGCCCCGGGCTGCCGGTCTCCTTCCCGGTGGCCTGGGACGACCTCGACCGGGTCACCCCCGGCGACTTCACCGTGCGGACCGTTCCGGCGATGCTCGGCGACCGGGACCCGTGGGCCGGGGCGATGCCTGCGCCGCAGCGGCTGCCCGCCGACCTGGTGGCCGAGGGACGGACCATCCCGGTGCCCCGGGTGCAGGCCATGCACGAGGGAAAACGCCGCGCCAGAGCCCGCCGCGAAGCCCCCTGACCGGCCGTCGCCCGCCCGGCCGGGTGGTGATCGACTCCTGTGGGCCGATGGAGCGGCATCATCGAGCCGGGACAGCGCCACGGGGGCGATACTGCGTGGATCGTCGCGGTGACCCGGACGCCCGCCCGGGTCGTTGACGGCCGGACACACGACGAAGGCCGCTGATCGGGTTTCCCCTGGTCAGCGGCCTTCTCGTGCTGGTCGCGGCTTCCTTAGCAAGTGTGCCCCCGGCAGGATTCGAACCTGCGCCCCCGCCTCCGGAGGGCGGTGCTCTATCCCCTGAGCTACGGGGGCTCAGCGACCTGAGAAGAGTAGCAAACCCCTCCGGGATCACCGAATCGCCACCCGGCCCCCACCGGCGCACCCCGCTGACCTGCGTGATCATGGTGGCGGGCCGGGGTCGACCGCGACGGCCGTCGGCGGTGGAACGTCGCCGGCGGCCGGGCCTGGCGGATCGGCCACCGGCCGGGCGAGGCGGATCGGCCACCGCCACCGGGCCGGGCGGATCGAGACCGGTGGTCGATGGCCGGCTGGCCGGTCAGGCGGTCAGGCGGTCAGGCGGTCAGGCGGTGCCAGGGTGCGCCCGCAGCTCGGCAGCGGGTGCAGGACGATGCGCCGGGGCAGCCGGCGGGGCCACTCGTTGCGGGGCCAGGAGCCGTCCACGATCAGGTGCACCGGGTGCTGGTCGGCGCCGCTGAGCCGGAGCACGAAGTCGCGGGGCAGTGGCGGGTCCACGCTCGGCGTGGTGACCATGAACCGGACCCGGCCCCGGGAGGACACCGCCGAGATCACCTCGGCGGCGGGCATGGTGCCGAGCAGGCGTACCCGGCCGATCCAGTAGACCTCCGCGTCGTGTTCCTGGGCGGCCCGGGTGATGGCCGGGTACTCGCCGCGCACCCAGCGCTCGACCGCACCGACGCAGAGCCCGCAGGCCCGCTCGCGCGGTTCCCGGGGACCCAGCCCCCAGGCCCGCAGGTACGCCCCGACGGTGCCGGTGTCCATGGTGAGGTCGAAGCGGCGCTGGATCAGCGCGGCGAGGCTCTGGCGTGTCCAGAGTTCCTCGTCCAGCCCGAACCCGTCGGGGTGGACGCCGCGCAGTACGTCGATCAGTTCGAGTTCCTGTTGCCGGCTGAGCGCTCCCGACTCGCCCTGCCGGTGTCCGCGACGGGCGGCTGCCACCGCTCCGTCACCGCCGATGGTGTGGCGTCGGCACCAGCTGGTGACCGAGCGCCGCGCGTCTCTGAGTGCAACCCCCACGTCCTACGCAACGAGCACTAATCGCAACTGGTCACGATATGTGGGTAGAAACCTCTCGTAGGGGCTCAAAGGTGCGCAGCGTGCTAAAGATGCAAATCGCCCATAACCTGTCATCGGGGTCGAAGACCGCGAAGGCCCGCGTCCGCCTGGGCGGTACGCGGGCCTTCAGGAAGGTCGGGCGGGTCAGCCGCCCAGGCGCTTCAACGCGTTCTGCAGGTTGGTCAGGTCGGTCTGCTGGGTGTTCTTCATGATCTGGGCGACCTTGAGGACGTCATCGTCGCTGCCGGCGTCGAGGATGCCCTGGATCATGTGGATGCCGCCGAGGTGATGCTTGATCATCATCTGGAGGAAGAGGACGTCCAGCTCGCGCCCCTGGGCGACACGCAGCTTGGCCATCTCCTCCGGCGTCGCCATGCCGGGCATCAGGCCGTTCTCGACCGTGGCCCCGTCGGGCATCCAGGCCATCCGGGGCTCGCTGCCGGTCGGGTCGAGCCCCCACGACCGCAGCCAGGTCTGCATGGTGCCGATCTCGCCCTGCTGGCCGGTGGCGATGTCGCCGCCGATCTGCCGTACCTCGGGGTCGGTGCCCCGGTCGAAGGCGATCAGCCCCATCTCGACCGCCTGGGCGTGGTGGGTGCTCATGTCCCGGGCGAAGCCGGCCTCCGCCGAGCTGTCGCCCGGCCGGGTCAACGTCGGGGTGAGCAGTCCGCCGGCGTACCCGAGGAGGAGGCCGACCACGACGGCGGCGGCCAGCGCGAGCACGCCGTAACGGCCGGCGGGCCGCCGGTCACCTGAGGAGGTGACCGGGGGCTCGACGGGCGGCGTGTCGGTCGTCGCGGGAGCGGTCATCGCCACGTCCTCACTGGGTGGGCTGCTGCTGTTGCTGCGGGAGGTTGTCGCGCGGGGCGGTGCCGGTGGCCGTGATGCCCTGACCGCAGTTGGCGTTCGGGCCCTCGACCGAGGCGTTCACCCGCAGGGTCTTGATGAACTCGTCGATCCGACTGTCGTCGGCGTTGTCGACCTTGAGCTGGTAGCCCCACGCCTGGAGCGAGATCGGCTTGTCCAGCCCCTCGAACGGGCTGAGCATGGCCTTCTCGACGCCCTGCACCTTGCTGCGGAGCTTGCTGACCTGGTCGGCCGGCAGGTCGGGGCGGTAGGTGATCCACACCGTGCCGTGCTCCAGGCTGTGCACCGCGTGCTCGTTGGCGATCGGGGCGTCGTAGACGTCACCCATGCAGTTCTGCCAGGCCGGGTTGTGCGGGCCGGCCACCGGCGGGAGCACGTCGTACTTGATCGCGCCCTGCTGGTGCTGGCCACCCTGGACGAGCTTGGGGTCCTTGTCCCGGAAGTCGACGATGCCGTCGATGTCGGCGGCCCGCTGCTCCCACGACTTCGAACCCTGGAAGGCCGCGTACGCGCCGTAGCCGATGATCGAGACGGCGAGCACGCCCACGGCGACGAACAGGGCGATCGGGCCCCAGGACCGGCCCTGGCTCACCTTCACCGGCGTGATCGGCTTGCGGGGGCCCTTACCGCCCGAGGTCTGCCGGGGCGCGCCCGCGGACTTGCCGCCCCCGGGCTTGGCGTCGGCCGCGGGCCGGCCGGCCGCCGGCTTCTTACCGGTGCTGACCACGGTCGGACGGCGCTGCGGGCCGCCCGGGGTGCTGATGCTCATCGTGCCTCGTCAGGTCGGTCGGTCAGGGGATCTGGCGGGCCGGGTGACGCTCAGGGTCGCCGCCGAGTGCCCGAGTCTACCCCCGATAACATGGTTCGGTGACTCCCGCAGAACTGGCCGAGGTCGTCCTCTCCGCAGCCCACGCCGTTTTCACCGAGCGTGGGCTCGACCCCGCCGCGCTCCCGGCGCACACGGCGGTGGAGCGACCGCGCAATCCCGACCACGGCGACTACGCCTCGACGCTGGCGCTCCAGCTCAGCAAGAAGGTGGGCGTCCCGCCCCGGGAGCTGGCCGCCGCGCTGGCCGACCAGCTCGGCCGGGCGGCCGGGATCAAGTCGGTGGAGATCGCCGGCCCGGGGTTCCTCAACATCCGGCTCGATGCGGCCGCCGCCGGTCAGCTCGCCCGGGTGATCGTCGAGGCCGGCGCGGAGTACGGCCGCAGCGACCGGCTCGCCGGCCAGCGGATCAACCTGGAGTTCGTCTCGGCGAACCCGACCGGCCCGGTGCACATCGGCGGGGTCCGCTGGGCGGCCGTCGGTGATGCGCTCAGCCGGCTGCTGCGGGCCACCGGCGCCGACGTCGGCACCGAGTACTACTTCAACGACGCCGGGTCGCAGATCGACCGGTTCGCCCGGTCGCTGCTGTGCGCGGCGAAGGGCGAGCCGGCCCCCGAGGACGGCTACGGCGGGGCGTACATCGCCGAGATCGCCGAGCAGGTCCGGGCGGTCCGGCCGGACGTGCTCGACCTGCCCGACGCGCAGGCCCAGGAGGTGTTCCGGGTCGAGGGCGTCACGCTGATGTTCGCCGAGATCAGGTCCTCGCTGCGCGGCTTCGGGGTGGAGTTCGACACCTACTTCAACGAGAAGGACCTGCACGACCGGGGCGAGCTGGACCTCGCCCTGGACCGGCTGCGCGCGCAGGGCCACCTGTACGAGGCCGACGGGGCGACCTGGCTGCGCACCACCGACTTCGGTGACGACAAGGACCGGGTGCTGCGCAAGTCCAACGGCGAGTGGACGTACTTCGCCGCCGACTGCGCCTACTACCTGGACAAGCGGGAGCGCGGCTTCGAGCGGGTCGTGATCATGCTGGGTGCGGACCACCACGGCTACATCGGGCGGATGAAGGCGATGTCCGCCTGTTTCGGCGACGACCCGGCGGTCAACCTGGAGATCCTCATCGGCCAGCTGGTCAACCTCGTCCGGGACGGCGTCCCGCTGCGGATGAGCAAGCGCGCCGGCACCGTGGTCACCCTGGAGGACCTGGTCGACGCGATCGGGGTGGACGCCGCCCGCTACGCGCTGGCCCGCTACTCCAGCGACTCGCCCATCGACATCGACGTCGAGCTGTGGACCCGGGCCACCCGTGACAACCCGGTCTACTACGTGCAGTACGTCGCCGCCCGGACGGCGAGCGTCGGCCGTAACGCCGCCGAGGTCGGCCTGAGCCGGGGCGACGGGGCCGGGTTCCACCCCGAGCTGCTCGACCACGACAAGGAGAACGAGCTGCTCAAGGCGCTCGCCGAGTTCCCCGCGGTGGTCGCCGCCGCCGCCGAGCTGCGCGAGCCGCACCGGGTCGCCCGCTACCTGGAGGACCTCGCCGGGGCGTACCACCGGTTCTACGACAACTGCCGGGTCCTGCCGCGCGGCGACGAGGAGGTCACCGACCTGCACCGGGCCCGGCTCTGGCTCAACGACGCCACCCGCACGGTGATCGCCAACGGGCTGCGCCTGCTCGGCGTCTCCGCCCCGGAGAGGATGTAGCCCTGATGCGTGCCCACGAAGCCGGTGCGATGCACGGCGACATCGGGGACCGGGGGCCGGGCTGGCTGCGTCCCCCGGCCGACGTCAACGCCCTGGTGCCGCAGCTCTGGCCGCGCCAGGTCGAGCGCGGCGCGGGCGGCGCGCTGACCGTCGCGGGTCTCGACGTCCGCGAGCTGGCCGCCGGGTACGGCACCCCGGCGTACGTCCTCGACGAGGACGACCTGCGCTCGCGCGCCCGGGACTTCCGGGACGCCTTCCCGGACGTGGACGTCTACTACGCCGGCAAGGCGTTCCTCTGCCGGGCGGTGGTCCGCATGATCGCCGAGGAGGGCCTGCACCTGGACGTCTGCTCCGGCGGCGAGCTGGCCACCGCGTTGTCGGCCGGGATGCCGGCGGAGCGGATCGGCTTCCACGGCAACAACAAGTCCGTCGCCGAGCTGACCCGGGCGCTGGACGCCGGGGTGGGGCGGATCATCCTCGACTCGTTCACCGAGATCGACCGGCTCACCGCGCTGGCCCGGGAGCGCGGGGTCCGCCCCGGCGTGCTGATCCGGGTCACCGTCGGGGTGGAGGCGCACACCCACGAGTTCATCGCCACCGCCCACGAGGACCAGAAGTTCGGTTTCTCGCTGGCCGGCGGGGCCGCCGCCGCAGCCGCCTTCCGGGTCATCGACGAGGGCGTGCTGGACCTGCGCGGGCTGCACTCGCACATCGGTTCGCAGATCTTCGACACCAGCGGCTTCGAGGTCTCCGCCCGCCGGGTGCTCGCCCTGCAGGCGCAGATCCGCGACGCCCGGGGGGTGGAGCTGCCCGAGCTGGACCTGGGCGGCGGCTTCGGCATCGCGTACACCACGCAGGACGACCCGTCGACCCCGGCGGAGCTGGCCAAGCGGCTCCGCAAGATCGTCGACTCGGAGTGCGCGGCGGAGAACCTGGCCGTCCCGCACCTGTCGATCGAGCCGGGCCGGGCCATCGTCGGCCCCGCCGTGTTCACCCTCTACGAGGTCGGCACCGTCAAGGACGTCGACGGGCTGCGCACGTACGTCAGCGTGGACGGCGGGATGAGCGACAACATCCGGACCGCGCTCTACGACGCCTCGTACTCGGCGACGCTCGCCGGCCGGGCCTCGACGGCCGAGCCACTGCTGGCCCGCGTGGTGGGAAAGCACTGTGAGTCCGGGGACATCGTGGTGAAGGATGAATTCCTGCCCGCCGACGTGCAGCCCGGAGATCTTGTCGCGGTCCCCGGCACGGGGGCGTACTGCCGGAGCATGGCCAGCAACTACAACCATGTGCCCCGCCCCCCGGTGGTAGCGGTGCGTGACGGCCGAGCCCGGCTGATCGTACGGCGGGAGACCGAAGAAGACCTGCTCGCTTTGGATGTGGGATGACGTCACCTGTGCGCTTGGCCCTGCTCGGCTGCGGAACGGTCGGTAGCGAGGTGGTCCGGCTGCTGCACGAGCAGGCCGCCGACCTGGCCGCCCGGATCGGCGCTCCGCTGGAGATCGCCGGTATCGCCGTGCGCCGGCTCGGCCGGGACCGGGGTGACCTCCCCGTCGACCCGGCGCTGTTCACCACCGACCCGCTCGGCCTGATCAAACGCGACGACGTGGACGTCGTCGTCGAGGTGGTCGGCGGCATCGAGCCGGCGCGGAGCTGGCTGGTGGAGGCGCTGCGCGCCGGCAAGAGCGTGGTCACCGCCAACAAGGCGCTGCTCGCCGAGGACGGTGCCTCTCTGCACGACGCGGCGGCCGAGGGCGGGGCCGACCTCTACTACGAGGCGTCCGTCGCCGGGGCGATCCCGCTGCTGCGCCCGCTGCGCGAGTCGCTGCACGGCGACCGGATCAACCGGGTCACCGGCATCGTCAACGGCACCACCAACTTCATCCTCTCCGCGATGGACGCCACCGGCGCCGGCTTCGCCGAGGCGCTCGACGAGGCGACCGAGCTGGGGTATGCCGAGGCCGACCCGACCGCCGACGTGGAGGGCTTCGACGCCGCCGCGAAGGCCGCCATCCTGGCGTCGCTGGCCTTCCACACCCGGGTCACCGCCGCCGACGTGCACCGCGAGGGCATCACCGAGGTCACCGTCGCCGACATGGCCAGCGCCAAGGCGATGGGCTGCACCATCAAGCTGCTCTGCATCGCCGCCCGGGGCACCGACGCCGCCGGCCGGGAGACGGTCAGCGTCCGGGTGCACCCCGCGATGATCCCGCTGACCCACCCGCTGGCCAGCGTCGGCGACGCGTTCAACGCGGTCTTCGTCGAGGCCGAGGCGGCCGGGCAGCTGATGTTCTACGGCCGGGGGGCCGGTGGCGCGCCGACCGCCAGCGCGGTCCTCGGCGACGTGGTCGCGGTGTCCCGCAACCGGCTCGCCGGTGCCCACGCGGCCAGCGAGTCCGCCTACGCCGACCTGGCGGTCCGGCCGATGGGCGAGGCGCTGACCCGCTACCACATCAGTCTCGACGTGGTCGACCGGCCGGGGGTGCTCCAGGCGGTGGCCGGCGTGTTCGCCCGGCACGACGTGTCCATCGCCACCGTCCGGCAGGGGCCGGCCGGCGGCGGTCCGGCCGGCCGTGGCGAGGACGCCGACCTGGTCATCGTCACCCACGTCGCCCCGGACGCCGCGCTCGCCGCGACGGTGGGGGAGCTGCGCGGGCTGGACATCGTCCGGTCGGTGGCCAGTGTGCTGCGGGTCGAGGGCGGGGCATGACCGGGCGTCTCGCCTGATGGTTATCGACGGGTGTGCCGGGGCCCGGTCGACGAGGCTGGTCCAGGCTGGCAGGGGCCCCGGCACGACCGGGGCGGCAGAGGCGAGGAGAGCGACATGTGGCGGGGCCTGATCGAGACGTACCGGGACCGGCTGCCGGTCACCGACGCCACGCCCGTGGTCACCCTGCACGAGGGGAACACCCCGCTGCTGCCCGCGCCGGCGCTCTCAGCCCGGCTCGGCGCGGACGTCTACCTCAAGGTCGAGGGGGCCAACCCGACCGGCTCGTTCAAGGATCGCGGCATGACCGTCGCCGTCTCCAAGGCCGTCGAGGCCGGCGACAAGGCGATCATCTGCGCCTCCACCGGTAACACCAGCGCCTCCGCCGCCGCGTACGCGGCCCGCGCCGGGATCACCTGCGCGGTGCTGGTGCCGCAGGGCAAGATCGCGCTGGGCAAGCTGGCCCAGGCGCTGGTGCACGGGGCCAAGCTGCTCCAGGTGCAGGGCAACTTCGACGACTGCCTGGCGTTGGCCTCCAAGCTCGCCCAGGACTTCCCGGTGGCCCTGGTCAACTCGGTCAACCCGGACCGGCTGCACGGCCAGAAGACGGCCGCCTTCGAGATCGTCGAGGCGCTCGGTGACGCCCCCGACATCCACTGCCTGCCCGTCGGCAACGCCGGCAACATCTCCGCCTACTGGATGGGCTACTCGGAGGACCTGCGGGACGGCAACGCCACCCGCGCCCCGAAGATGTACGGCTTCCAGGCCGCCGGGGCGGCCCCGATCGTCAACGGCCAGGTGGTGCCGGAGCCGTCGACGATCGCCACCGCCATCCGGATCGGCAACCCGGCGAGCTGGACCAAGGCGCTCGACGCCCGGGACGCCTCGCAGGGCCTGATCGCCGCGGTGACCGACCGGGAGATCCTGGCGGCGTACCGGCTGCTGGCCCGGGAGGTGGGGGTCTTCGTCGAGCTGGGCAGCGCGGCCAGCGTGGCGGGTCTGCTCCAGCAGGGTGCCGAGGGTCGGGTGCCGGCCGGGGCGACGGTGGTCTGCACGGTCACCGGCCACGGCCTGAAGGACCCGGAGTGGGCGATCTCCACCGCGCCCGCCCCGATCACCATCGCCAACGACGCCCTGACCGCCGCCCGCTCGCTCGACCTCGCCTGATCCCGACCCCGCCCCGGGCGGCGGTGCCGGCCCCATGCCGTCCCCGTCGACCCGGCCGGCGGGTGACGTGACCACCCCGTTACGGGCAGGGAATACCGGGTCGGGCAGACTTTCCCCACGCCCATCCCCTCTCCCAGGAGTGAGCCACGCCGATGTCGCTGCTCGCCAGATCCAGCCTCGCCAACCGGGGGCTCGTCGCCCTGATCGCGGTGGTGACCGCGGCGTTCGGGGCGTTCACCGTCCCCTCGCTCAAGCAGCAGTTGCTGCCCTCGCTGGAGTTCCCCGGCGCGTTCGTCGTCGCGGTCTACCCGGGTGCCTCGCCGGAGATCGTCGAGGCGCAGGTGACCGAGCCGATCGAGAACAGCCTCCAGAGCATCCCCGGGCTGGAGAAGGTCACCTCCACCTCGCGGGAGGGGTCGGCGACGATCGCCGTGGAGTTCGTCTTCGGCACCGACGTCGACGACGTGGCCAACAAGATGCAGACCGCGCTGAGCCGGGTCGACGCCCAGCTGCCCGACGACGTGGACCCGCAGGTCATCACCGGCAGCACCGACGACCTGCCGGCCGTGGTGCTGGCCGCCACCGGCGGCGGTGACGAGCAGGCGCTCGCCGCCAAGCTGCGCGACACGGTGGTTCCCGAGCTGGAGGGGATCGACGGGGTCCGCACGGTCGCCGTCACCGGCACCCGCGAGCAGGTCGTGACGATCGTGCCGGACCCGGCGAAGTTCGCCGCCGCCAAGCTGGGCCCGACCGCGATCGCCACCGCGCTGAAGTCCAACGGCGTCGCCGTCCCGGCCGGCGCGGTCGTCGACGGCACCACCGCGCTGCCGGTGCAGGTGGGCGCCCCGGTCACCACCCTCGACCAGCTGCGGGGCATCGCCCTCACCCCGACCGCCCCGAAGGCCGCCCCGGTCCGGCTCGGTGACGTGGCGACCGTCGAGCAGCAGCTCGCCCCGGCCACCGCCATCACCCGCACCAACGGCAAGGAGAGCATCGGGGTCCAGATCACGGCCGCGCAGGACGGCAACGCCGTACGGATCTCGCACGACATCCGGGACCGGCTGGACGACCTGCGGTCCGCCTCGGGCGCCGAGCTGACCATCGTGTTCGACCAGGCCCCGTTCGTCGAGAAGTCGATCGAGAGCCTGACCACCGAGGGGCTGCTCGGCCTGCTGATGGCGGTCGTGGTGATCCTGGTGTTCCTGCTGTCGGTCCGGTCCACCCTGGTCACCGCGGTGTCCATCCCGCTGTCGGTGGTGGTGGCGCTGCTCGCCCTCTGGGTCGGCGACTACTCGCTCAACCTGCTCACCCTGGGCGCGCTCACCATCGCGGTCGGGCGGGTGGTCGACGACTCGATCGTGGTGTTGGAGAACATCAAACGCCACCTGGAGTACGGCGAACCCAAGCGGGACGCGATCGTCACCGCCGTCCGCGAGGTGGCCGGGGCGGTGACCGCGTCCACGCTCACCACGGTCGCGGTGTTCGCGCCGATCGCGCTGGTGGGCGGGTTCGTCGGGCAGCTCTTCGCGCCGTTCGCGATCACCGTGACGGTGGCCCTGCTCGCCTCGCTGCTGGTGTCGCTGACGGTGATCCCGGTGCTGGCGTACTGGTTCCTCAAGCCGCCGCGTGACGGGGCGGACGAGGCGGTGCGTCGGGCCGCCGAGGCCAAGGAGCTGCGCAGCCCGTTGCAGCGGGCGTACCTGCCGGCGATCGGATTCGCCACCCGGACCCGCCGGACCCGGTGGATCACCGTGGCGGTGGGCATCCTGCTGCTGTTCGGCACCTTCGGGCTGGCCCAGAAGCTGGAGACCAACTTCCTCGACGACTCCGGCCAGGACACCCTGAACATCAGCCAGAAGCTGCCGGCCGGGTCCGGGCTGGCCGCCACCGACGAGGCCGCCCGCCTGGTCGAGGGGGTGCTGGCGCGCACCGACGGGGTCGAGACCTACCAGGTGAGCGCGGGCGGCAACGACCAGCCGTGGCTGGGCGGCGGGGGCAACAACACCGCCCAGTGGTCGGTGGCGCTCGGCGGTGACACCGACGCCAAGGAGATGAAGGAGGTCCTGCGCCGGGAGTTCGACCGGCTCGGGTCCGGGGCCGGCGAGTTGAGCTTCGGCAACGGGCAGGGCGGCACCTCGGGCAGCCAGTTGGAGGTGGTCGTCCAGGCCGCCGACACCGACACCCTGAACCGGGCCGCCGACCAGGTGCGGGCCGCGATGGCCGGCACCCCGGGCGTCGAGGACGTCGCCACCAGCCTGGCCGACCGGGTGCCCCGGGTCGACGTGACCGTCGACCGGTTGGCCGCGGCCCGGGTGGGCCTCAGCGAGGCGGCGGTCGGGCAGTTGGTGTCGCAGGCGTACCGGGGCAGCCCGCTGGGTCGGGTCACCCTCGACGGCGGGCAGCAGGACGTGGTGCTGCGGACGACGGCGGCCCCGCCGCTGACGGAGGAGCAGTTGCGGGCGCTGCCGGTGGGCCCGGTGAAGCTGGACGACATCGCCGACGTCACCCGGGGCGAGGGGCCGCAGCAGATCACCCGGATCGACGGTGAGCGCAGCGTCTCGGTGACCGGCACGGCCACCGGCTCCAATCTCGGCGCGACCACGACCGAGCTGAAGAAGCGGCTGGACGACGTGGACGTGCCGGGGGCGACGATCGCCGTGGGTGGCGCGAGCGCCCAGCAGGAGGACGCCTTCGGTGATCTGGGCCTGGCCGTGCTGGCGGCGATCGCGATCGTCTTCCTGATCATGGTGGCGACGTTCCGGAGCATCACCCAGGCGCTGATCCTGCTGATCTCCATCCCGTTCGCGGCGACCGGCGCGATCGGCCTGTTGCTGGTCACCGGGACCCCGCTGGGTGTGCCGGCGCTGATCGGCGTGCTCATGCTGGTCGGCATCGTGGTGACCAACGCGATCGTGCTGCTGGATCTGATCAACCAGTACCGGGCGCAGGGAATGGGCATCACCGAGGCGGTGGTCGAGGGCGGCCGGCGTCGGCTCCGGCCGATCCTGATGACGGCGGTGGCGACGATCTTCGCGCTGCTGCCGATGGCCTTCGGGCTGACCGGCGAGGGCGGCTTCATCTCCCAGCCGCTCGCGGTGGTGGTGATCGGTGGCCTGCTCAGCTCGACCCTGCTCACCCTGGTCCTGGTGCCGACCCTCTACACGATGGTGGAACGCACCAAGGAGTCGCTGCGCGAGCGGCGGGCCGGTCGGCGGGGGCGGAACTCCGACGGGGACGGCTCCACCGCGACGCCCGCCGAGCCGGACGCCGAGGTGCCGGTGCCGGTGGGTGCCCCGGCGGCCGAGGCGTCGGGCGAACCACCGGCCCGGCCGGCCCCGTCGGCCGCGCTGGTGGACGGCACCGACCAGTTCGAGGTGCTGCGGCTGCCCAAGAGCCGCCGGTCGCCGCTGCCGCCGAGCGAGTAGGCCCTCCCGGCCGCGTACGCAGCGGCCACCCCCGACCCGCCGCGACCGGGTCGGGGGAGGGCCTCCGTCGTGCCACGACGCGCCCCCGGTCTGGGGTCACCGGGCCGGGGGCGCGTCGCGTCGCACCCGGGACAGCGGGCCGAACACCGGGTACGGTCACCCCGTGGTCCTCTACCGTCGGTCATCGTCGATCCACCCTGGGTGATGGGCGTCGATCGGGCGGAGCCGGCCGAACCGGGCGGAAGGCGGTGGGACCGGCGGCGCGTGCTGGGCGGTGGGGCGCTGCTGGCCGGGGGTGTCGCGCTGGGGGCCGCCGGCATGTCCCAGGGCACCCGGCTGGCCGACCGGCACCTGCCGCTGTCCGGCGGCCCGGCCAGCGCCACCGTCGGCAACCGGCGGCAGGACGTCGGCTCGGGCGGGCTCCAGGTGGTCTGGCACGTCCCGACCACGCGACCGCTGGTGGCGTTGACCTTCGACGACGGCCCGCTGCCGCGGTGGACGCCGAGCGTCCTGGACACTCTGGACAGGCACGCGGTGCCGGCGACCTTCTTCCTGGTCGGGGAGCGGGTGCGCCGGCACGCCGGGCTGATCCGGGGGCGGCTGGCCCGGCACGAGGTGGGCAACCACAGTTGGCGGCACCGGGACCTGGCGCGGTCGGCCGCCGAGGCCGTGCACGACGACCTGCGGCGGTCGCACGAGGCCATCGCCGAGGTCACCGGGACGCCACCCCGGCTGCTCCGCCCCCCGTACGGGCACCTGGGCGGCGGGGTGCTGCACGCCGCCGTACGCCTCGACTACCGGGTCGTGCTCTGGTCGTTGCAGATGGTGGAGGGGGAGTACCCGGACGACCCGGCGGGGCACGCCCGGCGGATCGTGTCCGACGTGGTGCCGGGCACCATCCTGCTCGCCCACGACGCGGGCCCGGAGAACCGTCAGGTGGCGCTGCGCGGGCTGGACACGATGATCACCGGCCTGCGGGCCCGGGGCTACACCTTCGTCACGGTCTCCGAGCTGCTGGCCCACCCGACCGGCTCCCGAACCGGGGGGTAGGGTCCGGGCACGTGTCCTCTCCGCTCTCCGTCCTCGCCCGCAACCGGGACTTCCGCAATCTCTTTCTCGCCGAGCTGGTGGTCTTCGGTGCCGACTGGTTCGTCATGGTGCCGCTGCTGGTGCTGCTGCCGGAGCTGACCGGCAGCGGGGTGTGGGGCGCCCTGGTGCTGGCGCTGGACACCGGGGTGCTGGCGCTGCTGCTGCCGTACACCGGGACCATCGCCGACCGGTTCGACCGCCGGAAGGTCATGATGGCCGCGAACGGCGTGACGCTGCTCGGCGTGCTGCTGCTGCTCGGTGTCCGCGACGCCGGGACGGCCTGGCTGGCCATGGTGGCGATCACGCTGGTGGCGGTCGGTAAGGCGTTCTACTCGCCGTCGGCGCAGGCCGCCCTGCCTAATGTGCTCGACCCGGCCGACCTGGCCGCGGGCAACGCCGTGGCCGGGTCCGCCTGGGGGACGATGACGGTGGTCGGCGCGTCCCTGGGCGGCGTGTTGAGCGCCGCGGTCGGGCCGTACGCCTGCTTCTGGGTGGGGGCGGTCGGCCTGGTGCTGGCGGCGGGCCTGGCCGCGCTGATCCGCCGGCCGTTGCAGGCGGCCCGGGAGCCCGACCGGTCGACGCCGCGCACCTGGACGGCGATCCGGGAGGCGTTGGGCCACATCCGGCACCGGCCCCGGGTGCTGGCGCTGGTCACGGTGAAATCGGCGGTGGGGCTGGGGAACGGTGTGCTCACCGTCTTCCCCCTGCTGGCCGCCCTGTACGGGGCGGGGCCGGTCGGCACCGGACTGCTGTTCGCGGCGCGCGGGGCGGGGGCGCTGGTGGGGCCGATCCTGATGAGCCGGGTGCTGACCAACCGGGCCTGGCTGCTGCCCGGCCTGGCCCTGTCGATGTCGCTGTACGGGCTGGCCTACCTGGGCGCGGCGGTGGCGAGCTGGTTCCCGCTGGTGCTGCTGCTGGTCTTCGTGGCGCACTTCGGCGGCGGCAGCAACTGGGTGCTGTCGAACTTCGCCCTGCAGGGCGAGGTACCCGACCGGCTGCGTGGCCGGGTGTTCGCCACCGACATGATGCTGGCAACCCTGGCGATCTCGGTCAGCCAGCTGGTGGTGGCCGGCGTGGTCGACCTGGTCGACGAGCGGGTGGTGCTGGCCGGCTGCGGCCTGGTCACCGTCGTGTACGCGGTGGGCTGGCGGATCGCCACCCGCCGGCTCTCGCTCACCGACCCGGCCACCGGGGGCGACCCGCTGACCGCCCGCTGACGACGGCGGGCGGGGCGGCTCAGTCGGCGCGGTCGCCCTGCGGCGGAGCGGCCGGCGGGGGGTCGGCCTGCGGCGGGACGGCCGGCGGGTGGTCGCTCCCGCCCCACGCGCCCCGACCCGGGTGCTCCGCGGCCTGACCGGCGGCGTAGCCGGGCGGCGGGCCACCGGGGTGCCCGGTCGGGGGGCCACCGGCCGGCGGCGTCCAGGTGCCCCACGGCTGACCGGGCGCGGGGGCCGGGGGCGCGGCGCGGCGGCCGACGAAGACGGCGGCGACGATGAGGCCCAGGCCGATCGGGTAGCCGATCCAGCCGACCGCGCTGACGGCGAGGCTCCACAACTGGTACTGGCGGATCCCGCCGGAGCGGATCAGGTCCGGCAGGGCCGCGACCCAGGCGGTGGTGAGCAGTTCCAGCAGCAGCAGGACGACGGCTCCGGCGAGCAGGAACGACCGGGACCGGCCGGGCAGCCGGCGGCCGGCGGTGGCGGCGAGCACCAGGACGGTGAGCAGGGTCAGCAGGATGGGCAGGTGCCCCAGCACCTGGGTGAGCCGGTAACCGAGCATTGCCACGTCGCCTCCCGACCGGTCGATGGATCGGCGTCAGGCTAGCCGAGCTGATCCAGTTCCACCGTCCGGGCGAGGCGGTCCCCGTCGGTCCCGGGCCCTAGCATGATCCCGTGCCGACGACTTTCACCTCCGGGCCGGTGCGGGTGCGGGTGCCCGCGACCAGCGCCAACCTGGGCCCCGGGTTCGACGCCCTCGGGCTCGCCCTCGCCCTGCACGACGACGTGGCCGCCGAGGTGACCCCGGACGGTGTCCGGGTGGCGGTGACCGGCGAGGGTGCCGGCGACCTGCCGCCGGACGACCGGCACCTGGTGGTCGTGGCCATGCGGGCGGCCTTCGACCTGCTCGGCGCGCAGCCGCCGGGGCTGGCCCTGGAATGCGTGAACCGGATTCCGCAGGCCCGGGGCCTGGGTTCCTCCTCGGCGGCGATCGTGGCGGGGGTGCTGCTGGCCCGGGGGCTGGTCACCGACGGTGCGCAGCGGCTCGACGACGCCGCGGTGCTGCGGCTGGCCGCCGAGATCGAGGGGCATCCGGACAATGTCGCGCCGTGCCTGCTCGGCGGGTTCACCGTCGCCTGGACGGAGCCGACCGGTGGCCGGGCGGTTTCGCTGCCGGTCGCGGCCGGGGTCTCGCCCACCGTCTTCGTGCCGGCCGTGCGGGGGCTGACGGCCACCGCGCGGGCGGCGTTGCCGGCGACGGTGCCGCACGGGGACGCGGCGTTGAACGCGGGCCGGTCGGCGTTGCTGGTGCACGCGTTGACCGCCGCTCCGGAGCTGCTGCTGCCGGCGACGGTCGACCGGCTGCACCAGGACTACCGCGCGGCGGGGATGCCAACGACCGCTGCCCTGGTCAGCGAGTTGCGTGCGGCCGGTGTGGCGGCCGTGGTCAGTGGGGCGGGCCCGACGGTGTTGGCGTTCACCGCGCCGCCCGACGGGTTCGACCCGGGAACAGAATGGGAAGTCTGGCGGTTGCCGGTAGAGGCGCGCGGAGCGACGCTTGCACAGGGTAGACTTGGACACGCCGAGCGGGACCCTGTTGCCGCAGGTCGGAAGAGTTGATTACGCTCTAGACTCAGCACAGCCGCGAAGCACGCGATCTCTCTGCGGGTCGGCGCACCCCGAAGCTCTCGGCGGTCAGCCCGTCACCCCTGCCAAGGCCCACGCCGCACCGCAGTTTCCGCAGGTCGCCGCAGACGGCGAGACCTGCTCACCGACGTTGGTGAGTTGGGAAACCGCCCGGCTGCTGTGCCACAGACTCCCGCGACGCGTCATGCGAGGCGGGTGCACCGAGGCCGCCCGGCCACCTTGCTTGTCGATCCCGGGCAGTCCCGGCCTATCGAGGGAAGGAATCCATTGAGCGACACCACCGACGTGACGTCGGATGTTTCCAACGTCGCTGGCGATGCCACCACCGCCGCCCCCGCCCGCCGTCGGCGCAGCGGTACCGGTCTGTCGGCGATGCTGCTGCCGGAGCTGCAGAGCCTGGCCGCGTCGCTCGGCATCTCCGGGACTGCTCGCATGCGCAAGGGCGAGCTGATCAGCGCGATCTCCGAGCGGCAGCAGGGCGGCGCCGCGACCGGCACCCCTCGACCGCGGGCCGAGGTGGCGGCTGCGGCCGCTCCCGTCCGGGAGGAGGTGCACGCCGAGGTGACCCCGGAGCGTGCCGCGGAGCCGGTGCCGGCCACCCCTGCCGCCACCACCGAGCCCGAGACCCGGACCCGGACCCGGCGCAGCCGGGCCAGCACCGCCGAGTCGCGGCCGGCCGCCGAGGCACGGGCCGTCGAGCCCCGCACCGAGGAGCCGCCGGCCGAGGCCGCCGAGCGTCCCGAGCGGGCCGAGGGTCGTACCGGCCGGGACCGTGGCGAGCGGACCGGGACCGAGCGGGCCGCCAACGAGCGGACCGGCGGTGACCGGGCCGAGCGGGCCGGTAACGACCGGGCCGAGCGGGCCGGTAACGACCGGGCCGAGCGGACGGACAACGACCGGGCCGGCCGCAACGATCGGACCGAGCGCGCCGAGCGGGCCGGTAACGACCGGGCGGAGCGGGCGGGCAACGACCGGGGTGAGCGGGCCGACCGGGCCGGTAACGACCGGGCGGAGCGGACGGACCGCAACGACCGGGCCGACCGCAACGACCGGGGTGAGCGGGCCGACCGCAACGACCGGGGCGACCGCTCGGGCGAGCGCGGTCAGCGCGACAACCGCGACAACCGGGACGACTCCGACGACGACGACAACGGTGGCCGGCGGGGCCGGCGCAGCCGGTTCCGGGACCGTCGGCGGGGCCGGGGCGACCGGGCCGAGGGCGGCAACGACACCGGCGGTGGCCGGGAGCCGCAGGTCGGCGACGACGAGGTCCTGGTCCCGGTGGCCGGCATCATCGACGTGCTCGACAACTACGCCTTCGTACGGACCACCGGCTACCTGGCCGGCCCGAACGACGTCTACGTCTCCATGTCGCAGATCAAGAAGTACGGCCTGCGCCGGGGCGACGCGATCACCGGTGCCGTCCGGGCTGCCCGGGACAACAGCGCCAGCGGCGACCAGCGGCGGGACAAGTACAACCCGCTGGTGCGGCTGGACACCATCAACGGCATGGAGCCGGACGAGGCCCGCCGTCGTCCCGAGTTCTACAAGCTCACCCCGCTGTACCCGCAGGAGCGGTTGCGGCTGGAGACCGAGCCGCACATCCTGACCACCCGGGTGATCGACCTGGTGATGCCGTTGGGCAAGGGGCAGCGGGCGCTGATCGTGTCGCCGCCCAAGGCTGGTAAGACCATGGTGCTCCAGGCGATCGCGAACGCGATCACGCACAACAACCCGGAGTGCCACCTGATGGTGGTGCTGGTCGACGAGCGGCCCGAAGAGGTCACCGACATGCAGCGGTCGGTGAAGGGCGAGGTCATCGCGGCCACGTTCGACCGTCCGCCGCAGGACCACACCACGGTCGCCGAGTTGGCGATCGAGCGGGCCAAGCGCCTGGTCGAGCTGGGGCACGACGTGGTCGTGCTGCTCGACTCGGTGACCCGGCTCGGCCGGTCGTACAACCTGGCGGCGCCGGCCTCCGGCCGGATCATGTCCGGTGGTATCGACTCGACGGCGCTCTACCCGCCGAAGCGGTTCCTGGGTGCGGCCCGCAACATCGAGAACGGCGGGTCGCTGACCATCCTCGCCACCGCGCTGGTGGAGACCGGCTCGATGGCGGACACGGTCATCTTCGAGGAGTTCAAGGGCACCGGCAACGCGGAGTTGAAGCTCGACCGGAAGATCGCCGACAAGCGCACCTTCCCGGCCGTGGACGTCAGCGCCTCGGGCACCCGCAAGGAGGAGATCCTGCTTGCGCCGGAGGAGCTGGCCATCATCCACAAGCTCCGCAAGGTGCTGCACTCGCTGGACTCGCAGGCGGCGCTGGACCTGCTGCTCGACCGGCTCAAGCAGTCCCGCACCAACATCGAGTTCCTGATGCAGATCGCCAAGTCGACACCGGGGGAGTGACCCGCTCCGGGTGAGACCGCCACGAAGGGCATGGCCGCAGCGGCCGTGCCCTTCGTCGTACCCGGGAAATGCGGTTGTGGACTTTTCTTTCGATGGGCCGGGCAGCTCTTGAAAATTCTGTGCGTGGCCGGGTTGACTGGGGGTGAGCGGGTCCCGGCCGAGCGGGCCGGGGCCGGCCACCGACGGGCGGCGGAGGAAACCTGGGGAGGCGTCCGCCGCCCGGCGGACCCGCCGGGTGGGCTTCTGAACCTGGGGGAGGAGCCCACCCGGTCCGGTCCGTCCGCCTGGCGAGGAATGCGGGCCGTGAGCGGCGGGAATGCGGGTGCCGGGACGGGCGTTACCACTGCCGGACCGATCGTGCGGCCCGCCCGTCGGGTCGGCTCACGCCCATGGCACACTGGTCAATCGGCCACCGGTTCCGGTTCACGCCCGAGTCCGTCGCGCACCAGGCGGCGGGGGATCAGCGGCGACCCGGCGACCACCTGACGAAAGGACCGAGGCGACATGAAGCCCAACATCCACCCGGAGTACACGACGACCGAGGTCAAGTGCTCCTGCGGCAACTCCTTCACGACCCGCAGCACCGCCAAGGGCGGCTCGATCAGCGTCGAGACCTGCAGCGCCTGCCACCCGTTCTACACCGGCAAGCAGCGCGTCCTCGACACCGCGGGCCGGGTCGCCAAGTTCCAGCAGAAGTACGCCAAGGTCCAGGCGAAGAAGGCCAAGTAGCTCCACCGACGACGCCCGTGTCCGGCCCCGTGCCGGACGCGGGCGTCGTCCGTTGCGCCCCCCTGTGACCTCCGTGTCCGTTCCACCGTCGCCGGACCCGTCGAAGGAGCATTCCCCGCATGAGCAGCGAGCGCCTGGCCGCCCTCCTCGACGAGTACGCCGAGCTGGAGAAGCGGCTGGCCGACCCGGCCATCCACGCCGACCAGAACACCGCCCGCCGGGTCGGTCGCCGCTACGCCGAGCTGGTCGGGCTGTACAAGGCCGCCGGTGAGCTGGAACAGGCCCGCGCCGACCTGGTCGCGGCCCGGGAGCTGGCCGCCGAGGACCCGGCGTTCGGCGAGGAGGCGGACTCGATCGCGGCGACCCTGCCGGCGCTGGAGGAGCGGCTGGCCGAGCTGCTGATCCCCCGCGACCCGCACGACGCCAAGGACGTGATCATCGAGATCAAGGCCGGCGAGGGCGGCGAGGAGTCCGCGCTGTTCGCCGGGGACCTGCTGCGGATGTACACCAGGTACGCCGAGCGGCACGGCTGGCTGACCGAGGTGATCGACGCGCAGGACTCCGACCTCGGCGGGGTCAAGGACGTCTCGCTGGCCATCAAGACCAAGGGGGTCCCGGACGGCGGCAACGGCGTCTGGTCCCGGTTGAAGTGGGAGGGCGGGGTGCACCGGGTGCAGCGGGTCCCGGTCACCGAGTCGCAGGGCCGCATCCACACCAGCGCGGCCGGTGTCCTGGTGCTGCCCGAGGCCGAGGACGTCGACGTCACCATCGACCCGAACGAGCTGCGGATCGACGTGTTCCGCTCGTCGGGGCCGGGCGGCCAGTCGGTGAACACCACCGACTCGGCGGTGCGCATCACCCACCTGCCCACCGGCGTGGTGGTCTCCTGCCAGAACGAGAAGTCCCAGTTGCAGAACCGGGAGCAGGCGATGCGCATCCTGCGGGCCCGGCTGCTGGCGGTGGCCCAGGAGCAGGCCGACGCCGCCGCCTCGGACGCCCGCAAGGCGCAGGTGCGCACCGTGGACCGTTCGGAGCGCATCCGCACCTACAACTTCCCGCAGAACCGGATCACCGACCACCGGATCGGCTACACCGCGTACAACCTCGACCTGGCGCTCGCCGGGGAGCTGGACGGTGTGCTGGACGCCCTCGCCGAGGCGGACCGGGCCGCCCGCCTCGCCGGCGACACCGAGCTGACCCGCCGCTGACCCGGTCGGGCGGTCGGGCCCGGCACACAGCGGCCCGCCGGCGTGCGCCCGGCGGGCCGGTGGGAAACCCGGGGGACGGGGTGGTGTCTCAGGAGGCGCGGGAGCGGGCCTTGGCGCGCAGCATCTCCCGGTCGGCGATCTCGAACGCGAGACCGAGGGCGTCGCGCAGCGCGGTGCCGGTGCCGGCGACCTCGGCGAAACCGATGCTCACCCCGACCGGGGTGCCGGGCACCAGCGACTCCCAGTCCTCGGTGCGCACCGCCGCGTCGATCCGGCGGGCCACCTCGGCCGCCTCGGTCATGCCGGCGCCGGAGAGCACCACCACGAACTCGTCGCCGCCGTAGCGGGCCACGAAGTCGCCCCGCCGCATCACCCGGTTGATCACCCCGGCGATGCGTTGCAGCACCAGGTCGCCGGAGTGGTGGCCGTGGTGGGTGTTGACCGCCTTGAAACCGTCGAGGTCGCAGACGCCGATCACCACCCGCTCGCCCCGGGACACCACCGAGCCGATGTAGCGCTCCAGCCGTCGCCGGTTGGGCAGCCCGGTCAACGGGTCGGTGAGCGCCTCACCCTCGAAGCGGGCGGCCTCCCGGCGCATCTCCTCGTGGTCGATGCGGGCCGCGATGCCGTCGATGTAGACGTCGCGCAGCCGGTCGTTGCGCTGGGCGGCCAGCCGGAACGCCATCCGGTCGGCGCGGTGCGCGGCGGCGTGGTCACCGGCCCGGGAGAAGGCGATGCTGCGCAGCCGGGACAGTTCCGCCGCGCCGAGCGTCTCGGCCGACACCCGGGCCGAGTCCAGGCGGGTGATCGCCTCGATCGGACGGCCGTCGGCGACCGCCAGGCAGACGTGACCGAGCTGGCGCATGTCCCGGGCGCGGGCGCTGTCCCCGCCGTGGTCGAGCAGCCGGGCCGGCTCCGGGCCGACCGGGGTCGCGTCGCCGAGCGCCGCCCGACGGACCGCCGCGTAGCCGTACGCGGCGAGGCTGCTCGGCCGCAGCCGGTCGGCCCGCCCGTCGTCGACGAACCGGGCCAGGTCGGCCGCGATGTCGCGGAGCACCCGCAGGCAGCCGTCGCTGTCGCCGTTGTGGTCCAGCGCGACGGCGTTGCGCAGCCGGATGCCGGGGGCGGCGAAGGTCTCCTCGGGGATGCCGGCGGCGGCGCCGTGCTGGCGGGCCCGCTCGATCGCGCCCAGCGCGTAGCCGTGGAAGCTCAGGTAGGAGTAGGCCATCGCCAGGTCGTGCCAGCCCCAGGCGGTGTCCCGGTCCCGGTCCTCCGCCGCGCCCAGCGCCCGCGCCGCCCGGACCAGGTGGGTGACGCAGCGGTCCAGCGCGCCCTGGTGGTGCGCGGCGAGCGCGGCCAGCGCGTTGAGGTGCCCGTGCAGGTAGGGCTCGGGGAGGTCGCGTACCGCCCCGGAGGCCTCCTCGATGGCCCGGGTGAACTCGGCCGTCCGGCCCAGGTTGATCAACGCGCAGAGCCGCTGCACCAGCGCGTCCGCCCGGGTGTACGGGTCGGCGGTGGTGCGCAGCACCCGGTCGAGTACGCCGACCGCCTCGGCCGAGCGGCTCGACTCCTGGAGGCTGCGGGCATGCGTGAGGGCGTCAACCTGGTCATCGACCCGGTCGAGCCACCCCACCTGGCGAACCTCCCGTCGGTGTGCGCCCGGCCGCACCCACTCGTGGCGGGACCGGCGACGCCTCATGATTATGGCGTGACCTCACTCCCACGCCACCCGTCCGAAGGGACAGAACACGAGCGGACCTCGCCCGTGGTGGCCCGCGCCGCCCGTACCCTCGCCGCCGCCGGGGTGGCCTCGGCCCGGTCCGAGGCGGAGCAGCTCGCCGCCTACGTGCTGGACGTGCCCCGGGGCAGGCTCGCCCTGACCGACGGCTTCACCCCCGCCGAACGGGCCCGGTACGACGCGTTGGTGGCCCGGCGGGCCGACCGGGAGCCGTTGCAGCACCTGACCGGCCGGGCCGGCTTCCGGCACCTGGAGCTGGCGGTCGGGCCGGGGGTCTTCGTGCCCCGCCCGGAGACGGAGCTGCTGGCCGGCTGGGGCGTCGAGCGGGCGCTGACCCGGCCGGAACCGGTGGTGGTCGACCTGTGCAGCGGTTCCGGGGCGATCGCGCTGGCGGTCGCCCAGGAGGTGCCGGCGGCCCGGGTGGTGGCGGTGGAACGGTCCCCGGCCGCGCTGACGTGGCTGCGCCGCAACGCCGCCGGGCGGGCCGCCGCCGGGGACCGGCCGGTCGAGGTGGTGGCCGCCGACGTCACCGACCCGGGGCTGCTGGCCGACCTGGTCGGCGCGGTGGACGTGCTGCTGTGCAACCCGCCGTACGTGCCACGGTCGGTGCCGGTCCCGCCGGAGGTGGCCGGGCACGACCCCGACGAGGCGGTGTTCGGCGGGGCGGACGGGCTGGCGGTGCTGCGGCCGGTGCTGCGCCGGGCGGCCGAGCTGCTGCGACCCGACGGCGAGCTGGGCGTCGAGCACGACGACACGCACGGCGGGGCGGTGCCGGCGCTGCTGACCGCCGACGGCCGGTACACGGCGGTGCGGGCGCACCGGGACCTCGCCGGACGCCCCCGGTTCGCCACCGCGTCCCGCCGGTCGGACGGCCCGCACGCCGTCGGGGCGTCGGCGTGGCAGACTGGCTCCTCGTGATGCTCTACGACTGTCGGTCACCCGCCGACCGGGACCGCGGCATCGCCGCGGCGATCGAGGCGGTCAAGAACGGCGAGCTGGTCGTTCTCCCCACCGACACGGTTTACGGGATCGGCGCGGACGCGTTCACCCCGTACGCGGTCAAGGCCCTCTCCGACGCCCGGGGCGGCAGCCAGGCGGCGCCGCCGGTGCTGATCGGCTCCCGGCACACCCTCGACGGCCTGGTCTTCTCGCTGCCCCGCGCGGCCCGTGACCTGGTCGAGGCGTTCTGGCCCGGTGCGTTGACCATCGTGGTGGAGCACTCGCCGAGCCTCGCCTGGGACCTGGGCGGCGACGCCGACGGCACGGTGGCGGTCCGGATGCCGCTGCACCCGGTGGCGCTGGAGGTGCTGCGGGAGACCGGCCCGATGGCGGTGGCCGCGGCCAACAAGGTGGGCCAGTCGCCGGCGTTGACCGCGGAGGAGGCCCGCGACCAGCTCAGCTACTCGGTGCGGGTCTACCTGGAGGCCGGGGCCTGCCCCGACCCGGTGCCGAGCACCATCGTCGACCTGACCGGGGAGACGCCCCGGCTGCTGCGGGCCGGCGCGATCACCCTCGACCAGCTCCGCGACGTCGCGCCGGACATTCTCGACGAGCGGGGAGCCTGAGTGCCGCCGTTCACCGTCCTGCACGTCTGCATGGGCAACATCTGCCGGTCCCCGATGGCCGAACGGCTGCTGGTGCTCGCCGTCCGCGAGCGGCTGGAGCGGCTCGGCGTCGACCCGGCCGACGCGGACGCGCTGCTGCACAGCCACAGCGCCGGCACCGGCGGGTGGCACGCGGGGGAGGAGATGAACCCGCCGGCCGCCCGGCAGGTGCTCGGTCGCGGTGGTGACGTCGAGGGTTTCGCCGCCCGCAAGCTGCGCTCCGACCTGATCGACGCCGCCGACCTGGTCCTCACCGCCACCGCCGACCAGCAGGAGTACGTGGTGGCGCTGCGCCCGGACGCGGCGTCGCGGACCTTCGTGCTGGGCGAGTTCGGCAGGCTGCTCGGTGCGCTGGACACCGCCGCCCTGCCGCCGGCCGACGCCACCCCGGACGCCGTGTACGCCCGGGGGGTGGCCCTGGTGGCGGCGGTCGACGCGGCCCGGCAGGGGGCGACCGCGCTGCACTCCGACGACCTGGACGACCCGTGGGGCCGGGGCGACCAGTGCTTCAGCCGGGTGGCCGACGAGATCGAGGAGACGGTGCACCCGCTCACCTCGGCGCTGCTGCCGTGAGCGTCGCCGGCTGAGGGACGCCCCGTCCGGGTGACCGGCGCGGCGTGTCCCGTCCCGCGCGCCGTGTCCGTCCCGCGAACTTCCTCCGGTTTCGGGGAAAGATGAGAGTTCGGGCGGTTTTGCGGGTCATGCTGAGCGGGTCCTGACGACTCCTGCGGGGAGTACTGATGATCCGGGCCCTCCACAAGGCGTTCACCGTGCTGCTCGCCGGCGTCCTCGCCGGCCTGGTGCTGGCCGGGGCGGCGCTCCCGCTCGCCCTGGTGTTCGGCCTCGGTTTCGGCGGCATCGCCTCGTCCTACGCCGAACTGCCCAACACCCTGCGCACCCCACCCACCGCCCAGCGGTCCACCCTCTACGCCGCCGACGGCGTCACCCTGATCACGTCCTTCTACACCGAGGACCGGGTGGACGTGCCGCTGGCCAAGGTCGCCCCGGTGATGCGCCAGGCCATCGTGGCCGCCGAGGACGCCCGGTTCTACCAGCACCGGGGTGTCGACGTGCGGGGCGTGGTCCGGGCGTTCACCGTCAACCAGCGCGACGGCCGGGCCCGGCAGGGCGCGTCCACGCTGACCATGCAGTACGTCCGCAACGTGCTCAGCAACGACCCCCGGCTGACCAAGGAACAGCGCAGGAAGGCCACCGAGATCAGCACCGCCCGCAAGCTCCAGGAGATGCGGTACGCCCTGGCGCTGGAGCGCGAGCTGACCAAGGACGAGATCCTCACCCGCTACCTGAACATCGCCTACTTCGGCGCCGGGGCGTACGGGATCGCCGCCGCCACCAAGCGCTACTTCTCCACCACCCCGGCCCGGCTGACCCTGGCCCAGGCGTCGCTGCTGGCCGGGCTGGTCCGCTCCCCGGACACCGACGACCCGATCAACGGCGACGCCGACGCGGCGCTGACCCGGCGCTCGTACGTGCTGGACCGGATGGTGGCGCTGGCCCAGGTGGGGCCGGTCGACGCGGCGCAGGCCCGCGAGGAACCGCTCGATCTACGGCCCAGCCGGACGCCGAACGACTGCACCGCCGTGCCCGAGCAGCGCAACGACTGGGGCTTCTTCTGCGACTGGTTCACCCAGTGGTGGAGCGACCAGCCCGCCTTCGGCGCGACCGCCGCCGAACGGCAGGACACCCTGCGCCGGGGCGGCTTCCGGATCGTCGCCTCGCTCGACCCGGCGGTGCAGCGGGCCGCCGTACGCCAGGTGACCGGCATCTACGACGTGGACGATCCCCGGGCGGCGCCGGTGGCGGTGGTCCAGCCCGGCACCGGGCGGGTGCTGGCCCTGGCGGTGAACCGCCACTACAGCGTCGCCCCCAACCCGGCCGGGCAGCGGAACTACCCGAACACGGTCAACCAGCTCGTCGCCGGTGGCAACGGCATCGAGGGCTACCAGGCCGGCTCGACGTTCAAACTGTTCACCCTGCTGGCGGCCCTGGAGTCCGGGCTGCCGCTGGAGACCCCCTTCGTCGCGCCGAGCCGGATCGTGACCCGGTTCCCGACCGACGACCCCCGGTCGAGCTGCGGCGGCCGGTGGTGCCCGGTCAACGCCACCCCCGAGTGGATGGACGGCTACCGCACCATGTGGACCGCGTTCGGCCGCTCGGTGAACACCTACTTCGCCTGGCTCACCGAGAAGGTCGGCGCGGACCGGGTGGTCGAGATGGCCGAGCGGCTGGGCATCCGGTTCCGCGCCCCCGACGACGCCGAGCTGGCCCGGTCCGGGGCGCGCGACTGGGGGGCGTTCACCCTCGGTGTCTCCTCCACCACCCCGCTCGACCTGGCCAACGCGTACGCCACGGTGGCCGCCGAGGGGACCTGGTGCGCGTCGTCACCTGTCGTGTCGATCACCGACAGCGCCGGCAAGGAGGTGGCCGCCGGTCGGCCCGACTGCCGGCAGGTGATCGACACCGAGGTGGCCCGGGCGGCCGCCGACGCTGCCCGCTGCCCGGTCGGCGACCAGTCGATGTACCGCCGCTGCGACGGCGGCACGGCCGAGCAGCTCCGCCCGGGGCTGGGTCGCCCGGTGGCCGGCAAGACCGGCAGTTCGGAACGGAACGAGACCGAGTCGGTGGTGGCGTTCACCCCGCAGCTCGCGGTCGCCCAGATCGCCGCCAATCCCGACGACCCACGGGACGCGGTCGGGGCCGCCGTGCAGTCCCGGATGGTCGACGCGGTGGGCCGCATCCTCGCCGCCGCCCTGGCCGACAGCCCGGTCCGCGACTTCGTCCCGCCCGGCGAGTCGGTCACCTACCGGCTCGCCCCCGGCCCCCGCGACGGCAACTGAGCCGGCCCGGGGACCCAGGAGCCGGGCTCAGCGGGTCGGGGTGTGCCGGGCGATGTTGCGGGCCATCCCGCCGAAGATGATGGTGTGGAACGGCGCCACCGAGAGCCAGTAGAGGTGGCCGGGCAGGCCCCGGGGGAGGAAGACGGCGCGTTGCACGTACCGGCTGCGGCCCTCGCCGGCCGGCTCGGCGCGCAGCTCCAGCCAGGCCCGGCCGGGCAGCCGCATCTCGGCGCGCAGCCGCAGCAGCTCCCCGGGGACGATCTCCTCCACCCGCCAGAAGTCCAGCGCCTCGCCGACCTGGAGGCGGTGCGGATCGCGCCGGCCCCGGCGCAGCCCCACCCCGCCGACCAGCCGGTCCAGCCAGCCGCGCACGGACCAGGCGAGCGGGAACGAGTACCAGCCGTGCTCGCCGCCGACGCCCTCGATGACCTGCCAGAGCGCGGCCGGCGGGGCGGCCACCTCCTGCTCCCGGACGTCGGTGTAGGCGGTCCCGCCGGACCAGTCCGGGTCCGACGGCAGGGGTTCGGCGGGGGCGTCCGGGCCGCTCGCGTTCGACCAGCGGGTCTCCACCTGGGCGTCGCGCACCTTGGTCAGGGCCAGCGCCACGGCGTCGTCGAAGCCGGTCAGCCCGCCCGGCGGGTCGGGCAGCCACCTGGCGATGTCGTGCTCGTGCGCGACCGCCTCGTGGATCAGGCTCTCCACCAGCGGGCGGGCGATGGCGTTCGGCACCGGGGTGATCAGCCCCACCCAGTGCGAGGACAGCGCCGGGGTCAGCGGGCGGACCGGCACGATGATCCGGCGGCGCAGCCCGGCTACCCGCGCGTAGCGCTGCATCATCTCCCGGAAGGTGAGCACGTCCGGTCCGCCGATGTCGAAGGCCCGGTCCACCTCCGGCGGCAGGCCGGCGCAGCCGACCAGGTAGCGCAGCACGTCCCGGACGGCGATCGGCTGGATCCGGTTGCGGACCCAGCGGGGGGTGACCATGGCCGGCAGCCGCTCGGTGAGGTAGCGCAGCATCTCGAACGAGGCCGACCCGGAACCGATGATCACGGCGGCCCGCAGCACCACCGTGGGCACCTCGCCGGCCAGCAGGATCCGGGCCACCTCGGCCCGGGACCGCAGGTGCGGCGAGGTCGAGCCGCCGGCGGCCGGCTCCGGCCCGCCCAGGTAGACGATCCGGCGTACGCCGGCCGCGGCGGCGGCCTCGGCGAAGTTGGTGGCGGCCTCCCGGTCGGCCGCCTCGAAGTCGGCCCGCCCGAGCGAGTGCACCAGGTAGTACGCGACGTCGACGTCGGCGAAGGCGGCCGGAAGCGTCTCCGGCCGGCGCAGGTCCCCCTCGGCGATCTCGGCCTGCGCCGCCCAGGGCACGTCGCGCAGCCGGCCGGCCTTGCGGGCCAGGCAGCGCACCTGGTGCCCCTCGGCCAGCAGGCGGGGCGCGAGCCGGCCGCCGATGTACCCGGTCGCGCCGGTGACGAGGCATCTCACGGACACCAGTGTGCGGCTCCGTACACTCTTTCGCTGTGGAGAACGTGAAGCGCACCTGGTGGGGGCCGGACCGGGGGCGGCCCGTCGTGGCCGCGCCGCACGGCGACGGCCCGGAAGACCCGCGTGGCTGAGCCCGGGGCACGTGGCCCGGCGGTGGCCGACGACCAGGGGTGGCGGCTGCGCCACCTGCCGGTGCTGCTGGCCGCCTCGGCGGTGCTGGGGGTGGTCGCCGCGCTGGTCGGTGCGGTCACCGGGGGCGGCGTGGCGGCCCTCGGCGCGACGGCCGGGGTGGCGGTGACGGTGGTCAGCTACAGCCTGACCACGGTGGTGCTGGCCAGGGCCGACGCGGTCAACCCGCAACTGGTGCTGCCCGTCGGGCTGGGCCTCTACATCGCCAAGTTCACCCTGCTGGGGGTGGTCATGGTGGCGGTGGCATCGACCGGCTGGGGTGGGCTGGTTCCACTGTGTGTCGGCATCGCCGCCGGCGTGTTGGTCTGGACCGGGGTGCACATCTGGTGGTTGACCAGGGTGTATTCCCGTCGACAGGTGTCCTGACTGTCCCACATGGTGGGCAGGCGGGCGACTGTCCGCGTGCGGTCGTTCTCTCCCTTGCCGAAGGGGAGTAGCGTGCCCCCAGACGATGGAGCCCGCCAGACGCCCACACAACGACGGTTGTGCGGGGGGTGAGGCACAGCCTCGTCTCCCCGGCTGATATCGTTCGCCCCGTCATGGCTGATGACCAAACCCCCCAACCCACCGGTGGTCCGGGCGACGTTCCGACCGGCGCCGGTCAGGGTTGGACCGCGCTCTCGTACCTCATCGGGGGCATGCTCGTCTGGGGTTTCATCGGCTGGCTGGTCGACCAGTGGCTCGACTCCGGCGGCATCGCCACCGGGATCGGTGTCGTGCTCGGCATGGCCGGGGGAATCATCCTGGTCGTCCGCCGGCTCGGCACGCCTACTTAGGAAGGGACGCGGTGTTCGGACAGGCGAACGTCCTGGCAGCGGGCCAGGCGGCATTCCCACCCAGCGTGGAGGACTTCTACCTGCCCAGCATCCTGCCCTGGGGTGCGCACGACTCGTACTGGTTCACCAAGATCACGGCGATGGTGTGGGTCGCCGTCGGCATCCTGATCATCTTTTTCCTGGCGACCTACCGGAAGCCGCAGCTGGTCCCGACCAAGAAGCAGTGGCTCGCCGAGTCGATCTACGGCTTCGTGCGCAACAACATCGCGGTCGACATGCTCGGGCACCGGGGGGTGCGGTTCGCGCCGTACTTCACCACGCTGTTCTGCTTCGTGCTGCTGACCAACTTCTTCGCGATCGTGCCGCTGTTCCAGATCTCGCCGAACTCGCACATCGCCTTCCCGGCGATCCTCGCGGTGATCAGCTATGTGCTGTTCAACTACATCGGCATCCGGCAGCACGGCTTCGTGAAGTACTTCAAGAACTCTCTGGTTCCGCCGGCGCCCTGGTTCATCCTGCCGCTGCTGATCCCGATCGAGCTCTTCTCGACCTTCATCGTCCGGCCGTTCTCGCTGGCCGTTCGTCTGTTCGCCAACATGTTCGCCGGGCACATGCTGCTGCTGGTCTTCACCCTCGGCGGCTTCGCGATGCTCAGCGCCAACGCCTGGCTGGCGCCGGTCTCGGTGCTGTCCTGGGTGATGACCATCGCGCTCACCTTCCTCGAATTCCTGGTCATCTGCCTGCAGGCCTACGTCTTCACCGTCCTCACCGCAAGCTACGTGCAGGGCGCGCTCGCCGACGAGCACTGATCCACCGGGCGGGGGCTCGCCAGCGAGCACTGGTCCACCGGGCGGGGGCTCGCCAGCGAGCACTGGTCCACCGCATCAACCCGTTGTCGTCCCGCGTGAGAGTCACGCGAGATACCCAGGAGGAACCACACCCATGGACGCTAGCGTTCTCGCCGAGGTCACCGGCAGCACCGCCGCCATCGGCTACGGCCTCGCCGCCATCGGCCCGGGCATCGGCGTCGGCCTGGTCTTCGCCGCCTACATCCAGTCGACGGCCCGCCAGCCGGAGTCGTCCCGGATGACCCTGCCGTACGTCTGGATCGGCTTCGCCGTCATCGAGGCGCTCGCGCTGCTGGGCATCGCCTTCGGCTTCATCTGGGCCGGCTGACCCAGTCCCGCAGACCAGGAGGTCATCCATGTACTTCCTCGCCGCTGAGGGTGGTGAGTCGACGCACAACCCGATCATCCCGATCTGGCAGGAGATCGTGGTTGGCAGCGTCGCCTTCGCCGTGCTCTGCTTCGTGCTGATGAAGTTCGTCTTCCCCCGCATGGAACAGACGTTCCAGGCCCGGGTCGACGCGATCGAGGGCGGCATCAAGCGTGCCGAGGCCGCCCAGGCCGAGGCCAACCAGCTCCTCGAGCAGTACCGCGCGCAGCTCGCCGAGGCGCGTACCGACGCCGCCAAGATCCGGGACGACGCCCGGGCCGACGCGGAGGGCATCCGGCAGGACATCCTCGGCAAGGCGCGGGAGGAGTCCGACCGGATCATCGCGGCCGGCAAGGAGCAGCTCGCCGCCGAGCGGGCCACCATCGTGCGTGAGCTGCGGGCCGAGGTCGGCACCATCGCGGTGGACCTGGCCAGCAAGATCGTCGGTGAGTCGCTTGCCGACGAGGCGCGCCGCAAGGGCACCGTCGACCGGTTCCTGAGCAACCTCGAGAGCACGGGGGCCCGCTGATGCAGGCCGCCAGCCGGGAGTCGTACGCGGTCGCGGCCGAGCGCCTCGACGCGTACGTCCGCGGGGCGGAGCCGTCGGCGGTGGCGACCACCGCCGACGACATCCTCTCCGTCGCCGCCCTGTTGCGGGGCGAGCCGCGGCTGCGCCGGGCGCTGTCCGACCCGGCCCGCAGCGGTGACGACCGTGCGGCGCTGCTCACCGGCATCCTGACCGGCAAGATCGGCGCGGGCGCGCTCGACCTGCTGTCCGGCCTGGTCGCCGGGCGCTGGTCGACGCCGTCGGAGCTGCTCGACGGCACCGAGCGGCTCGGGGTGGAGGCGCTGCTGGCCAGTGCCGACGCCGCGGGTGACCTCGGTGAGGTCGAGGACGAGCTGTTCCGCTTCGGTCAGGTGGTCGCCGGCCAGTCCGCGCTCTCCGCGGCGCTGGCCGACCCGATCGCCCCGGCCGGGCAGCGGGCCGGACTGGCCCGTGAGCTGCTCGCCGGCAAGGCCCGGCCGGTCACCGTCCGCCTCGTCGAGGTGGCCCTCGGCGGGTTCGGGGGACGCTCCTTCACCGGGGCGCTCACCCGGCTGGTCGAGCTGGCCGCCGACCGGCGGGACCGTCAGGTCGCGTACGTGACCGTGGCGGCTCCGTTGAGTGAGTCCGACGAGCGACGGCTCGGTGCCCGCCTCTCCGCGATGTACGGTCGAGAGGTTTCCGTCAAGCAGACGGTCGACCCGGAGGTGCTCGGTGGGGTGAGCGTGCGGGTCGGTTCCGACCTGTACGACGGCACCGTCCTGCGCCGCCTCAACGAGACCCGCAACGCGCTCGTGCAGCGCTGACCAGCGGCCTCGCCGCCCTTTGATCGACGCCATTCGGACCGGTCGGTACTAGGTATCCCGGGCCCCTGATACTTAAGGAAGCAGAGGATGGCCGAGCTGACCATCTCGACGGAGGAGATCCGCGGCGCCCTGGAGCGCTACGTCTCCTCCTACTCGACCGACGTCTCCCGCGAGGAGGTCGGCACCGTCGCCGACACCGGTGACGGCATCGCCCACGTCGAGGGCCTGCCCTCGACCATGACCAACGAGCTCCTGGAGTTCGAGGACGGCACGCTCGGCGTGGCGTTGAACCTCGACGTGCGGGAGATCGGTGTCGTCGTTCTCGGTGACTCCGCCAAGCTGGAGGAGGGGCAGCGCGTCAAGCGCACCGGCCGGGTGCTCTCCGTACCGGTCGGCGACGCCTTCCTCGGCCGCGTGGTCAACGCGCTCGGCCAGCCGATCGACGGCCTCGGCGACATCGCCGACGAGGGCTACCGCGAGCTGGAGCTCCAGGCCCCCAACGTGATGTCCCGGCAGTCGGTCGACGAGCCGCTGCAGACCGGTATCAAGGCGATCGACGCGATGACCCCGATCGGTCGGGGCCAGCGGCAGCTGATCATCGGCGACCGGAAGACCGGCAAGACCACCGTCGCGCTGGACACCATCCTCAACCAGCGGGACAACTGGCGCTCCGGCGACCCGAAGAAGCAGGTCCGCTGCATCTACGTCGCCATCGGCCAGAAGGCCTCCACGATCGCCTCGATCAAGGGCATCCTGGAGGACGCGGGCGCGCTGGAGTACACCACCATCGTGGCCTCCCCGGCGTCCGACCCGGCCGGCTTCAAGTACCTCGCCCCCTACACCGGCTCGTCCATCGGGCAGCACTGGATGTACGGCGGCAAGCACGTCCTGATCGTCTTCGACGACCTGAGCAAGCAGGCCGAGGCGTACCGGGCCGTGTCGCTGCTGCTGCGCCGTCCGCCGGGCCGTGAGGCGTACCCGGGTGACGTCTTCTACCTGCACTCCCGCCTGCTGGAGCGCTGCGCGAAGCTCTCCGACGAGCTGGGTGGCGGCTCGATGACCGGCCTGCCGATCATCGAGACGAAGGCCAACGACATCTCGGCCTTCATCCCGACCAACGTCATCTCCATCACCGACGGCCAGATCTTCCTGGAGTCCGACCTGTTCAACCAGGGCGTCCGGCCGGCCATCAACGTCGGCACCTCGGTCTCCCGGGTCGGTGGCGCCGCGCAGATGAAGCCGATGAAGAAGGTCTCCGGCTCGCTGCGGCTCAACCTGGCCCAGTTCCGTGAGCTGGAGGCGTTCGCCGCCTTCGCCTCCGACCTGGACAAGGCCTCGCAGGCCCAGCTGAACCGGGGTTCCCGCCTGGTCGAGCTGCTCAAGCAGCCGAACTACTCGCCGTACCCGGTGCAGGAGCAGGTCGTCTCGGTCTGGGCCGGCGTCGAGGGCAAGCTCGACGACGTCCCGGTCGGCGAGGTCCGTCGCTTCGAGTCGGAGTTCCTCCAGTACCTGCGGCACAAGCACGAGGGTGTGCTGGCCTCGATCGCGGACGGCAAGTGGGGCGACGACATCGCCGCCTCGCTCGACTCGGCCGTCACCGAGTTCAAGCAGGTCTTCCTCGGCAAGGCCGACGAGCGCCGGGTCAACGACGCGCCGGCCAAGCCGCTGGAGGGCGAGTCCGACCGGGAGACGGTCACCCGCTACGCCGGCGGCGACGCCGAGAAGCAGTAGGGCTGACTCATGGCGGCCCAGGTACGCGTTCTTCGCCAGCGGATCCGTTCGGCGAAGGGGATGAAGAAGATCACCAAGGCGATGGAGCTCGTGGCGACGAGCCGCATCGCCAAGGCCCAGGCCCGGGTCACGGCGTCCCTGCCGTACGCCCAGGCGATCACCGGCGTGCTCACCGCGCTGGCCTCGAACGCCCGGATCGACCACCCGCTACTCACCCCGCGCGAGCAGGTGCGGCGGGCGGGCGTCCTGCTGGTCACCTCCGACCGGGGCCTGGCCGGCGGGTACAGCTCCAACGCGATCAGGACCGCCGAGTCGCTGATCGCCCGGCTCACCGCCGAAGGCAAGGAGCCGGTGCTCTACGTCATCGGACGCAAGGGTCTGACGTTCTACCGGTTCCGCAACCGGCAGATTGCGGCGAACTGGACCGGCTTCTCGGAGCAGCCCACCTTCGCCGACGCCCGTGAGGTCGGCGAGACGCTGATCGCGGCGTTCACCGCCGGTGCCGACGACACCGACGGCGACGCCGGGCCGGACGGCGTGCTCGGTATCGACGAGTTGCACATCGTCTACACCGAGTTCCACAGCCTGATGACCCAGAACCCGGTCACGAAGATCATCGGTCCGATGCAGGTCGAGGACCGGCCGCGCTCCGAGGGGCTGCTGCCGGCGTACGAGTTCGAGCCGGAGGCGGAGTCGCTGCTCGACGCGCTGTTGCCGAGGTACATCAACACGCGGATCTACGCGGCGTTGCTGGAGTCGGCGGCGAGCGAGTCGGCGGCCCGGCGGCGGGCGATGAAGAGCGCCACCGACAACGCCGAAGAGATGATCGAGAAGTACACGCGTGAGATGAACTCGGCCCGCCAGGCCGGGATCACCCAGGAGATCAGTGAGATCGTCGGCGGCGCGAACGCGCTGGCCGCGTCGGGAAGTGAAGTGTGATGACTGTATCCGCAGTTGCCGGGGGACCGGCAGAGACCAGTACGGCCACCGGTCGCGTGGTTCGGGTCATCGGCCCGGTCGTCGACGCCGAGTTCCCGCGCGACGCCATGCCGGCCCTGTTCAACGCCCTGCACGTGGAGGTGAACCTCTCCGGCGGCGCGAAGACGCTCACCCTGGAGGTCGCCCAGCACCTGGGTGACAACCTGATCCGCGCCATCTCGATGCAGCCGACCGACGGTCTGGTCCGGGGTGCCGAGGTGGTCGACACCGGCTCGCCGATCACCGTTCCGGTGGGCGACGCGGTCAAGGGCCACGTCTTCAACGCCATCGGCGAGTGCCTCAACCTCACCGAGGGCGAGACGCTCGACGCGGACGACCGGTGGGGCATCCACCGCAAGGCCCCGGCCTTCGCGGACCTGGAGCCGAAGACCGAGATGCTGGAGACCGGCATCAAGGTCATCGACCTGCTCGCCCCGTACGTCAAGGGCGGCAAGATCGGCCTGTTCGGCGGCGCGGGCGTGGGCAAGACGGTGCTCATCCAGGAGATGATCACCCGTGTGGCCCGGAACTTCGGTGGTACGTCGGTCTTCGCCGGGGTGGGTGAGCGCACCCGTGAGGGCAACGACCTCATCGCCGAGATGACCGAGTCCGGCGTCATCGACAAGACCGCGCTGGTCTACGGCCAGATGGACGAGCCGCCGGGCACCCGGCTGCGGGTGGCGCTGTCGGCGCTGACCATGGCCGAGTACTTCCGGGACGTCAAGAAGCAGGAGGTGCTGCTCTTCATCGACAACATCTTCCGCTTCACCCAGGCCGGTTCCGAGGTCTCCACCCTGCTCGGCCGGATGCCGAGCGCGGTGGGTTACCAGCCGACCCTGGCCGACGAGATGGGCGAGCTCCAGGAGCGGATCACCTCCGTCCGGGGCCAGGCCATCACCTCGCTCCAGGCGATCTACGTGCCCGCCGACGACTACACCGACCCGGCGCCGGCGACCACCTTCGCCCACCTGGACGCGACCACCAACCTGGAGCGGTCGATCTCCGACAAGGGCATCTACCCGGCCGTGGACCCGCTGGCGTCCTCGTCCCGGATCCTCGCCCCGGAGTTCGTCGGCGAGGCGCACTTCGCGGTGGCCACCGAGGTCAAGCGCATCCTCCAGCGCTACAAGGACCTGCAGGACATCATCGCCATCCTCGGTATCGAGGAGCTCTCGGAAGAGGACAAGCTCACCGTCGGCCGGGCCCGCCGGATCGAGCGTTTCCTCTCCCAGAACACCTACGCCGCCGAGCAGTTCACCGGCGTGCCGGGCTCGACGGTCCCGATCGAGGAGACCATCGACGCGTTCCGGAAGATCAGCGAGGGCGAGTACGACCACTTCCCCGAGCAGGCCTTCTTCATGTGCGGCGGTCTGGAGGACCTGGAGCGCAAGGCGAAGGAGCTGATGTCGGAGGGCTGAGCCTCCCGACAGCCGAGCCTCCGACAGCTGAGCCCTCGGACAGCGGTTCTGCGAAGGCCACCCCGGTCGCCCGGGGTGGCCTTCGGCCGTTACTGCCTGGTGGGGGCCGGTGTCCGGTTACCGGGCGAGCGGTCGCCACAGGGGCGGGGTACCGTTTCGAGAACGACTCTCGGATCCGGGCGTCGATGTGGTGCAACTTTTCGACCGGGTACGCCCGTCTCCTCTTCGTGGGCGTGACGAATCCTCGTGACGAGTCCCCGTGCGCGACGAATGGAGCTGCTGGTGGGCAAGGCCGGCAAGGGCGGCAGGGACGGCAAGGGCGGCACGGCGGGTAAGACCGGCACGGTCGACAAGGCCGGCAGAGCCGGTAAGGGTGGCAAGCGGTCGATCTGGTCCGGGGTGCCCCGCTGGGCGCGCGCGTGCACCATCTTCGGGGTCGTGCTGCTGATGCTCAGCGGCGCGGTCCTGGTGGGCTACGAGACGCTGCTGTCGCGCTACGAGGGTTCGGTGGGCAAGGCCGACCTGTTCGGCGACAAGGCGGCCGGGGCGCAGGAGCGCAAGAGCAACGTCAAGGGCCCGCTGAACATCCTGCTGGTGGGCATCGACCCGCGGGACGCCAAGACCCCACCGCTGGCCGACTCGATCATGGTGCTGCACGTGCCCGAGTCGCTGGACCGGGCGTACATCTTCTCGGTGCCGCGTGACCTCTACGTCGACATCCCCAAGTTCGACAAGGCCGGCTACCGGGGCGGCTCCGGCAAGATCAACGGTGCGATGTCGCACGGCAGCATCGTCGAGGGTAAGAACCCCAGTGCGGCGCAGGGCTTCGAACTGCTCGCCAAGACCGTGCAGAAGGCGACCGGGATCAGCCGGTTCGACGCCGGGGCGATCATCAACTTCAGCGGTTTCCAGAAGATCGTCGACGCGATGGGCGGCGTCGACATGTACATCGAGCGCGAGGTCCGCTCCGAGCACCGCGAGCCGAACGGCAAGCACCGCAAGGGCAACCCGTACGGCGAGGGGTACATCGGGCCGCAGGCGGTCTACAAGAAGGGCAACCAGCACCTCAGCGGCTGGCAGGCGCTGGACTACGTCCGGCAGCGCTATCCGAAGAACGGCGTCCCGGACGCCGACTACGGCCGGCAGCGGCACCAGCAGCAGTTCATCAAGGCGATGATCAGCCAGGCGTTCAGCGCCGACGTGGTGACCAACCCGATCAAGCTGGACCGGGTGATCCGGGCCGCCGGCCAGTCGCTGACCTTCAACGGCCGGGGCAACAGCGTGGTCGACTTCGCCATCGCGCTCAAGGGCATCCGCTCGGAGAACGTCGAGCTGATCAAGCTGCCCGGGGAGGGGATCGGCACCGGCAACGGCTACCGCGGGGAGCGGTTGCTGCCCGCAGCCGACGACTTCTTCGCCGCCCTCAAGAACGAGCAGCTGGACGCCTTCATGCTGGAGCACCCGGAGTTCCGTAACAAGGTCAAGTGACCCCTGCGAGGTGCCGACAACCACCGTCCGGCCAGCCGACACGCCGGACGGTGGCGCAGGTCTCGGCACCCGCGTTGGGTCGGCGACGACGGTCCGACTAGACTTTCGACAATCCGTCGCCGCAGCAAGGAGACAGCGTGGCACAGCAGCTTCACGTCGACCTCGTAGCCGTCGAGGAGAAGGTCTGGTCCGGCGAGGCCGAAATGGTCGTCGCCCGCACGACCGAAGGCGAGCTGGGTGTGCTGCCGGGGCACGCGCCGCTGCTCGGCCAGCTCGCCGAGCCCAGCCAGGTCCGGATCAAGCAGGCCGGCGGCCAACAGGTCGCCTACGACGTCACCGGCGGGTTCCTGTCGGTCGGTGCCGAGAGCGTCACGGTGCTCGCCGAGAGCGCCACCCCGGCCACTCCGGCCCGCTGAGTCCACCCGCCGATGGAGATCGTCGAAGGGATCGGAATCGGCATCGCGGTGATCCTCGCCGCGCTCCTGATCCTCTTCGTCCGGCGGGCCCTGGTCACCCGTAGCGGCGGCATCATCCGGCTGAGCGTCCGGGTCACCACCGTCCTGGACGGCCGGGGCTGGTCACCGGGCTTCGCGCGGTTCGTCGGCGACCAGCTCCGCTGGTACCGGATGTTCAGCTTCGCCCTGCGGCCCAAGCGGGTGCTCTCCCGCAAGGAGCTGGTGGTGGAGCGGCGGCGGCTGCCCGAGGGTCAGGAACGGCTCTCCATGCCGTCCGACTGGGTGATCCTCCGCTGTACCAGTCAACACGCGCCGGTCGAGATCGCCATGGCCCGCTCCACGGTGACCGGTTTCTCCTCCTGGCTCGAGGCCGCCCCGCCCGGGGCGGCCTCGCCGCGTATGGCCTCCCAGGACTGGCCCGCCGCCTGACCCGACCGTCGGCCTGGCACCGCCCCCGGTCGCCCGGCCGCCGACGGTCACGGTGCCGCGACGGCGGCCACCAGCTCGACCTCGTAGCCCTGCCGGTCGGTGAGGTAGGCGGCGTAGCTGTCCGGGCCCCCGGCGTGCGGGTGGCGGTCGGCGAACAGCAGCGCCCAGCCGTGGGCCCCGGCGTCGGCCACCAGCCGGTCCACCGCGTGCGGCGGACCGGCGTGGAAGGCCAGATGGTTGAGGCCCGGGGCGAGCCGGTCGTGGGTCCGCCCGGTCAGTGCCGGGGACTCCTCGACGACCAGGTACGTCGGGCCGTGCCGCCAGGAGCAGCCGGCCGGCCAGTCCTGGTACGGCGTCCAACCCAGTTCACCGAGCAGCCAGCCCCAGCTCCGCTTCGCGGCGGCCAGGTCGGGCACCCAGACCTCGACGTGGTGCAGTCCGCCCGTGCTCAGCGCTTGCCGCCCGGCACCCATAGCACATCGCCGCCCGGATTGGCCGTTCTTGACAGGATGAACAGCAGGTCGGAGAGGCGGTTGAGATACTTTGCCGGAAGGGAGCTGGTGCGATCCGGATCGTGGGCGACCAGGGCCCAGGCCGCCCGTTCGGCGCGCCGGGCGATCGTCCGTGCCACGTGCAGCAGCGCCGCGCCAGCGGTGCCGCCGGGGAGGATGAAGGAGTCGAGCTTGCCCAGTCGCCCGTTGTACTCGTCGCACCAGCCTTCGAGGCGTTCGACGTACTCCTCGGTGACCCGCAGCGGCGGGTACGCCGGGTCCGGCTCGACGGGGGTGGCCAGGTCGGCGCCGACGTCGAACATGTCGTTCTGGATCGACTCCAGCACGGCCCGCAGCTCGTCGTCGAGCTGCCCCAGGGCGAGCGCCACGCCGAGCGCGGCGTTGCACTCGTCGACATCCGCGTACGCGGCGATCCGGGGATCGGTCTTCGGCACCTGCTCGTTGTTGCTCAGCCTGGTCATGCCGGCGTCGCCGGCCTTGGTGTAGATGCGCGTGAGGTGGACGGCCATGACGCACAGCCTACGGATACCGGACCTGACGATCCCGGCACGGCCCACCGCGGCCGGTTGGCAGGTGGAGGCGGGGCCGGGTGATCCGGCCGTCGACGCGGTCGACGTCATCCGGGTCGGCGGCGACGCCCGGCTGGCCGGCACGGTACACGTCGTCGGGGCGAAGAACTCGGCGTTGAAGCTGATGGCGGCGGCGCTGCTGGCCCCGGGGCGTACGGTGATCACGAACGTGCCCCGGATCACCGACATCGCCATCATGGGCGAGGTGCTGCGCCGGCTCGGCTGCGCGGTGCACTTCGCGGCGGACGACCCGGTGGACCCGATGGTCGCCTACGACGGGCAGACCCGCTCCCGGTCGGTCGTCATCGACGTGCCCGAGCAGCCCGGCGCGGACGCCGACTACGACCTGGTGCGTCGGCTGCGGGCGTCGATCTGCGTGTTGGGTCCGCTGCTTGCCCGCCGGGGGTACGTGCGGGTGGCCCACCCGGGCGGGGACGCGATCGGCTCCCGGGGCCTGGACATGCACATCGCCGGGCTGGCCCGGATGGGCGCGGAGGTCTCCGGCGAGCACGGCTTCGTCATCGCCGCCGCCCCGGACGGGCTGCGGGGCGCCGAGATCGTGCTGGACTTCCCCAGCGTGGGCGCCACCGAGAACCTGGTGATGGCGGCGGTGCTGGCCCGGGGCGTGACGACGATCGACAACGCGGCCCGGGAACCGGAGATCGTCGACCTCTGCACGATGCTCAACCGGATGGGCGCCCGGATCTCCGGCTGCGGCAGCTCCACCCTGCGTATCGCCGGGGTGCCCGCGCTGCGCCCGGTGCGGCACGCCACGGTGGGGGACCGGATCGTCGCCGGGACGTGGGCGTTCGGCGCGGCGATGACCCGGGGGGACGTGACGGTCACCGGGATCGACCCGGCCTACCTGGAGGTCGCGCTGGACAAGTTGGTGTCGGCCGGCGCGCTGGTGGAGACCCGGGGCGACGCCTTCCGGGTCCGCGCCGACGACCGCCCCGCCGCCGTGGACGTGGTGACGCTGCCGTACCCGGGGTTCGCCACCGACCTGCTGCCGATGGCGATCGGCCTGGCGGCGGTCAGCGAGGGGGCGTCACTGATCACCGAGAACATCTTCGACGGCCGGTTCATGTTCGCCAACGAGATGGTGCGGCTCGGCGCCGACATCAAGACCGACGGGCACCACGCCGTGGTCCGGGGCCGGGACCGGCTCTCCGGCGCCCCGGTCCGGGCCACCGACATCCGGGCCGGTGCCGGGCTGATCATCGCGGGGCTCTGCGCGGACGGCGTCACCGAGGTATCCCACGTGCACCACGTGGACCGGGGCTACCCGGACTTCGTGGCCGACCTGCGGGCGCTCGGCGTGGAGGTGGAACGGGGCACCGCCCCGGAGACCCCCGAGCTGACCATCTGACCCGCCCGCCGCCGCCCCCGGCCGCCCGCCGCCGGTCCGGGGCTTAGCGGTCGTTCAGGCTCGCCGACTAGGGTGCTGGCAGACACTCAATCTCTAGGCGAGGGAGAAGCAGATGGCGGGTCGACTCGCGGTCGTCGGGGCCGGTCTGATGGGTTCCGGCATCGCCCAGGTGGCGGCGCAGGCGGGCTGGCAGGTGACGCTGCGCGACATCGATGACGCGGCCACGACGCGCGGTGTGGACGGCATCCGCAAGTCGCTGACGAAGTTCGCCGAGAAGGGCAGGATCGAGGCGTCCGACGTCGAGGCCACGCTGGGCCGGATCACCCCGACCACCGAGCTGGAGGCGGCGGCCGACGCGGACATCGTGGTCGAGGCGGTCTTCGAGAAGATCGAGATCAAGCACGAGGTGTTCCGCGCGCTGGACAAGATCTGCAAGGCGGACGCGGTGCTGGCGACCAACACGTCGGCCATCCCGGTGACCCAGATCGCCACCGCTACCGAGCGCCCGGAGTCGGTCGTCGGCACCCACTTCTTCTCCCCGGTACCGATGATGAAGCTGTGCGAGCTGGTGCGCGGTTACAAGACCAGCGACGCGACCCTGACCACCGCCAGGGCGTTCGCCGAGGAGATCGGCAAGACCGTGGTGGTGGTCAACCGGGACATCGCCGGTTTCGTCACCACCCGGCTGATCTGCGCGCTGGCCATGGAGGCGGTCAAGCTGGTCGAGTCCGGGGTGATGTCGGCCGAGGACCTGGACACCGCCTGCAAGCTGGGCTTCGGTCACGCGATGGGTCCGCTGGCCACGGTCGACCTGACCGGCGTGGACGTCCTGCTGAACGCCACGAGGAACATCTACACCGACACGGCCGACGAGAAGTTCTTCCCGCCGGAGCTGCTCCAGCGGATGGCCACCGCCGGAGACCTGGGCCGCAAGACCGGCCAGGGCTTCTACTCGTACTGAGCGCCGGCCCCGGTCTCGGCCCCGGCCCCGGCCCCGGCCAGCGACGTCGCCGATACTGCGGTATCCCCGTCAGCGGACACCGCAGTATCGGCACAACCGCGTCGACCGCGCCCGGCGGTCAGCCGTCGCGCTTGGTGGTCCAGCGGAAGGTGGTCAGGCAGAGGGCCAGACCAATCAGGCACCACAGGGCGAGGACCAGGGCGACCCGGCCCAGCTCGAAGGAGCCGCCGGGCTCCTGCGCGCCGAAACTCTCCGGCAGGAAGACCGCGCGCAGGCCCTGGCACATCCACTTGAGCGGGAAGAACGCCGCCACCTGCTGCATCCAGGTGGGCAGGTCGGTGAAGACGAAGAACACCCCGGAGATGAACTGGAGCACCAGGGAGACCGGGGTGACCACAGCGGAGCCGCTGCGTGCGGTGCGGGCCAGCGACGAGATGGCGATCCCGCACAGGGTGCAGGCGGTCACCCCGAGCACGGCGACCCAGCCGAAGGTGATCCACTTGGCGGCGGTGGCCGGCAGGTCGAGGTCGAACAGCGCCACGGCGACCGCCAGCAGCAGTGCGGTCTCGGCGATGCCGATCGCCACCACCATGATCACTTTGCCGGCGAACCAGACCCACTTCGGCATCGGGGTGCCCCGGTAGCGCTTGAGCACGCCCCGGTCCCGCTCGATCGGGATCCAGATGCCGAGGTTCTGGAAGCTCACCGTCATCAGCCCGGTCGCGATCATGCCGGTGATGAAGTACTGGGTGAACTTCACCCCGCCGCCGATCGTCCCGTCGAAGATCGACGCGAAGATCAGGATCATGATGATCGGGAAGCCCATCGTGAACACGACGGACTCCCGGCTGCGCAGGAACTGGGTGATCTCCAGCCGGCCCTGGCGCAGGGCGAGCGTGCCCGGCCCGACCCGCCGGCGGCCGGTGGTGGCGGGCGGGGTCGCCGGCCTCGTGGTGGTGGTCATCAGTGTCCGATCATGCTCAGGTAGACGTCTTCCAGGGTCGGCCGGGTCACCGTGAGACCGGGCACCTCGCCGCCGAAACGCGCGGCCAGCTCCGCCACCAGCGCCGTCGGCGTCGCGCTCTGCGCCGTCTCCGGCGTCCCCTCGGGGGTACGCCAGGACACCGTTACCAGGGCGTCCTGGCGGTTGCCGAGCAGGTTGGGCGGGGCCACCTCGATCACCCGGCCGGCGGCGATCACCCCGACCCGGTCGGCGAGCGACTCGGCCTCGTCCAGGTAGTGGGTGGTGAGCACGATGGTGGTGCCGGCGGCGGCGAGGTCCCGGATCAGCTCCCAGAACTCGCGCCGCGCCTCCGGGTCGAACCCGGTGGTGGGCTCGTCGAGGAAGAGCAGCTCGGGACGGCCGATGATGCCCAGCGCCACGTCGAGCCGGCGCTTCTGCCCACCGGAGAGGGTGTGCGTACGGGCGTTGGCCTTGGCACCCAGCCCGACCCGCTCGACGACCTTGTCCGGGTCGTCCGCCTCGGGATAGAACCCGGAGAAGTGCCGGACCACCTCGGCGACGGTCAGCTCGTCGAACTCGCCGGTGCCCTGGAGCACGATGCCGACCCGGGACCGCCAGTCGGCCGCCTGCCCCCGGGAGGTACGTGGTGCGCCCGCCCGTTGGCCGCGCGGGCGGGAGCCGAGGACGAGACCGGGGTCGGTGCCGAGCACGCTGACCTGGCCGGCGTCGCGCTGCCGGTAGCCCTCCAGGATCTCCACCGTGGTCGTCTTGCCCGCGCCGTTCGGTCCGAGCAGGGCGAACACCTCGCCCCGGCGGACGTCGAGGTCCACCCCCGCCACCGCGACGTTGTCGCCGTACGCCTTACGCAGTCCCCGTACGGAGATCGCGAGCTCGTCATCCATGCCGTCCAGTGTGCGACCAGGCCGTCCGGCGCGGCGGTCCGGGGTGTGCCGGTGTCGGCCGGGTCGCGTCGAGGCGGCCCGCTCGTCCCCGCCGGGGGCCTGTGAGGTGCTGCACACCCGGGGCGGCCGACGGGGCCGGGGACGTCCGGCGGTTCCGGGCATGGTCGTCGGGGTCGGGCATGGTCGTCGGGTTCGGGTTCGGGGCGGGGACCGGGGGCGGGGTCGGGGAAGGCCGGCGGGGCCGGGGCCTTCTGCGGCCCCGGCCCCGTGCTGGCCGGTCGTTCAGCGCTCTGGTCGTTCAGCGCTCTGGTCGGTCAGCGGCTCTGGTAGGTCATGCAGTCGGCCAGGTCGTTGTCGGGGCCGACGGTGATCGCCGGGGCACGACACTCCAGTTCGGCGTTGTGCCGGCAGTCGGCCCGGCTGCATGCGCCGACCTGGGCGATGAGCCGGTCGAGGCCACCGCGTACCGGCAGCTCCACGAAGGTGTGGCAGTGCGCGTGGTCGGTGCTGCCGATGGTGATGGCGAACGCGTGGCAGTCGTTGGTGTGGTTGTAGGCGCAGGACGAGGCCGCGCACTCCTGAACCCGGGGCATTTCCATCGCTGCGGTCATGACAACCTCACTTTCGGTAGATATGCCACAAATGGTAGGTGCCGGCTGGGTGGGCGCGGGCCGTTCCAGCGCCGATCACCCCGTAGGAAGCCCGCCACCACGGCGACCGAGCCCGAACGACCCCGTTTCCGCCCCTCCCACCCCCACTTCCACCCCACCCCTCGACCCGCATCGGTGATCAAGAGAATTGCGGGCCGGGAGAGCGCTCTCGCTGACGCAAACCTCTTGATCACCGGCGCGGGCCAGGTGGGCCTGGCGGAGGCGGCCGGGGTGGGCGGGGGTGGGCGGGTCGGTTGGCCGGTGGGGTGCGGGCCCGTGTGCGTCGACCTCAACCGGCCGGTGGGCGAGATCCGGGCCGAGCGGGTGGCCGGTTCGGCTCCGGCTGTCGGTGAGGCGCCTCGTCCGACGGTCAACGGCGTCACTTGTGCCCGATATGGTCGATTCCGTGCGGTCGGACCCGTCGCCGGTGTCCGGTACGGGGTCGACCCGGCGGGGCGTCCCGTGACCGGCGGCACCCCGACGGCGGAATCCCGGCCGGCCCGCAGTCGTTACACCCTCTGTACGACCGCAGCAGCACCCCGCCCGGCCAGCCCGGCGGCGGGCAGCGCCCCGGAATGACGCGGGGCCCCCGGTCGTTACATCTGGTTCCGGCGCGAGCGGCAGGGCCCGCCGGAGACCTGAGAACTCCCCCTCATGAGCGCCTCGTCGTGGTGCTTACGCCCCCACCGCCGGCTCGCACCGGTGGCCCGGTCCCCCGACCGGTCGGGTGGCGTCGACCCCCTCGAAGGAGCATCCCCCATGAAGACCACCATTCTGCGTAAGAGCGTCCTCGGCATCGCCGGTCTGGCCGTCGCCGGTGGTCTGGCCGCCGGCCCGCTGAACCACGGCACCGCCGAGTCGACCGCCACCGACCACACCGTGGCCGTGGTGCAGGCCGACAAGCCGGCCGTGGACAAGGCCAAGCTGATCCCGCACGGCGTGCAGGGCGAGCAGTCCCGCATCGACCTGAACGACGAGCAGACCGGCAACGCCAAGGCGATCATCGCGGCGACGAAGAAGGCCGGCATGGACGAACGCGCCGCGGTGGTGTCGATCGCGACCAGTCTGCAGGAGTCGAAGCTGGAGAACCTCGGCCACCTCGGCGACCGTAACGACCACGACTCGCAGGGCCTGTTCCAGCAGCGCCCGTCGTCCGGCTGGGGCACGGTGGAGCAGATCACCGACCCC
>NZ_JAFEUC010000012.1:0-241969 GCF_016901255.1 Micromonospora humida
CGAATATGCTACGCGTCCACTGTGCAACTCTGAACAAACACCAAACAACCCCCCACAGTGTGGGTGTGTGTGTTGTTTGATATGTTCATAGTGTTACGGCGGTCATGGCGGAGGGGAAACGCCCGGTCACATTCCGAACCCGGAAGCTAAGCCCTCCAGCGCCGATGGTACTGCACTCGGGAGGGTGTGGGAGAGTAGGACACCGCCGGACAACCTTTCAGTTGAGGCCAACCCCTAACAGGGGTTGGCCTCAACTGCATTCCACACCAACTCCCCCCAGAACTGCCTCCGCTATCCGTGAGAAAGGCCACCACCGGCACGGAAAACCCCGCCTCCGGAACCTCCCCTTCCGGGACCTCTCGCCTCAGGCTGAGAGCCCCGGGGTTGGGGCTGGTGGGTAGAAGAAGCGCCTATCCCGACACGGGATACCCCTACATCCGCGACGTCGGCGATAGGCAGCCGGACGGAGAGCGGCCCGGCCACCGCCCGCTCCGCCCTTCGCGGACCAGCAGCAGCCCGGCGACGTCGCGGCAACCCCACCCCGCCCCGCGCCGGGGACAGGCGGGCGACGTTCGGTGAATCGGCCCGTACGACGCCCGTGACCTCGTACCGTCGATGCGGGACTGACTCCCGGGGCCCCGCGCCGGGGTCCGTGACGACGTGACGTGGTGCACGCCTCGTCCACGATCGGAGCGGACCTGTCGGGGTACCTGCTGACCGTACGACCGGAACTGACCGTCGGGACCGGCGGAGGCAGGAGTGGCCATGAAGATCGGAATCATTGGGTCGGGGCACATCGGCGGGACCCTCACGCGGCGGCTGGGCGCCCTCGGGCACGACGTGACAGTCGCCAACTCGCGGGGGCCGGAGAGCCTCACCGAGCTGGCGCAGGAGAGCGGCGCGACCGCCGGCACCGTGGAGCAGGCCGTCCAGGACGCCGAGCTGGTCGTGGTGGCGATCCCGCTCTTCGCGGTACCCGCGCTGCCGGTGCAGCCGTTCGACGGCAAGATCGTGGTCGACGCCAACAACTACTACCCGCAGCGCGACGGCGACATCGCCGAGCTGCTCGACCGTAGCCTCAGCTCCAGCCGGTGGACCGCCGACCACCTCAAGGGCGCCCGGGTGGTGAAGACGTTCAACAACATCCAGGCGGCGCACCTGATGGACCACGGCAAGCCGGCCGACGCCGGTGACCGGATCGCGCTGCCGGTGGCCGGTGACGACGCCGACGCCAAGCAGCTCGTGATGCAGCTCGTCGACGCGCTCGGCTTCGACCCGGTCGACGCGGGCACCCTCGACGAGAGCTGGCGGCAGCAGCCCGACACCCCCGTGTACGGCACCGACCGGGACGCCGAGGGCGTCCGGCAGGGCCTCGCCGAAGCCCGCCCCTGACCTTGCCACGTCGGTGTGCCGCGGCCGGGTGGCACCACCGCCGCCACCCACCACCGCAGCGACCCCATGTGCCGGGAGCACCAGGTGCCCGAGCCGGCCCGGATGTCCGGCAGTCACCGCGTACCCGGGAGACAGCGAACCCCGCCGGCTGATCAGCCGGCGGGGCTCGGTCGTGTCCGGGGTTGGTGTCCCCGACCCGCTCGGGTGGGGCGTGGGGTCAGGGCTTGGGGCCGCAGACGAAGTTGGGCTCGGGGTCGTACGTCCAGCTGAACTTCTCCCGCTTGACGACCTTGCCGTCCTTCTTGATCACGCGGAAGGCGTCCTGGGTGAAGCCGGTGCTGCCGGCGGCGGCGATGCAACTCGGGCCGGGCTCCAGGTGGACCGTCTTCGGCGAGGTGATGTTGCGGCGCGGGCCGTACTCGGTCTTCACGCTGTCGTAGATCTTGGTGCTCCACATCGACACGGTGATCGTGTTCGAGGTGTACGTGGTGTCGATCAGGACCCCGTACGGCGTGTTGTTGCGGAACTTGAAGTCCAGGTCCGGCCAGAAGATCGTCGACTCGATCACCGCCGGGTAGCGGCTGAAGTAGAACGAGTGCGGCTTGTGCTCGACGTCCTGGAGTCCGGCGTAGTAACTGGCGTTGAAGAGCGTGGTGGTGAACTGGGAGACGCCGCCACCCACCCCGGGCACCAGCTTGCCGCCGAGGATCACCGGAGCGTCCTTGTAGCCCTGGGCGTAGCCGCGCTCGCCGGTGTGCCCGTTGAGCGAGAACGTCTCCCCGGGCTTGACGATGGTGCCGTCCACGTCCTTCGCCGCCTGGATGATGTTCTGGCTACGCGGCGAGGAGAGCCCACCGGGGAACTTCGTGGAGAAGGTGGAGACCCGCTCCTTGATGCCCAACTCGGCGAGCTTCGCCTCGGTCAGCTCCGGCTCGGCATCCGTGAGCTGCCCGGTGACCGTCCGGCCGTCCGGCTTCGGCAGCACCGCCAGCAGGTCCCGGCTCAGCGCCGCCGAGTCGAGCTGCTGGCCGGCCCGGCCCGGCACCACCTTCGGCTTACCGCCCGAGATGGTCAGCCCGGCGTCCTTGGGCGTCGACTCGATCGCGGCCAGCTTGCTGCCCAGCGCCGACCGGAGCCGCTTCACGTCGACCTTCGGCGTCAGCTTCCCCTCGTCGTCGGCCGAGAAGCGCAACGCGCGGGCGATCGCCGTGGGCGGGACGCTCACCGACCCCTTGCTGGAGGTGATCGTCACCGGTGCGGCGACGGCCGGCTTCGCCAGCTCGGCGATCATCCGGTCCACCTCCTCCCGGGTGGTCACCGGGTTCTTCTCCACCACCGGCACCGTCACCGGCTGCCCGGCCAGCCAACCCGCGCGGACCACCCGGGCGGACTGCTCCGGGTCCAGGGTCAGGCTCGGCTTCGGGTAGACGGGCTTCGGCGTGGTGCCGGTGAAGATGATCGCCGGCAGGGTCATGTCCCGGCCTTGTTCGCCGAGGATCTGCCGCAGCGCCGCGTCCAGCTTGGCGGCGTCGACAGTCACCACCGGGTCGACCGACCGGGAACCGAACAGCCGGTCCACCGGGTGCGCCTGCGCGTCGGTGGCGGCGGCGACGGTGGCGTCCACGTCCACCGCCAGGCCGACGTCAGCGGGCTTGATCTCCGCCCGGTTCTCGCCCACCACCACGGTCAGCGGCGCGTCGAGCGTCGCGGCCCGCTTCTCCAACTCGGCCCGCAGCTCCCTGGCCGCGTCGGACCGGCTGCGGCCACCCAGCTCGGTGCCGAGCACGTTGGTGCCGCGCGGCACGTCCCCGGCGTACGCCCAGGCGCCCGCGCCGACCACCCCGGCCAGCACCGCGGCGGTCACCCCGCCGGCGAGCAGCACCCGGCCGCGCCGCCACCACGGCCCCGGCCCGGCACCGGGACCTGCGGCCCCACCGGCCGGTGGGGGTTCGTCCTCGGACGGCCAGCTCACCGCGGTGACCTGCACCGTGGGGCGGTCGTCGGAGACCGGTTTGTCGCCGTACAGGGTCACAGCCACCTCGATCGGACGTACCACGTGGGGGGTTGCGGGCCCCCAGGGACACCTACGGTAGCCAACCGGACGGCCAGCCGACAGCGTGCGTCCGGCCATCCTCACCGCCGCGTGTCGCGGCCGGTCACACGGTGTATGGGCGTTCGTGGCACGGTGTCCGGATGACCACCCGGTGGCTGTGGTCGGCGGCACAGGGCCGTGGGCGACCGACGGTGGTCAGCGGATGCGGACGCCGACCGCCGGGGTCGGCGGGCCGTCGTCGCGTCCGTCGGTCACGGCGACCCGGAACTGGTAGTCGTGCCCCCGGGTCAGCAGCACCGCCGTGTGCCGGGCGTCCCGCACCGGGTACGGGTCGGCGCGCCACCGCTGTCCGGCGGTGGCGTCGCGCCACTGCACCCGGTAGACGAACCCCGGCCCGGCCGGTCGCCAGGTCAGGCGGGCCTCACCGGTGCCGACGGCGGTCACGACGAGCCCGGTGGGGGTGGGCAACTGCGGGGTGGCCCGTACCGGCACGCTGCGTGGGCCCGGGCCGGCCTGGTTCGTCGCGGCCACCGTGAACTCGTACTCGTGCCCGTTGCGTAGCCCCGGCACGACGGCCCGGGTGCCCCGGGTGGGGATCTCCTCGGTGGTGAAGTCGCGTTCCCCGGCGGTGACGTCGCGCCGGTGGACCCGGTGCCAGCCGTCCGGCACCGGCGAGAGCCAGGTCAGCTCGACGCTGCCGACACCGGCCTTGGCGCGCAGCTCCCGTGGGGCGTCGGCGGGTGCGGTGAACCGGGCGCGGGCCCGCACCGGCGTGGACCGGGTCCCCTCGCCGCCGCCGTTCACCGCGCTGGCCGTGAACTCGTACTCGTGGCCGTGTTCCAGGTGCCCGGCGAGATGCCCGGCGGTGGCCTCCACGGCGGGTGGGCCGTACTCCCGGTTGCCGGTGGTCAGGTCGCGCCGGTACACCCGGTAGGAGACGCCCGGCCCGAGGGTGCGCCAAGCCAGCCGGACGGTGCCGTCGGGCTGCCCGGCGGCGACCAGGCCCGACGGTGGCGCGGGTGGGGTGACCAGGGCGGTGACCCGGACCGGGGCCGAGGGTGGGCTGTCGCCGCCACCGCCGACCGCGACCACGGTGAACTCGTAACGGTGCGCGTGCCGCAGGAACGCGACGGTGGCGGTGGTGCCGGTGAAGGTGCCGACCGTGCCGCGTTCCCCGGTGCCCAGGTCGTGCCGGTACACCCGGTAGAGCTGGACGAAGGGCACCGGTTGCCAGCTCAGCGCGACGTCACCGGCGCGGCCCGGAACCGCCCGCAGGCCGCCCGGCAGTGGTGGGGGCGGCACCGTGGCGGTGACCCGGCCGGCCGGTGAGGGCGGGCCCTCGCCGCGCCGGCCCACGGTGCTCACCCGGAACTCGTAGTCGTGCCCGTTGACCATGAAATCGGCAGTGAAGCGGGGCTCGTCGACCGGTTCGCCGATCCGGACGAAGTGCGTCTGGCCGGCGGTGACGTCCCGCCGGTGCACCTGGTAGCGCAGCTCGTCGTCGGCGCGTGCCGGCGGCCAGTCCAGCTCGGCGGTGCCGACGCCGCCCGGACGGGCGGTCACCGCCACCGGCGGCGGGGGCAGCTCGGCCGGGTCGGGGCGGCGGCGAGGCCACGGCACCTCGACGAAACGCGGCCGGTAGAGGCCCGCGTCGGCGTAGGTGACCGCGTCGTCGACGTCGTTGACGTTGTAGGAGAACAGCAGCCGGTCGGGACGGGCCAGCTCCGGGTGCAGGTCGACGTCGTAGACCAGGTGGCCGGCTGCCGTCTCGGGGGCCCGGTGCAGGTAGTCGGGGCCGGTGAACGGGCCGGTCGGGGCATCGGCCGAGTAGGCCACCAGGTCGCCGCTGAACACCAGGTTGTTCTCCTGGGTGACCAACACGTACCGGCCGTCGACCCGCTGCACGCCGTAGGCGGTGCCGACGCCGCTGAGCAGCCGGGCCGAGGTGCGGTCGTCGGGGGACCAGTCGTCGCCGGTCCAGAACTCCCACCGGCCGGTCAGGTCGTCGCCGGCCACCCGGGCCAGGTGGGCGAACTTCGCCTCACCGGCGGCCTCGGTGCCGTACACGTAGGTGTGGTCGCCGTCGCGGAGCAGCTCGGAGCCCCAGGAGACCCGGGGGCCCAGGGGCAGCGGACGGACCCCGGTGGGGGTGAGCGCGGGCAGCGCGAAGGTGGCCAGGGCGGTGCCGAGCAGGGCGTGGTCCAGCGGGCTGACGCCGGTACGCCGGTAGCGGTGGACCAGTACCTGGAGGGTGTCGCCGGCGACGGTGGCGTCGCCGATCCAGGAGAACTCGCCGGGTGTCGTCGTGGGGATCAGGTCGCGTGGGTCGTCGGCGGTGCCGCCGTGCAGCGTGGTGGTGAGCTGGTCGCCCTGCTGCACCACTGCCGAGTTGTGCACGAACGGCGCGCTGCGGGGGCGGGAGCCGTCGGGGTGCACCGGGCCGAGGAAGGTGTCGGAGAACAGCCAGAGCAGCCGGCCGTCGGGCAGCCGTACCGAGGCCGTCCGGTCGGCGCCGTTCCACCGGCCGGAGATGTCGCCGTAGTCGTCGAAGGCGGCGGTCAGCCGGGCGGCGGTCGTCCCGCCGTCGGGTCGGGACGGCTGCGGCGTCGCGGTGGGTACGGCGGCGAGCAGCCCGACCAGCCAGACGACGAGCAGCCAACGGGCCGGCCGGCGTCCGCCGGCCGGCTCCCGGCCCGGGTCGACCTCCGCCACCAGAACCCCCGTCTACTGGTCACCGACCCGTAGGGTGTCACGATCAACGGCGGGGGCGGTAGCCGTCGGCCGGGTGGGCGTGGCCGGTGCGTCCGGTCCGCGACGGACCGTCAGCGCGCCGGTGACGAGGGCGGTGACCGCCGCCGTGGCCAGGGCGGCACCGGCGATACCGGCGACGGTGTGCGGCACCACCGTGGCGGTCGCGGCCAGGAAACCCGCCGTGGAGATCCACAGTGGTGCCGAGGGCCATCGCGCGGCCGCCGCGACGCGCGCGTTGATCAGCACGAAGACCAGCGCGTACAGCGCCCCGGTGGCGGCGAACAGCGGGGCGAGACCGCCGTGGCGGGTGTACTCCGGGCCGCCGGCCAACCCGAAGGCCAGGCCACCGGCCAGCGTCGCGGCGAGCACCAGCGCCGCGCCGGCCGCCCCGACCAGCAGCAGCGCGGCCCGCAGGGTGCCCCGGTCACCCCGGGCCAGCCGGGGCAGCGCGATCACCGTCACCACCTGGGGGGCCCACAACGCGCCCTTGGTGAGCACCGTGCCGACCGCGTACGTGCCGGAGGCGTCCGGGGGCAGGAACCGGCGGGCCAGCAGCAGGTCGGCGTACGACACGACGAGCATCGCCAGGGTCGCCCCGCTGGCGGTGAGCACCGTCCGGGTGGCCAGGGTCGGGGCGACCGGGTCGAGGCCCGCCCCCCGGTTGAGCCGGACCAGCAGCGCCAGCACCAGCACGGAGGTGACCGCCCCGGCCAGCAGCGCGCCGGTCAACCCGCCACCGAGCGCCAGCCCGGCGATCATGCCGCCGTACCGGCCGGCGGCGAGCAACGCCATCCCGCCGGCCAGCCGCAGGAAACGCTGGTCGCCCTGGAGTTCACCGAGCCACCGGCCGGCGGCCACCACGGCCACGGTCAGCACCCCGAGCAGCAGCACCGCCGGGCCGGTCAGCCGCAGCCCGACGGCGGCGACCGGCAACGTCACGGCCAGCAGCGCGGCGGTCACCGTCACGGTCAGCAGGGTGGGGCGGGTGGTGCCGGCCCGACCGTGCCGGGCCCGGTGCACGGCCACCGCGATCTGCAGGCCGGTGCCGGCCACGCCGCCGATCGCGCCGAGCGCCAGCAGGGTGGCCAGCGCGCTCAGCTCGGCCGGCGCGAGGTGCCGGGCACCGAGGACCGGCACCACGTACGCGAGCCCGTTGACGAAGACCCCGGCCAGGGTGACGGCCACCCCGGCGACGCCGATGCCGGCCGTCCGGCCCGGCCTGTCGACGACCCCGGGTCGCTTGTCGTGCGCGCCGTCCGATGCTGTGCCCATCACCGCTCCGTGTCGCCGGCCCCGCCGGTGCTCCGCTGCCCTGCCCGTGATCGTCCCGGGTCGTCGGCTCCGCCCGTCGCCAGCAGCGCAAGTACAGTGTCGCCACGCCGGCGCCGATCGCCGGGTCAGCCTAGTGAGGAGGTCAACCCCTGCGGGAGAGGCCGATCCTCGTCGCCACCGGGCTGGCCGTCACCGCGCTGGTGCTGGCCCCGCTGGCCGCGCCCGGGTACGTGCTCAGTTACGACATGGTCTTCGTGCCCCGGCAGCCGTGGCGGGCCGAACTGGTCGCCCCGGTCGACTCGCTGCCCCGGGCGGTGCCGCTGGACGCCCTGGTCTCGCTGGCCAGCCAGGCGGTGCCGGGGTGGCTGCTGCAACGGCTGGTGCTGGCCGGGGTGCTGCTGCTCGCCGCGATCGGGGCCGGTCGGCTGGTGCCCGCCCGGCGGCCGGTGGTCCGGGTGGTCGCCGCGGTCGGGTACGCGTGGACGCCGTACCTGGCGGAGCGGCTGCTGATCGGGCACTGGGGACTGCTGCTGGCGTACGGGGCGCTGCCCTGGCTGGTCGACGCCGCGATCCGGGTGCACCGGCCGGGTGGGCTACGCCGGTTGGTGCTGGTCGCACTGCCGGCCGTGGTCACCCCGACGGGTGGCCTGGTCGCCCTGGTCACGGTCGCCGTGCTGGTCGCCCGACGGGGTGCCGCCCGGACGACCGCGCTGGCCGTCGGCGCGTTGCTGCTGCTGAACCTGCCGTGGCTGGTGGTCGCCGGGTTCAGCGCGGCGGACGCCCGGACCGACCCGGCCGGGGTGGCCGCGTTCACGGCGCGGGCGGAGAACTGGAGCGGGGTGGTCGGCGCGTTGGCCGGCACCGGTGGGATCTGGAACGGGCAGACCGTCCCGGCGAGCCGCGCGTCGCCGTTGACGCCGGTGGCGACGGTGGTCCTGCTGGTGCTGGCGGGGTACGGCCTGCGGGAGTTGCGTGGCCGGTGGCCGGCCGGGGCGGCGTACCGGCTCGTCGGGTTGGCCGGGGCCGGTTTCCTGGCCGCCCTGGCCGGGGCCCTGCCGGGCGGGTCGGCCGGGCTGGGTTGGCTGGTGTCGACGGTGCCCGGGGCCGGGGTGCTGCGCGACGGGCAGAAGCTCCTGGTCCCGTACGCGCTGCTGCTGGCGCTGGCCGCCGCGCTGGGGGCGGAGCGGCTGGCCGACCGGGTCGCCGCCCGGGGTGCGCCGGGTGGGGCCGGTGCGGTGCTCGCCGCCGTGCTGCTGCTGCCCGTGGTGGTGCTGCCCGACCTGGCGTTCGGTGCGGCGGGCCGGCTGCGTCCGGTGGCGTACCCGGCGGACTGGGACGCGGTGGCCCGGCGGCTGGACGGCCGGTCGGGGGAGGTGCTGTCGCTGCCGTTCGGGGCCTACCGGGCGTACCCGTGGAACGACGGTCGGACGGTGCTGGACCCGTTGCCCCGCTACGTCGACGCCGACGTGCTGGTGGACGACACGCTGTGGGTGGGGGCGACGGCGGTGCGGGGGGAGAACCCGCGGGCCGCCGAGGTGGGCCGGGTGCTCGCCACCGGTGGCCCGGTCGCCGCGACCGGGGTGCGGTGGGTGGTGGTGCAGCGGACCGTCGGTGGCCGGCGGGTGGACCCGGCGACGCTGGCCGGGTTGCGCGAGGTGTACGCCGGGCCCGACCTGACCCTGTACGAGAATCCGGCCGGCCGGTGACCGGGCGGTCGCCGGCTGTCTCCGCTGCCTGCCGGGCCCGTCGTTGATCGTCCGCGCGGCTCTCCCGGCATTGGCTACTTGGTGGTAACGTCCCGCGCACGCAGCTCACGAGGAGGAATACAGCACCATGCGCAGTGCTCTCTCGTTGGTTCTGGTCGCGGTGGCCGCGATCGCTCTGGGTGCCTTCGGCACGGTGGCGTTGGCCACCAGCCTGACCGGCACGTCGGCGGCCGAGGCGGCGAAGGCCGAGCAGGCCGCCCGCACCGAGTCCGGCGGCGGCAACGGTGGTGCCAACCAGCCGCTGGTCTACGGCACCAGGTAGGACTGTTCCACCTGCCCGGCCGGTGATCCCGTCGGCACTGTCGACCCTGACTGTTCTGCCTGCTCCGACCGTTGCGCCGGTGTGTCCGCCGGCCCCGACCGCTCGACCGGCGTGCCCGCCGGACCGTTCGCGGCCCTCGTCACGAGGGCCGCGAATTTTTCGCCCGAGACCGGCCAGGTGAACCGGGCGGCGTGGGCGCGGGCCGCCGCGCCCATGGTGGCCCGGTGGTCGTCGTCGGTCAGCAGCCGCCGCACCTTGGCCACGAAGTCGTCGACGTCCTCGGCGAGCAGGCCGGTCTCGCCGTCGACCAGGGATTCCTCGACCCCGCCCGCGCCCCGGAAGGCGACCGTCGGGGTGCCGACCGCGCCGGCCTCGACGATGGTGAGCCCCCAACCCTCCTTGAGCGACGGGGTGAGCGCCACCCAGGCCGAGGCGAGCAGGTGGCGCTTGTCGGCGTCGGAGACGAAGCCGGTGAACCGGACCCGGTCGGTGAGGCCCAGTTCGGCGGTGGTGTGCCGCAGTTGCGCCTCCCACCAGCCCTGCCCGGCCACGGTCAGGGTGAGGCCGGGTAGTTCGTCGGCGAGCGCGGCGAGGGTGGCCAGCGCCACCTCGACCTGCTTGTGCGGGACCAGCCGGCCGAGGACCACCAGCGACGGTTCCGCCGAGCGGGGCACCGGGCCGACGGTCATGTCCGGGGTGCCGTTGTGCACGATGTCGACCCGGGCCGGGTCGATGCCGAGGGTGGCCAGCTCGTCGCGGGTGGCGGTGGAGACGGTGACGTACCGGCAGCGGCGGTAGACCCGGGGGGCGAGCCAGGACTCCACCCACCAGCCGAACCGGGCCAGGCCCGGGCCGAGCACCACCGGCCACTGCTCCCGGTGCACGTGGTGCACCAGCGCGATGACCGGCCGGCGGGCGTAGAGGGCGGAGAGGAAGGGCAGCCCGTTGCCGACGTCGACGATCAGGTCGGGTCGACCGCCCCGGCGGCGGCTCAGCGGGCCGAAGCCGAGCGCTCCGGCCAGGTACGCAAGCGCCGCCCGGAGGTAGACGGTGTGCCGGCCGCCGCGCCGCAGCACGCGTACGCCGTCGGGGGTGGTCTCCTCGGCGGTGCCGGCGGGATGGGTGGCGCAGAACAGGGTGGCCCGGTGGCCGCGGCGGACCAGTTCGCCGGCGATCCGCTCGACGTAGACCTCCGAGCCACCGCCCTCCGGATTGCGGGTGTCCCGCCAGTTGAGGAACAGAACGTGCCTGGTGGCGGCGGCAGCGGGTGCGTCCAACACTCAACTCCTACTGCCGAGTAGTCTTCGCGGTCGCGTCACACTATGGGCTGCGTCACGCACGTCGCAATGCCCGATCGGAGGCGAGATGCAGCAGTCGCCAAGCCGTCCGGGGGCGGCCGAGGGGCCGGACGACACATCGAGCACGGTGTGGCGTGTGCGCTTGGTGGCGGTGTGTCTGGCTTTGTCGGCACTGGCGTTCCTCCAGGACCCCGGGCTGATCGCCATCGACACCAAGGTCGACCTGGCGATCGATCCGGCCGGATGGCTGACCCGGGCCCTGCACGTCTGGGACCCGGACGGCACCTTCGGGCAGTTGCAGAATCAGGCGTACGGCTACCTCTGGCCGATGGGGCCGTTCTTCCTGCTCGGCAAGCTGCTCGCCGTACCGGCGTGGGTGGTGCAGCGGCTGTGGTGGGCGCTGCTGCTGACCGTGGCCTGCGTCGGCGTGGTCCGGCTCGCCGAGCGGCTGCACGTCGGCACCCCGTGGGCCCGGCTGCTCGCCGGGGCCGCCTTCGCGCTCTCCCCCCGGCTGCTCACCGAACTCGGCCCGATCTCGGTGGAGGCATGGCCCAGCGCGCTCGCCCCGTGGGTGCTCGTCCCGCTGGTCGGGCTGGTCGACGGGGTGCCGGTGCGGCGGGCGGTCACCCGGTCGGCCCTCGTGGTGGCCTGCGCCGGTGGGGTCAACGCGACAGCCGTGCTGGCCGTGGTGCCGCTGGCCGCGCTCTGGCTGCTCGGCCTGCACCCGTTCCGGCTCCGCATCAAGGCCCTCGCCGCCTGGGGGCTGGCGGTGGGCGCGGCGACCGCCTGGTGGCTGGTGCCGCTGCTGCTGCTCGGCCGGTACAGCCCGCCCTTCCTCGACTACATCGAGACCGCGCCGGTGACCACCACCCCCACCGACACCACCACCGTGCTGCGCGGCGCCTCGCACTGGCACGCCTACCTCACCGGCGCGTACGGGCCGCCGTGGACGGCGGGCTGGCGGCTCGCCACCGAACGTCCCCTGGTGGTCGCCACCCTGGTGGTGGCCGGGCTGGGCATCGCCGGGTTGGCCCGCCGGGGCATGCCGCACCGGCGGTTCCTGGTCACCGGCCTGCTGGTCGGGCTGGCCCTGGTCGGGCTGGGCCACCTCGGTCAGCTCGACGGCTTCGGTGCGCAGACCCAGCGCACCTTCCTCGACGCGGCCGGCGCGCCGCTGCGCAACGTGCACAAGTTCGACGTGGTGCTCCGGCTGCCCCTCATCCTCGGCCTGGCACACCTGGTCGGGCTGGTGCTGCGGGCCGCCCGCACCGGCGACCGGCCCGAACTGGCCGCCGTGCTGCCCCGGGCGTTGCAACCGGTCCGGCTGCGTGCCGGCCTGGTCACCGGCACCGCCCTGGTCGCGGTCGCCGCGGTGGCCACACCCGCGCTCGGCGGTGGGCTGGCCGCCCAGGGCAGCTTCACCGGGGTGCCCGGCTACTGGCGGGAGGCGTCGGACTGGCTGGACCGGGCCGTCGGCGACGACCGGGTGCTGGTGGTGCCCGCCGCCCGGTTCCCCCGCTACCTGTGGGGCAGCCCCAGCGACGAGATCACCCAGCCGTTGTCCGACCGGCCGTGGGCGGTGCGCAGCTCGGTGCCGCTCACCCCGCCCGGCACCATCCGGCTGCTGGACACCGTCGAGTCGGCGCTGGCCGACGGGGAGGGTTCCGCCGGCCTCGCCGACCTGCTCGCCCGCTCCGGGGTGAAGTACCTGCTGCTGCGCTCCGACCTGGACTACGGCCACAGCGGGGCCGTCCGGCCGGTGGTGGTCCGGCAGGCGCTGCTGCGTTCCCCCGGCATCGAGCCGGTGCGCGGGTTCGGCCCCGAGGTCGGCGGGGGCCGGCTGCCCGGCAACGTCGTCGACCGGGGACTGGACGTCGGGGTCCGGGCCCTGGAGGTGTACGAGGTCCGCCGCGACGTCGACCGGGTCGTCGCGTACGACGCCGCCGACCTGACCACTGTCGTCGGCGGCCCCGAGTCGCTGCTGCCGCTGGCCGCCGCCGGCCGGCTCTCCGCCGCGCCGACCGTGCTCGCCGGGGACCGCCCGGCCGGGCTGGACGCGTCGTCGGTGACGCTCACCGACGGGTTGCGCCGCCGGGAGGTGGCCTTCGGGCAGCAGCACGACAACGCCTCGGCCACCATGACCGCCCGGGACCGTCCCCAGCTCGACGCACCGGCCCGGGACTACCTGCCGCCGTGGGCCGACGGGCAGTCCACGGTGGTGCGCTACCTCGGCATCGGCGGGGTGTCCGCGTCCAGCTCGTGGTCGCAGGCGCAGCCGCTGGGCGGGGGACGCCCCGAACACCAGCCGTACGCGGCGGTCGACGGCGACCTGAGCACGTCCTGGCGGTCCGCGCCGGGGACCCGCGCGCCGGGGCAGTGGTTCGAGGTGGAGCTGGACCGGCCGCAGGTCGTCCGGCAACTGCGGATCACCTTCGACACCGGGGCCGACTCCCTGCCCACCAGGATCACCGTGACCGCCGGCCGGCAGCAGAGCACCGTGCAGACCGCCGGGCAGACCGTCGAGGTGACCCTGCCCGACGGCTACCCCACCCGGTTCGTCCGGGTCACCGTCGAGGAGGTCTTCGACGTGCGGGCCGGCTTCGGCGGGGTGGGCATCGCCGAACTCGTCATCCCCGGTGTCGAGGCCGCCCGGACCCTGGTGGTGCCGGACCCACCGGCCACCGACCGGCCGGCCGCGATGGTGTTCACCGCCGCCCCGGCCGCCCCGGCGTGCGTCTTCGACGAGGGCCGGCCGATCTGCGCCGGGGCGATGGCCCGCGCCTCCGAGGACAGCGACCGGATCGACCGCACCGTACGGTTGCCGGCCGGCGCGGACCACCGGGTCGCGCTGTGGGCCCGGCCCCGGCCCGGCGGAGCGCTCAACGCGCTGCTCGACCCCGGTGGGGCGGCGACGGTCACCACCGGGGTCACCCCGACCGTGGCCGCCTCGACCGTCGGCGTGTCCCACCCGAGCGCCCGTCCCGGCGCGGTGGCCGACGGGAACCCCGCGACCGTCTGGTACGCCGCCGACGCCGACCGGCAACCGTGGCTGCGGTTGACCTGGCCGAAGGCGCGCACCGTCACCGGCCTGCGGATCACCCTGCCGCCCGGTGCGGCGGCGGCCCGCCCCTGGCGGGTCACCGTGCTCGGTGACGAGGGGATGCGCGGCGGAGTGCTCGACGAGGGCGGCACGCTGCTGTTCGACAGGCCGATGCGCAGCGACGACCTGACCGTGCTGATCGCCGACGTGGTGCCGGTGGCGTCGTACGACCCGTACCGGCGGGTGACGCAGGACCTGCCGGTGGGGGTGGGTGAGCTGACCGTGCTGCCGGACGGCCCGGCCACCCCGGCGGACCCCGCGAAGCGGGTCACCCTGCCCTGCGGCACCGGCCCCACGGTGACCGTGGCCGGTGGTGGGCAGCGCCGGACCGCGCTGGTCGCCAGCCGGCGGGACCTGGTGGAACTGCGCGAGGTGCCGGCGGTGCTCTGTGGTCCGGCCGCGAAGACGCCGCTGCGGCTGGCCGCCGGGGAGAACCGGGTGGTGGCGGCGGGGACCCGGCTGACCGTACCGAGCCGGCTCGCGCTCACCCCGACCGGCGGGGCGTCGGCCCCGTCGGCCCCGGCCGGCGGCACCGGTACGAGCGGCACGGCCGGCACCGGGGCCGGCGACGCGACCGTCGGACCCCGGCAACCCGGGGCGACCCGGACGGTGCTGCGGGTCGACGGGTGGTCGGCCACCCACCGGGTGCTGCGGCTGGACAGCTACCCCGGCCAGCGGGTGCTGGCGTTGCGGGAGAACGCCAACGCCGGCTGGGTCGCCACCGCAGGCGGCCGGACGCTCACCCCGTTCGTGGTGGACGGCTGGCAGCAGGGCTGGCTCGTCCCGGCCGACGTCGCCGGTACGGTGACGCTGCGGTTCGCCCCCGACCGGGGGTACGTGCTGGCGCTCGGGGCCGGGGCGGTACTGCTGGCCGGGGTCGCCCTGCTGGCGGTGCTGCCGTCGCGGCGTACCCCGGGGGCGGTGGTGCTGCGGCGGCGGCGCGGGCGGGTGCTCGCCGCGCTCGTCGGCGGCGCGGCGTTGCTACTGTTCGGCGGGCCGGCGGCGGTCGGGGTGGCGCTGGCGGTGGTGGCCGTGGTGCTGGCCGGGCGGGCGTTGGAACCGCACCTGCACCCGCCGGACCGGCGGGGCATGCACCGGCTGCGCCGGGCCACCGTGCGCTGGCTGCCGGTGGCGTGTTTCGCGGTGGCCGGCTGGTGGGCGGCGACCCGGGGCGGGCACGCCGCCTGGCCGCCTCAGTTGGCCGCGGTCGCCACCGCCACCCTGCTCTGGCTCTCGCTGGTGCTGCGCCGACGCGGCCACCGGCCACCCCAGCGTTGGAAGGGGCGCTCCACCGCGTAGTAGCTGACCGCCGCGAGGACCAGCCCACCGGCGACGGTGAGGAGGAACGTACCGAGCGGGTCACCGGTGAACTCCGGCCGGCCGTCGAGCAGGTAGATCCCCTCCAGTACGAACGGGTGCCAGAGGAACAGCCCGTACGACACCCGGCCCAGCCACCGGCCGACGATGCTGTCGAAGACGCCCTTGGTGCGGGTCTGCGGCCCGAACGCCACCGGCACGATCAGCAGCACCGCGACCACCAGGTAGAGCACCAGCTTGGTGGCGAACTGGCCGGCGGTCGGCTCGGCCAGGTCCCGGGGACCGGTGACCGGGGTGGTGGCGACGGCCAACGCGCCCAGGGCGACCGTCCAGCAGGCCAGCGGGGCCCGGCCCAGGTCGTCCAGGAAGCGCCAGCGCCCGCCCCGGCCGGTGCGCAGCGCGACCTGCGCGCCGGCCAGGGCCATCCCGGCCCCGAACCAGCCGGCGTACGAGGGCAGCCACATGGTGTGCAGGCCGAGGCTGAGCACGCCCGCCCCCATCAACGCCACCCAGCCCCCGGTCACCACCGTCGCGGCCAGCGCGATCCGCAGCACCCCGTCCGGGTGGGCCGACGTCGGCGGGCCCGGTGTCGGCCGCCGGCCGGGCAGGAGGATCGCCAGCACCGGCAGCAGCAGGTAGAACGTGACCTCGGTGGCCAGGCTCCAGGTCTGGCTGAGCCCGTGCCGGAGCTGACCGTGCTGGTAGATCTGGGTCAGCGTGAGGTGCCGCAGCCAGTCGCCCGTCGACGCCGGCCGGTTCTGCGGCAGCACCAGCAGGCAGACCACCACCGCCACCCAGTAGGCGGGCAGGATCCGGGTCGCCCGTCGCCACAGGTAGCGGCCGGTGCCCGGGGGTCGCTGGCCCGTCGCCCGCGCGTGCGCGTACGGCCGGAACAGCAGGAACCCGGAGAGCACGAAGAAGACCGCGACGCCCACGTCCAGTCGGGACAGCCAGGCCCCGACGGCGGTGTCGCCGGTGTTACGCCCGGTGGCGAAGCCGACATGGTGCCCCACCACGGCAAGTGCCCCGATCACCCGGACGGCGTCGAGGGCGGGCAGCCGCCGCAGGACCTGATCGGGAATCGGGGCAGACATCAACCGTCCAGAGGGTCGCGGGGCTATGTGACTCGGGAGTAACGTGCGGCCAAGTTTTACATCCTCGATCTTCCGCCGGTAACCGGCTGACCGTCTTTGTTAGGGGAGGACCAGTGAAGACTCGCCTGGGTGCCGCGTTGTTCGGCATCGGCGTGCTGTCGCTCGCGGTCGCCGCGGGAACGGCGTACTACGTGGCGCCGTCGGTGACGAAGTTGCCGTACGACCTGACGTTCTGCAACGCGGACGGCAAGCCGGACGGCTGCCTGCGGGCGAGCGTCGCGGTCGCCGACAACGCCACCTTCATGCAGGTGCTCGACGGGAAGCCGACGATCCAGACCGGTCAGCTCAAGGCGACCACCGAGGTGGTGCCGCAGGCGTCGACGACCGAGAAGGAGATGACCGGCGACCTCAAGGGCGACGCGGTCGTCTGGGACGTCTACGGCACCGTCGTGCGGACCGACAACGGCTCCGACGTCAGCAAGTACGCGGCCGAGTTCGCCCTGGACCGGGTCACTGCCGCCGCCCGGGATTGGGACAAGCAGTACCTGGACACCGACGGTCCGGGCGGCACCGACGACTCGGTGACCTTCGCCGGGCAGACCTACAAGTTTCCGTTCCGTGCCGAGCGGCGGGACCACACCTTCTTCGACCGGGACCTGCGCCGGGGGCTGCCGATCGCGTTCGACGGCACCGAGCAGATCAACGGCACCGAGGCGTACCGGTACGTGCAGCAGATCCCGGAGACCGACCTGGTCACCCCGGAAGGCTCGCTGACCGCGTTGGCCGGCGCGCTGGCACCGGGGGCGACCACCGGCAAGGTCACCTACAGCAACACCCGGACGATCTGGATCGAGCCGGTCAGCGGCAACTTCGTCAAGGTACGTGAGCAGCAGCGGAAGAACTTCGTGCCCAATCAGGGCAGCCCGGTGACCCTGCTGGACGCGGACTTCGTCTACGACGAGGCGACCATCGCCAACAGTGTGAAGTCGGCCGGGGTGACCCGGGACAAGCTCCAGTTGATCGGCCGTACCCTGCCGATCGGGCTGGCCGTCCTCGGTGGCCTGCTGTTGCTGGTGGGCCTCTGGCTGGTCGTCGCCGGGCGGCGGCGCGCGACGCCGGCCGGCGGGCCGAAGGGGGCCGGTGTCGCCCCGGCGGCCGACGCCCCGACCCGCGACGGGAAGGCCGAGCCGGCGACCGTCGGGCGGTCGGGCGGCCCGCTCACCGACGAGATCCCACCCGCGTCGACGAACTGGCGGGGCGGGGGCGAGCCCGGCTCGCGCTGACCGCGCACGTCGGCACACCAGGGCGGGTCGGGTCTCCCGGCCCGCCCTCCGCGTCTCCGTGGTGACCGTACGCGTCCGTTACGGAATCGTAACTTGTCAATGGTTTACCAACTCGCAGTGAGGGATGACGTCGGATTTGACGGCATCTATCCGGTCGACTACCGGGGATCGGTTGCACCCAGCGTGAGTACGGCGACCGGCTCGGATGATCGACGGTTACCGGTCGGTAGGTGGGGTCTTGTGAGCCGCGCCTCAGTGGGTGCACCATCAGGCACGCATTCGTTACCCGTCGGTAACAGATCTTCCGGCCCGGTCGCGGCCCGACCGGCTCCCACGACCGGCACCAGCCTGAGGAGGAATCCGTGCAGAATCGGACCGACGAGCCGGGGCGTACCCGGTGGCGGCGTTTCGCCGCGATGATGGTGCCCGCGACGGCCGCCGTGGGCGCCATCCTGTTCGGCATGCAGAGCGGGGCCATCGCCTCCGACATCACCGTCTCCGGGCAGACCTTCAAGATCGGGGCCGAACGTCTGGAGGGCGACGGCTTCACCCAGTACGGCGGCATCGTCAAGGAGAAGAACGGCAAGGTCCACCCGGTCGCCCTCTCCGAGATCAGCAGCGCCCAGCTCTACAAGCTCTGCCAGTCCGTCCGCGCCGACCTGCCCGGCCTGCCGGTGGTGCTGACCATCAACGCCGGTGACGACAAGCCGGCCACCGCCAAGAACATGATGATCGCGATGGACAGCCTGGGCGGCAACGCCACCTTCACCAACATCCGCATCGGCCGGGACGCCACCGACCTCAACGCGTCGGCGCAGGCCGGTTCGTTCGGCCAGGACGCCCAGCACGTCACCATCACCGACCTGCGGCAGGTCTCCCGCTACACCACCGCGGCCACCTTCAACCTGACCGGCCTGCGACTCAAGGTGAACGTCGGGGAGGCCGCGAAGGGCAAGGAGTGCTTCGCGGACGACTGATCCGCACCGGGCCGGGACCCCTCCCGTCACCCCCCGCCGGACGGCAGGGGCCCGGCCCGCCCGACCCCGTACCCATCCGCCCAGGAGGAGCACGTGACACGCGCGCAACCGCCGTACGCCCCGACCGGCCCCGGTCGCGGGTGGCGGAGCTTCCGCCGGTGGCGACGCAGCCGGCCGTTCTGGGGCGGCCTGCTCACCGTGCTCGCCGGGGTGGAGATGTTCGCCTCCACCAGGATGACCCTCAACGGGCTGAGCTTCTCCTCCGGCGCGACCGGGCTCTACTCGCTGCTCATCCCGATCATCCTGGTCACCTGCGGGCTGCTGCTCTGGTTCAGCCCCGGTCAGCGGCTGTTCTACTCGATCGTCGCGGCGGTCACCACGGTCTACTCGCTGATGGGCCTCAACCTCGGCGGCTTCTTCCTCGGCCTGCTGCTCGGCCTGGTCGGCAGCGCCCTCGGCTTCGCCTGGACCCCGATCCGCCCCGCCGCGCCGGCCGCCGCCGACACCGCCGCGCCGCCCACCGCCGGACCGACCGCCGCCGGAGCCCACCCGGACGCCGACCCCGACGCCGACGACGGGTTCGACGCCGACGGCCGGCTCGGCTTCTTCGGCGGCCCCGGGGCGGACACCGCCGCACCGCGCGACCCGGCGCAGGACCCCGCCGGCAGGCGGGACCCACGCCACCTCGCGGTCGCGCTGCTGGTCCTCGGCCTCGCCGCCGGTGCACTGGTGGCCGCCGCGCCGAAGCCGGTACGGGCCGCGGCGCCGGGGCCGGTACGGGCCGCCGCGCCGCAGCCGGCACCGACGGCCTGCCCGCGACCGGCACCCACCGGGACCGCCGCCCCGCGCCCCACGGCGAGCCGGACCGCGACCCCGTCGGCCACCCCCGGCACGGCCAGCCCGTCGCCATCACCCTCGCCGGACGGCAACCTGCTCACCGACCTGCTGCACGGTCTCGGTGACCTGTTCACCGGGGGTGGAAAGACCGAGCCGGCCGCCAGCCCGTCGCCGGACGGCACCCCGTCGCCGGGCGCCGGGGCGACCCCGAAGGCCACCCCCACCGCCCGGCCGAAACCCACCGCCACCGGCTCCGGAACCCGCTGTGCCCCAGGCAGGCCCGCCCGCCCCGGCACCGTACGGCCGGGACGGCCGCTGCCGAGGATCGCCCCCGAGCCGGGGCAGCCCAGGGTGGCCCGGCAGCCGTCCAAGCTGACCGGCACCCGGGTCACCATGACCGGGCTGCGGTTCGAGGGCATCGTCGACCTGCCCACCTCCGACGGCACGTTGAAGGCGTTGAAGTTCAGCATGAGCCGGGCGGTCACCGCCGACTTCAGCCTGGTTGCGGACGGTCCGGCGGGGCGCCACCAGCGGTACGTCACCGACGAGCTGACGGTGCGGGGCGACGTCGCGTTCTACGCCACCCGGTTCGTCGGCAAGCTGCTCGGCATCACCGTCACGCTGACCCCGGACCTGCCGTTCCCCGACGGCATCCCGGTCACCTCGCCGATCCCGATCACCTTCACCGACCCGGCGATCGACCTGGCGTTCGTCGACTCCGACACGCTGACCGCCCGACCGGCACTGGCGTTGAGCCTCTCCTGACCCTGCTCCCACCCCCACGGTGTGTCGGGGGGCGGGCATCCGCCCGCCCCCCGACCACCCGTCACGCCCGCCGACCGGCGGTGCGGATCAGAGCCGGGCCAGGGCCCGGCGCAGCGGGTCGAGCCCGAGCGCACCCAGGTCGAGCGCCTGCCGGTGGAACTCCTTCAGGTCGAAGTCGGCGCCCTTGCGGGCCATCGCCTCCTCCCGGGCCTGCAGCCAGATCCGCTCGCCCACCTTGTACGACGGCGCCTGCCCCGGCCAGCCCAGATAGCGGTTCAGCTCGAAGCGCAGGTTCTCGTCCGGCACCCGGCAGTGCGCCCGCATGAACTCCCAGCCCAGCTCCGGCGTCCACCGCTCACCCGGGTGGAAGCCGAACGGGTTGTCCCGGGGGATCTCCAGCTCCAGGTGCATGCCGATGTCGAGGATCACCCGGGCCGCCCGGAACGCCTGCCCGTCGAGCATGCCGAGCTTGTCGCCCGGGTCCTCCAGGTAGCCCAGCTCGTCCATCAGCCGCTCGGAGTAGAGCGCCCAGCCCTCGCCGTGGCCGGAGACCCAGCACAGCAGCCGCTGCCAGCGGTTGAGCAGCTCCGCCCGGACGGCGGTCTGCGCGACCTGGAGGTGGTGGCCGGGGACGCCCTCGTGGTAGACGGTGGTCACCTCGCGCCAGGTGGAGAAGTCGGTGACGCCCTGGGGCACCGCCCACCACATCCGCCCCGGGCGGGAGAAGTCCTCGCTCGGCCCGGTGTAGTAGATCGCCCCGTCGCTGGTCGGGGCGAGGCAGCACTCGATCCGCCGGACCTGCTCGGGGATGTCGAAGTGGGTGCCGTGCAGCTCGTTGATCGCCTTGTCGGCCAGCGCCTGCATCCAGTCCCGGAACGCCTCCTTGCCCTGGATGGTGCGCGCCGGGTCGGCGTCGAGCACGGCCACCGCCTCGTCGATGGTGGCACCCGGGCCGGCGATCCGGCCCGACACCATCCGCATCTCGGCCTCCAACCGGGCCAGCTCCGCGAACCCCCAGGCGTACGTCTCGTCGAGGTCGACCTTCGCGCCGAGGAAGTACTGCGAGGCCAGCTCGTACCGTTCCCGGCCGACGGCCTGCTTGTCCCGCCCCAGCGGAACCAGTTCGGTACGCAGGAACTGGCCGAACTCGGCGGTCGCCGCGGTCGCCGCCGCCGCGCCCCGGCGCAGCTCGGCACCGAGCGTGCCGTCGGCGTCCAGCCGCTGCACCAGCCCGTGGAAGAAGTTGTCGCCGTGCGGGTCCGTCCAGGTGTCGCACTGCTTGGCCACCTCGGTCAGCTGCACCTTGGAGCTGACCCGGCCGGCGGCGGCGGCCTCACGCAGCGTGGTCTTGTAGCCCTCCAGGGTGGCGGCGAACCGGTTGAGCCGGGCGGCGACGGCGGCCCGGCCCTGCTCACCCTCGGTGGGCATCAGGTCGAAGACCATCCGGATCTCGTGCAGGCCGCTGGCGATGACGTTCACCTCGCTGGTGATCTCGCCCGCGTCGTGCCGGGCCAGCTCCAGCCCCAGGCGCTCCTGCATCGCCTCCTTGGCGGTCCGTTCCGCCTCGGACTCCGGCTCGGTTACGTCCAGGTCGGTGAGGGTGCGCCGGGTCAGTTCGGCCCGTGCCTCGTAACCGGCGGGCGAGAGGTCGTCGAGCTGGTCGTCGTAGCCGGCGATGCCGACGTAGGTGGCGCCGGTCGGGCTCAGCTGCGCCCAGTCGGCCACGTACCGGTTCGCGAGGTCATCGATTCGTCCCACGCTGCGACCCTACGTGACCGTCGGGGCCGGTTGTCGAGTGTGTTTGCCGGGCCCGGGGTGAACGGCACGCCGGAGCCGATGTTGCGGTATCCCCTGGGTTCGGATACCGCAACATCGCCCCAGAAGAGTTGATCATCCCGAGGCGCGGGCGCGGGTCCAGTCGAGCAGGCGGTCCGCCGGCCAGGTGTTGACCACCCGGTCGGCGGGGACGCCGCACAACGCGGCCCGCACGCAGCCGAACCGCTGCCAGTCGAGCTGCCCGGGGGCGTGCGCGTCGGTGTCGATGGCGAACCGGCAGCCGGCCTCCAGGGCCCGACGGATCAGCCGCTTCGGCGGGTCCTGCCGCTCCGGCCGGGAGTTGATCTCCACGGCCACGTCGTGTTCGGCGCAGGCGGCGAAGACCGCGTCCGCGTCGAAGTCGCTCTCGGCGCGGGTCCGCGCCCGGTGCCCCTTGTCACCCGGGCCGGTCACCCCGGCGGGCCGGGACGACACCATCCGCCCGGTGCAGTGGCCGAGGATGTCCAGGTGCGGGTTGGCGATCGCGGTGAGCATCCGGCGGGTCATCCGGGCCCGCTCGTCGCGCAGGCCGCTGTGCACCGAACCGACCACCACGTCGAGCCGGGCCAGCAGCTCCTCGTCCTGGTCGAGGGTGCCGTCGGCGAGGATGTCCACCTCGATCCCGGTGAGGATGCGGAACCCCTCGGGCAGCGCCGCGTTCACCGCCGCCACGTGGTCGAGTTGCCGGCGCAGCCGGTCGGCGGTGAGGCCACGGGCCACCGTCAGCCGGGGCGAGTGGTCGGTCAGCACCACGTACTCGTGGCCGAGTTCGACCGCGGCGAGCGCCATCTCCTCGATCGGTGACCCGCCGTCCGACCAGTCCGAGTGGGTGTGGCAGTCGCCGCGCAGCGCGGCCCGCAGCGCGCCGGCCGCCTCGTCCAGGTCGACGCCCTCGGTGGCGACCAGCCGGCGCAGGTAGACCGGTTCCTCGCCGGCCAACGACTCGGTGACGCAGCGGGCGGTCACATCGCCCACCCCGGGCAGGTCGGTGAGCGTGCCGGCCCGGGTCCGCTCGGCCACTTCCGCCGCCGGCAGCGCGGCCAGGGCGGTCGCCGCCGAGCGGAACGCGCGTACCCGGTAGGTGGCCTCGTTGGCCCGCTCCAGCAGGAACGCGATCCGGCGCAGGTCGGCGACGGGGTCTCTGGCGCTCATGGATGGCAACCTACGCGCCCGCGCCGCCGGTCGGGGGACGACCGGCGGCGCGGGGGTGTACGCGGGGGAGGCGGATCAGGAGTACGGCAGCTTCACCACCGACTGGTTGCCGGTGCCGAGGGTGGACGGGTTGACGCCGATCGCCGACCACACCTCCACCTTCACCGTGCCGCCGGACAGGTTGCCCAGCGTGCCGGTGGCCGACTGCAGGCCGGCGTTCTGCGTGTAGTGCTCGTAGCCGGGCACCGGGTCGGTGGCGAAGTACCGGTACGTCTCCACCCGGTCGAACGTGCCGTCCCCGGTCAGGTCGTAGGAGACCCGGGCCTGCACCCCGTTGCCGACCGACTGGCCGGCGTCGAGGAACAGGTCGAACCCGGTCTGGCCCCCGGTGTAGGCGAGGTTGAGCCGGGTCGCGGTGAACACCACCGGGTTGCTGGGGGTGCCGTCGTGGTTCGCGCCCCCGGAGCCGGGGACGGTGGTCGTCGCCGCGCTGCCGGCGGAACCGAGCCCGCCACCGGGCAGCAGGAACCGGGTCGGCGAGCCGGCCGGCGGGGTGGTCGGCGGCGGGGTCGGGCTGGTCGGGGTCGGCGACGGCCCGGTCGGGGTCGGGGTGGGGGTGGGCGACGTCGTCGGGGACGCGGTCGGCGTCGGGCTCGGGTTGGTGCCGCCGGCCGCGTTGCCGCCGCTCCAGGTGTACGCCCCGGTCGTGGCGGTCTTCCCGGCGGCCACGGTGAGGCTGGTGCCGTCGGAGAACCGCACGGTCAGCGGCGCGGCGGTGATGTTGCTGGCCACGTAGGTGCGTGCGCCGTTGCGGCTGAACACGGCGGCCAGCGGGTGGCTGGCGGTGACCGTGGTGTCGACCTGGCCGAGTGCGGCGAGGTTGCGGATCCAGTGGAAGGCGTGTGCCCGGCTCTCGCCCTCCTCCGGGGTGTAACCGGGGTTGGCGCGCAGCTTGGCCAGCGCCGCGTCCGGGTCACCGAGGGCGAGGAACTGCCAGAGGATGTCCTGCCACACGGTGGGTTCGCCGCCGTTGTTGCGGACCAGTTCGGCGTAGTTCGCCTTGTTGTACGCCGGCTGGTAGCCGAGGTAGAGGTGGCCGCCGGTGACGGGGAGCATGTTGATGCCCTGGATCATCTCCGGCTCGGCGCTGAACCAGGTCGCGTACGCTCCACCGTCGCCCCAGACCATGCCGACGGTGGAGTGCCCGAACGCCGCCGGGTAGTTCTCGTCGTCGACGTCGAACCAGTACTCACCGATGGCGGCGGCCTGGGTGGTGTAGATGAACACGCCCGCGTCGCGGACGGCGGTGTTGCCGGTGGCCTGACCCCACTGGATCAGGGCGTTGGCGAAGTTCATCCCCTCCGACGAGGACTCCTGGTTGTTGCCGGCGTTGAACGAGCCGTGCCCGGAGGCCCAGTCGTGCCCGGCGTAGATGTCGAAGTCCCGCAGGTAGGGGAAACGGGTGTCGGAGCGCTGGTAGTTGTTGGCGTCCCGGATGAGCAGGTCGACCATGCCGCCGTACTGGCTCTGGGCGGCCCATGCCGGGTCGAACTTGGCAAGCGTCGCCGCCGCCGCGATGAAGTACCCGTAGTGGAAGTGGTGGTCGTTGAGTTCCTGGTCGGACCCGTACGACGCCGGGTAGCCGATCAGGGTGCCCCAGTTGCGGTCGTAGTAGAAGACCTTCGCGGCCTTGCCCGGGGTGGCGGTGAACCAGTCGGTCAGGGTGCTGCGGATGGCGGCCAGCGCCGCGTTGCGGGTCTCGGTGTCACCGACCTGGTCGGCGATCTCGGCGATCCGGGCGGCCCGACCGAGGCCCTTGCCGGTCCAGTAGGTGTCCCCGCCGCGCTGGTCCATCGGGTTGCCCCGGACGGCGGCGAGCTGCTCCTTGAGCTGGGCCAGGTCGGTGCCGGAGCCGGTGGCCACGGCGGGGACCTCGGGCAGCACCCCGTGGAACTTCATCGCGGTGCGGAAGGAGGCCACCCCGGTGAGCACCTTCATCCGGCCGCGCGCCGACGGGTAGGTCTGGGTGAGCGGGGTGCTGCCGGCGAGCGCCTTCCACTGGTGCGGGTAGAGGCTCACCACCGTCTGCGTGGCGGTGCCCTCCCGGGCGGTGGTGGTGAACGAGTACGTGGTGGTCACCGCGCTGGTCGCCGGGTCGTAGGTGTAGCCGACCCGGGTGCCGGTGACGTGTGCGTGGGCGTACCGGCCGTAGCTCGTGGCGAGTGAGGCGCGGGCGGTGGCGTCGGCGGTGGGCGGCAGCAGGGCGATCGAGAAGTAGCCCTTGCCGGCCAGGCCGGAGGTGATCCGTCCGTTGGTGACGGTCCAGGTGGCGCCGGTCGGGGCGTACCCGACGTAGTCGTGGCCCCGGACGGTGAAGCCGATGGTGGCGCCGCTGTTGGACCAGACGGTGGCCGCGCCGCCGGTCGGGTTGATCTGGGCGTCGCCGCCGCTGGCCTGGAAGTAGGCGAACGGCAGCCCGTGACCGATGGTGGCGCGCAGGGTCCGGGCCCCGTCACTCCAGTACGGGGTGACCGTCCAGTCCGTCCAGTCGTCGACCTTCACCACGGGTGCGCCGAGCGCGGCCACGCCGACCCGGATGTCCTCGGTGTAGGTGTACTTGAACTCGCCCACCCCGGTCGCGGTGCCGCTGACGGTGGCGGCCGACGGTGCCGAGAAGCCGAGCCCGTCGGTGAACGTCTGGTAGGACACCGGGTGGGCGTGCAGCGGTTCGCTGTAGGAGCAGTTCGTCTTCTTCCACAGCAGCGACGACCACCAGTCGTTGGTGGGTACCGGCCCGGCGGGGGCGTTCGCGGTGGCGTACTGGCGGGGGTTGGTGGACATGGCGCCGCAGCCGGCGGGCAGCGGGCCGACCGGGTCGGTGGTGTAGCTGCCGGCGCCGACGGTGGCGGCCTCGGCGGGGGAGTCGGCGGTGGTGAGGGTGAGGCCGCCGACGAGGACGGTCAGGGCGGTGGTGGCGGCGAGCACCCAGGGGGCGCGGCGGCGGGGGACGGGAGGTGTCATCGTGCCTCCTCCGCGCGGGGCGGGTGGGCCAACTGCGCGCGGTTCGTCGGAATTGGAGGGTTTCATGGGTTGAGAGAGCGCTCTCTCCGCATCGGACGTTAACCGACGAGTAATACCTACGTCAATGCGTACGGCCGATGACGCCGCCGCCGACCCCCGGTCAGCCTGCCCCGGAGGAGCCGCGCGGCGCGCGCGGGCAGCCGTGCTCACGCTCCCAGGCGGTCACCGCCGCCACCGGCGACCGGTTGCCCTTGCCCCGCCAGGAGTCCAGGTACTTCGCCGGCCACACCACGCCCCGCCGGATCCACCAGTCGTCGTGCCCGGTGCACTTCGGCGACAACCCGAAGTGCAGGTGACAGACGTTGTTCGCGTTCCCGGTCCGGCCCACCTCGCCGAGCTGCTGCCCGGAACGCACCCGGACCCCGGCCTCGACCCCCGGGCTGACCACGCTCAGGTGCGACCCGTAGTACCGCACCCCGTCGTCACCCAGCAACGACACCGACAGGCCGCCGTTGTACGGCCCCAACGGCCCCTTCTTACGGAACCGGTCCACCCGGCTCACCTCCAGGACCGTCCCGTCGGTGACCGCCACCACCGGCTCACCACAGTCGGCGAAGATGTCGGTGCCCGGATACCCCGAGTGCGTCGGATGGTAGGCGACGTTGCCCGCCCGCACCGGAAAGACCCGGCGCAGGGCCGCCGCATCCGGCGTGGCCGACGGCGTCACGCTCGGAGCCGGGCTGCCCGACGGGCTGCCGGCCGGGGCCGTCGGGGTCGCCGGCTGGTCGCCCGTCGCCACCGCCGACGGGCCGTCCCAGACCGGGCCCGCGACCGGCTCGTCCGTGCCGCACCCCGCCAGCACCGCCGCCACGAGCAGCAGCACGGGGTACGCCGGACGGGTGCGCCGTGGGTCGGGACGCAGCAGGGACATTCGGACATCCTGACAGACGGCTACCGTGGAGGTCGCACCGCCGGCGGCATCCGGCCGACGACGGCCCCCGGAACGGCCCGCCGACCCGATCCCGGCCGACGACGGTGCGACGGGTTCCGGCCGGCCGGAGGGGGAGCAGTGACCATGACCGACCACCAGCCCGGACGCGTCCCGTACGCCGCCTCGGGGCTCTTCCCCGCCGGTCCGCCCCGCCGGCCGACCTGGCGGGAACCACACCCCGTCACCGGCGCGGCGGTGGCCGCAGGTGGTGCCCTCGCCGCCGCCTGGCTGGTGCTCTTCGGGCTGCTCGGCCACGACGTCGGCAGCTACGCCTGGTGGACGGTGATCGCCGGCGCGCTCGCCTGGCTCGTCGCGTTCGCCCTGGTTCGCTTCGGCGACCGGGGGGCCGGTGCGGGTGTGGCCATCGTCACCGCCGGTGGCTGGAGCATCGCATTCGCGGTGGTCGTGGTGCGGTGGGCGGTCAGCGCGGACTGGCCGATGTGGTGACGCTGCGTCGTCGTGCGGCTTCGTTTGCTGCACCATCTTGACGTACCCGCTGTGACTGAGGACGCTCTTCGGTATGGCCTGGAACACCCCGCGGCTCGACTCCGAGCGGAGCCGTCGCCGCCTCCAGATTCTCGCCGAGCTGGCGGGCGCCCGCTCGGTACGCCAGCGGGAACGGCCGCAGCGGGAACGCACCGAACGGCTGCGTCAGCTCATCGCGACCCGTCGCCGCGTCGCCGGCTGACGAACTTTCCCCGGATTGCCGGCCCTTCGGGGCGTTGAGCGGTCGGCTGCCGACCCGACCGGTTAACGTGCACGCGTAACGAGTCGGCTGTGCCGAGGCTTTTTGGGGGAACCATGTCGTACTTCGCTGCCGCCGTGGTGCGCGACGAGGGCGGCTGGAACGCCGCCGAGGTGAACCTGCGCGGGGCCACCGACATCGACGAGGTCGCCGACCGGCTGCGCGATGTCGAACCCGACGCCGACGTGTCGCTGCTCTTCGTCGAGGCCGACGACGCGTACCTGGTGGTGCTGCGCCTCGACGAGGGGGAGGACCTGCGGGTCTTCGGCTCCGACTCGGCGTACGCCGAGGAGTCCCGGCTGGGCGCGCTGCTCGTCGGCGACCTCAAGACGTCGGTCACCGGCCTCGACGACGTCGACGAGCCGCCGTCGGCCACCGCCGGTGGCGGCGACGAGGACAGCGAGCAGCCGGTCGTCGACCCGGAGGCCGACCCGGTCGGCGACGCCGACCTCCTCGCCGACCTGGGCATCTCCGCCCAGCGCCTGCTCAAGCTCTGCGCCCACGAGGGCATGCTCCCGGCCGACGTGACCGCCGAGGTGTGCCAGGTGCTCGGCTGCGCCGACGAGGTCGAAGAGCTGCGTGAGGTCTGACCCTCCGCACGTCGGCGACGCCACGGCGGGGTCGCCCGGTGCCGGCGGTGGCCCGGCGTCGCCAGGTGCCGCCGGGCCGGTCGACGCCACCGATCCCGCCCTGGACACCGTACGGCCGGGGCAGCCGACGCCCGGCGCGGCCGGGCGGGTCGGTCCCGGGGCGACCGAGGGACTGGCCGCACCGGATTCCGCCGGTCGCCGGCAGCGGCACGAACGGTGGATGCGGCGCGCGTTGGAGATCGCCGTCACCGGCCCCGACCTGCCCCCCGCCGACGCTTCCGCCGGGCCCGACGGGGTGGTGGGGGACGTGCCGGTGGGGGCGGTGGTCTACGGCCCGGACGGCACCGAACTGGCCGTCGGACGCAACGAACGGGAACTGACCGGGGACCCGACCGCACACGCCGAGGTGCTCGCGCTGCGCCGGGCCGCCGCGCGGACGGGCCGGTGGCGGCTGGACGACTGCACCCTGGTGGTCACCCTGGAGCCGTGCACGATGTGCGCGGGCGCGCTGGTGCTGGCCCGGATCTCGACCGTCGTCTTCGGTGCCTGGGAGCCCAAGACCGGGGCGGCCGGCTCGCTCTGGGACGTCCTGCGCGACCGCCGGCTCAACCACCGCCCCGAGGTGTATGCCGGGGTCCTGGAGACCGAGAACGCCGCCGTCCTGCGCGCCTTCTTCCGCTGACCCTGGGGCCGGGCCGACGGGCCGGGGGCGACGGGGCCGGGTCGGGTCGGGTCGGGGGCGACGGGGCCGATGTTGCGGTGTCCCGGGGCGTGGAGAGCGCAACATCGGCCCCCTTGCGAGCCGTCGGGTGACGGGTCAGGAGGTGGCGACGGTGTCCAAGGCGATCTCGACCATCTGGCCGAAGGTCTGCTCACGCTCCTGCGCGGTGGTCTTCGCGCCGGTCTTGATGTGGTCGCTGACCGTCAGCAGGGTCAGGGCGCGGGCCTTGAACCGGGCGGCGATCGTGTAGAGCGCGGCCGACTCCATCTCCACCGCCAGCACGCCGTAGTCGGCGAGGGTGTCGTACAGGTCGGGCCGGTCGGTGTAGAAGGCGTCGGCGGCGAGGATCGGGCCGACGTGCATGGTGATGCCGCGCCGCTCGGCCACCTCGACCGAGGTACGCAGCAACCCGAAGTCGGCCACCGGGGCGTAGTCGATCAGCCCGTCGAAGCGCATCCGGTTCATGTTCGAGTCGGTCGACGACCCGATCGCCGCGATCACGTCGCGGAGATGCAGGTCCTCGGTGAGCGCGCCGCAGGAACCGACCCGGACCAGCGTCTTCACGCCGTACTCGTTGATCAGCTCGTGGGCGTAGATGGACGCGGACGGCATGCCCATGCCGGAGCCCTGGACGGAGACGTCCACGCCGTTCCACCGCCCGGTGAAGCCCAGCATGCCCCGCACCGTCGAGTAGCAGGTGGCACCCTCGAGGTAGGTCTCCGCGATCCACTTGGCCCGCAGCGGGTCGCCCGGCATCAGGACCCGCTCGGCGATCTCGCCCGGCTTCGCGCCGATGTGCGTACTCATGGCAAAGATCCTGCCAGGCCGGCCCGGGGGATACCGGTGCGGCATCCGAACCGGTGTTCCTGTACCCTCGTCGGCGGTGGCGTGTCCGAGTGGCCTAAGGAGCACGCCTCGAAAGCGTGTGAGGGTTTACGCCCTCCGCGGGTTCAAATCCCGCCGCCACCGCCAGCAAGCAGGCGAAACGCCCGGCAACTCTCCGTGAGTCGCCGGGCGTTTCTCCGTCGTGGTCTCAGTTCTGGTCTCAGTTGCCCTCACGACGCCTTGCTGAGTACCCCTGCCGCGCCGTCGTCCGGGTCGTCGTCGGCCTTCGGCGCGGGCTGCCAGAGCAGACCACCGACCCGCTTGGCAACGTCGCGGCGGACCTGCCCCGTGAGGTGCTGGTATCGCCGGGCCATGCCGGAGTCCGACCACCCCATGATGCCCATCACGGCACGCTCGGCCACGCCGAGAATCAGCAGCACGGTTGCCGCCGTGTGTCTGGCATCGTGCAGCCGCCCGTCGCGCAGCCCGGCGCGCGTCAGCAGCCGCTTCCATTCGGTGTAGTCGGTGCGCGGATTCACCGGGCCGCCTATCGGCGTGGTGAACAGGTAGCCGGTATCCGTCCAGATCTGCGCGGCGGTTTCGCGCTCGGCCTCCTGTTCTTTCCGGTGCTGGCGTAGCAGGGCAATCAGGGGATCGGGAAGTCCGATACTGCGCCGTCCGGCCCGTGATTTCGTATCGGCGGTTTCCGCGCGCAGCGGTTGCCGGTCCGGGCAGTGACCGCCGAACTTCCGGCCGCACGGCTTCGTGCAACCGTGCTTCCATTTGGGGCGCTGCCGGGCGCGGCGAACCGTGAGCGTCCCACCGTCGAGGTCCAAGTCACCCCATCTCAGGCCCAGCACCTCACCCTGCCGCAGTCCGAGTGCCAGCGCGATTGCCCACCGCGCGCTGTTTCTCCGCTCGCTCGCGGCGAGCAACAGCCGCTGCACTTCCTCCACCGAATACGGTTCGACCTCTTCGTCTTCGAGACGGGGCGGTTTCGCCAGGCTGGCGGGATTGCGCACCAAGTGTTGCCGGCGCACCGCCTCGTTCAGCGCGGTTCGTAGGGTGCGGTGCGCCTGGTGGGCGGTGGCGGCGGCGCTGCCGGCGGACTGCATCTTGCGGGTCAGCTTCTCCACGTGCTCGGGTTGCAGCTTCTCTAGGCGGTGCGCGCCAAGCCCGGGAATCAGGTGCCGGTACACGGCGACCCGGTAGCCGGCGATCGTGTTGTCACGAACGGCCGGCGCGGCGATGTTCTCCACCCAGTGGGTGAGCCAGGTCTTGACCGTCCACGACTGCCCCGCCTTGCGGACGGTGCCCTTGTCGCGGTCGCGTTCCAGCTCGCGCACCTTGCGGATGACGATGGCCTCGGTCTTGCCGCGAACGTGGCGGCGGTCGGAACTGCCGTCGTCCTTGATCCCGACGGTCACACGTCCGTGCCAGTAGCCATCGCTGCCCTGGTAGATGCTCGATGCGCCGTTGGGCTTGCGTTTTCCCATCAGTTCCCCGTTCTTTCAGGCAGCGTTTTCCAGCGAGGTCTCGTCGGCGAGCAGGTTCTGTACGTACTCGTCGAGGCAGAAGGCAGGCACGCGCCGGAGGCGGCCGATCGTGACTGTGCGGATCTGGCCGGTCTTGACGAGCGCGTACATCGTGGTGCGGCCGATGCCGAGACGGCGCGCGGCCTCTTCGATGGTCAGAACAATGCGGGTGTCGGAGGTCGTCACTTTGCTCCCTCGGGTGGCATCGAGGTGGGCTGGTCGATCTGGCGTTGCGACAGGAAGGCGGAGGGCGACCCGCTGAGAGCGCTGTAGAGGCAATATCTCGGGCGGGTTGGTGTGGGGCACGGGGTCGGGCTGTCTGTGTGGTTCTCAGGTGGTATGTCTGGGTGGAAGGTTGTGGGTACGTGGTGGGTCGGTAAGGATCGATGCATGGTTTGGCCTGAGCCGCGTCCGCAGGATGTGCTTGACGTTGCTGCTGCTCGGTTTCGGCCGTTGGCTGGCGAGCCGAGTCCGTTCGGTGAGCATCCGCGTGGAGATGCCTACAACGCGGAGCTTTCGTTGGATCGGTTTGGGTCAGAGCGGGAGTTGGCCGATCGGGTGTTGGAGCGGCTTGCCCCGTGGTTCGAGATTCGTCGTGAGGTGACGGGGCGGCATTGCTCGGGTAGGTCGTTGCGGATTGACGCGATGTTGCGGCCTCGTGATGCCGGCTCGTGGCGTGATCCGGATGTGGCGTTTGGTGTGGAGTTCAAGTTGCCTGGTGGCGATTCCGGTGTCGGTCCCTACACGGGTTGGGTGGCTCAGGCGGTGAGTTACACCCACACGGATTGGGTGGGGTATGGGCGGCGGCTGGTGCTGGTGTGTCCTGGGGCGGCGTCGTGGCTGGACAGCGCGTCAGGGCGAGACCCGGACCGTGGTGAGGTGATGATCGCGAAGCGGTTGTGTGGGCAGTTGGGGGTTGGTGAGTTGGTGCTGCGGTGGGCGACCGGGTTGACGATTCTGGTGAACAACGGGTTGGTGTGGTCGGAGCGGCGGGGGTTGGGGGTGGGTCGCAACTGGCGGTTGGCGGTGCCGTCCGGGCATCGCTGAGTGGTGCTCAGGGGCCGTGGGTCGGTGGCGGAGCGCGTTGGTTGCGGGGAGGGCTAAACCATCCCTGCATCGCGGCATCTCGGCAGACGTGGCGTTGAGCTGGGGAAACGGTTGCCGAGATGACTTCGGGAGGCTCTGAGTCATCTCGGCAACCGGTGTGGTTCTCGGCATCTGGTTGCCGAGTTGCCGAGATTGAAGTGCCTTGCTGTCTTGTTTCTCGGCAGGGTGTTTTCGCAGGTGGGCTGCTGGTGGTGCCGGGATGCCGAGTTGCCGAGACGCAGGGATGGTTTAGCCAGGGTTAGTTGTCGCGGCGTTCGACCCAGTAGACGCCTCGGTTGCCGCGTTCGTGGGTGCCGGTGCGGATGACGTGGTTGCCGCGCCAGCGTCCGGCTTGGCCGGTGAGCATTCGACCGAGTTGTAAAGGGTTGGGGAGGCGTCCGGTGGGGGTGGTGATGAACTGGCCGTCCCAGGGGTCGTGTTCGTCGCTGCCGAGGTGCATGGGTTCGGCGTCGCGGCGGAGGTCGGCGGCGGTGAAGGGCTTGTCGTGGTGGCGGTCGTGCCAGCAGGCGAGGAACGTGCCCCAGCGTTGTTCGTCTTCGTCGATGCCTCGGACGTCGGCGGCGTTGGTGAGGAACCCGTCGATGTCGTGGTGGGCGAGGAATCCGCCGAGGTGTTGCGCCCAGGGGGTGAACTGCCGCATGGCGAGGCCGGCGGCCCGGGGTGCTCCTTGGCGGGTCCAGTCGAGCACGAGCACGAGCAGGTGCCACAGGACGGTGAGTTGGTTGGCGGGGTCGGTGATCCACTGGTCGAGGTGGGGAATGCCGAATCCGGCTTGGTCGCGGAGTTCGGGGCGGGGCATGTCGGGGTCGAGGTGAACGCGGACGGTGCGGCTCGCCATGTCGCCGCCGACTTGCAGGTTGTTGCCGGTGGCCATCCAGAGCCGGTCGTTGACGCTGGCGAGGTTGCGGGATGCGCCCAACTGCCGGTCGGACCACGTTCCGGCGGTGACGAGTAGGGCGAGTGTGGGCGAGTCGATGACGGTTCCTTCGGCGAGGTTGTCCCAGATGACCACGCCGACCTGTTCGGCGAACACGGCGGTGATGGACTTGCGGAGTTCTTCTTCGGCGTAGGCCCAGGGCATGACGCGTTGGCCGTAGAGCATGCCGGGGCCGGCGGTGAGGATGCTTTTACCCGATGAGGGCATGGTCGCGTCGATGAGCGCGAATGGGGTCAGGGATCGGGTGAAGTGCCGCAGGATCGGGGTGGCCAGCAGGGCGATGTAGTTGGCGCGGTCGGCGGCGGTGGCCCAGGGGAAGTCGCGTAGGAATCGGCCGAGCAGGAACCGACGCGCGGCGGTGACCTGCTCCGTGGTGGGCTGGTCGGGCACGGGCGGTAGGGCGACCTTGGAGGCGAGGTAGAACCCGGTCGCGGGGTCGTAACCGGGGGTTTGCAACAGGGTGCCGTCACGGCGTAGCACCGGGGCACCGATGATCCCGCGCAACGCGGGCACCCGGGGCCAGGTCTTCCCGGCCAGCACGGACGACAGGATGTCGCGGGGCGGGGTGGTCTCTTCCTCGTAGGTTTGCGGGTTGCCCTGCTCGTCCTTGCGGGACTTGACCCGGTAGACGTAGGCGTGCTCGGCGAGCAGCCCGGCCAGGCCAGCGGGGTTGATCGTGCTCGCTGACACCGGGAGCGGGGAGTCTTCGTCGGTGGCGGCGGCGACTCCACCGGAGACGGCTTCCATATGAACTAGGGACCCGCCGGAGACGTAGGTGTCGGGCAACAGCCCGTCGACCAGGGCGGCTTTGAGCACGCGGATAGTTTCGGGGCCGGTGCCGATTTGCAACCGTTCGGTCATGCCGCCGCCTTTCCTGCGGTGTTCAGTGGTCGGGGTTCCCGTGCCCCGATGCGCAGCCCGGATGCGATCGTGCGCGCTATCTCCCTGGCTGACAGCCCGGCCGACAGGGCTGCGGGTTCGAGGACGGCGTACACGTCGGCGTCGGTGAGCGCGCCCCCGGCGGCGAGCTGGCCGAGTGCTACGGCGGATGCGAACAGCACGTGGTTGCGCTGCCCGTCGGGTGCGGCGGTGATGTGGGCGACTTGGTTGCGGATCGCGGCGGCGACGTACCGGCCGTGCCGGTCCGGCGGCAACGCCACCGGGGCAGGCCGGTACGCCGACCGCGCGGTGGGTGCCAACAGGTCGGCCAGCCATGCGGGCAGCGGGGCGGGGTCGACATCGAGGGTGATCGTGTAGGGGCGGCCGTTGACGGTGGACCCGGCGGCCACCACGTACCCGCCGTGCGACTTCGTGTCGACCTTCCAGCCGAGCCCACCACGCTCCCCGACGGTGTTGCCGAGTCTCTGGCCGGTGGTGGGGTGGCGGTAGAACAGGTGGCTTCCGCCCCGGCCGGTGCGCTGCGTGTACGTCGGGTCGACGGTGCCGTAGTGCCGTTCGGCCAGGGTGATGAGAACGTCCGCCCCGTCACGTGCCCCGGCCCATTCGGCGGGTGGGGTGTCGGCGGGGTGCTTGGGCACGTCCAGGTCGACCACCACCAGACCGGACGGCCCGCACGCGATACCGATGCCGTAGGGCTGGCGCGTCCAGGCACGGCGGACGCGGTCCGGGTCGGTAGTGGCCCGTTCTTCCCACCCGACGTGACGGCCGGCGGCCCGGCAGCGCGGGTCGGTGCGGTCGCACCGGTCGGCGGTGCACCGGTTCGGGAACGCGGGCCGCTTCGCGTGGTCATCGTCAGGCCGGGTGTCGGGGCGTAGCGGGAAGACGTGCCAGCCACGCGCCGCACAGGCGAGCGCAGCGGCCAGCAGCACCGCAGAGTCGAGCATGAGAAGTTCCTTCCGGGCAGAGGCGGTCCGGTGGCCAGCACCACGCGGGCACTGGCCACCGGGCGGTGAGGGCGCGAAGCGCGCCGGTCAGGCCGTTGGGGTTAGGTGAAGCACGCGCCGTTGTCGCAGAGCGCGTCGTCAGCGGGGTCGAAGCCGGGAAGCATGTCCTGCGCAGCGGTCACGGCCAGCGCAAGAGGCCGGTTGAATCGGGTCAGCCACACGGGGTCTTTGCCGAGCGCGGTCCGCCGGGCGTTGAGCAGGTTTTCCAGGTCGCACGCCCGGCGGAACAGCTCCGGTCGGTCCCGGCGCGTCTCGGCCCACGTTGCGGGCCGCCGGAACGGGCAGAACCAGCAGGCGCTTTTCGGGGGTACCGGGAGGCCGGCGGCGGTGATGATGCGGGCGCAGTCGTGCCGCCGCAGCGGCGGCGCGTGGTCAAGCAGCGGGTAGACGGTGCGTTCGTAGGGTTCCGAGCGGCGGTTGTTGACCCGTTCGATCTCGTCCAGACTGATGCCCACCCCGACCGTCGCCGGTTTGTCGGCACTCGCGCCGTGGGCTTTGAGCCAGCGACCGATGACCTTGATTTTGAAGTCGGCTGTACACGAGCGAGTGCCGGGCGCTCCGTTGGACATCCGCACGGGGATCGGCAGCGACCGCGATCCCTCACGGGTCAGCCGGCCGTACAGGGTTTCGGTGGTGCCGTCACGGCGGACCCGGTCGAGTTCGTCAAGTTGGATGCCGTGCAGCGCCGCGTAGGGCTTGGCGTACTGCTCCAGGTAGACCAGGGTCGCGGGGTCTTCGGAATCGTTACCGACGTTGGCGAACAGGAACACCGGGAAGTCAATCCGCCCGGTAGCGGCCAGCACCAGCGCGGCGGTCGACTGCACCCCACCGCCGTAGGAGAACACCCTCACGCCGCACCCCCGGAGATTCGGTCGGGAAACCGCAGCACGGTCGCGCCGTCGTCGCTCGTGGGCCGTGCTGGCGGGATCGTGCGGCGGGTGGGGATGATGTTCAGGCGTAGGTAGAGCTGGGCGCGGCCCGCGTCGGCACCGGTCAGCATCCGGCGCTGGCCCTGGTAGGCGAGGTGGCCGGCGGCGGTCAGAGCGCGGGTGGCGGCGTCGAGTTCGGCCGGAGTGCCGGCCAACCAGATTTCTAGGCCGGTCAGGGATGGGTCGTGTCGGGACGGGCGGTCCGCCCACCGCCCACCGCCGGTCACGCTGCCCCCGCCGCAATGGTGGTGAGTAGTCCGTCTTCGGTCAGCCAGCCGATCAGGAGTTCCGCGTATCCGATGAACTGGCGGCGGACCTGGGGCCGGCAGTCACAGTCGTTGCCGTGGGCGGCGTCGTGGAGGCGGTCGCCGTAGTGCAGGGCGGTGCCCTGGTCGACCATGGCGGGGTGGGTGTCGGTCGGTGGTGGGGTGGGTTGGTTGATGATGCTGAGCAGCACATCGGCGTGGCAGGGTTGGTCGAGCGGGCACCAACAGGCCAGGTCGCGGCCGGTGAGGTCCCGTCGTGCGGCGGTGATCAGATCGGGGCGCAGGATTAGCCACTGCCGGTACCGGTCGATAGCCGTGGCCCTGTCGGCGGCGGTGGCGGCGGTGGGCTGGTAGGGGTTGCCGTAGCGGGTGGGACGTCCGACGTAGACGGCCCCGGCGGGCATCCGCCATCCGGCGGTCCGGCGGCGCTGAATCCGGCGGGCCGCCGGTCGGGTGAGCTGGGTCATCGGGTGGCCTTCCATGGGTGGGGGCGGCCGGCGACGGCGGCCCGGGTGACGGTGTGCCGGAGATCGGTGAGCAGCCCGTGAAGCTGCCGCCGGGCGCGCAGCTCGACCGGGGCCAGGGCGACGCGTACGCGGATCTCGGCGTGGTCGCGGCCGGCGGCGGTGCGGACCCTGACGAGGACGGCGCGACCGTGGCCGGGCAGGTCGACCACGGTCTCTTCCGACCGGTGCTCACCGAGGTTGCAGCGGTGGCCACGGGCGCACCATCCGGTGTGATCGGGGCGGCGGGTCATGGGTGGCCGTCGCGGTACTCGGCGCGGATGTGGTCGATGAGTCGGCGGCCGGTGCGCACGCGGATACCGGTGCCGTCGCAGCGTGGGCAGTCGCGTCGGGTACCGATGGCGGTGCGGTGGGAGCGGCGTCCGTGGCAGCGTCGGCAGCGCCCCCACGGGGACACGGCACACAGGATCAGGTACCACGCTGCGTAACCGAACGGGAGAAGGCTAGCGAGCAGGACGATGGTGGTCACGAAATGCCTCCACAGGCCGGATCAAGGGCGTAGAGAGCTGTCGCCGCTAGTTGTTAGGGCGCTGGCCACGAAAGGGATGTGCCGCTAGCGGGGGTGCTAGGTCTAGCGGGGGCCACCGCTAGACCTAGCACCCGATCGCTGTCCGCCTTAGGCGGCTTTGTCGCCTCGCCGCTTGTGACGCTCCGCAACCGCATCAGCGATGTCGGCCCGGTCGATGCCCCGCCGGTTCGCACCCTTGCCGGTGGCCGGGTCGGTGCCCCACACCTGCCCCGTGGTGACCCCGTACGGCTTGAGCGCGGCGGTCAACTGGTCGCGGGTGAGGTCGCCGTAGGCGTCGGGGTTGAGGTCGGCGAGGCGTTCGGTCAGCGTCTCGGCCCACACCTTCGGCTCCGTTGCCGGGACGACGGTGAGGATGTCGTCGAGCAGGGTGTCCCGGCGTGCCGCCGGGGTGGCCGGGGTCTGCCCGATGGCGTGGCCGGTGAGCGTCCCGGCGGCTTCCCGCAGGGTGCGTGCCCGGTCGGTGATCTTCTCGGCGGTGGGACCGTCGACGTAGAAGGTGCGGACGATCTGCGCGTCGTCTGCTGCGCCGACGAGGTAGCCGACGCCCTTGTCCTTCTTGGCGAACATGGTCGCCCGGATGCCGTTCTTGTACGCCGACGTGCCCAGGATCATGTCGTTCTCGATCTGCCCCATGACCCGCAGGCAGAACCGCGTACCCGCATTCGCGGACACCCCGGTCGGCAGACTCTTCGCGTCCGGCCGCTGCGTGGCCACGACGAGGATCACGCCCAGGGCGCGACCGAGCTTGATGACCTTCTCGGCCAGCTCCCCGGCTTCCTTGCCAAACTCCGGGTGCGAGAACAACTCCTGCACCTCGTCCAGGGCGACCACGAGCCAGTGCAGACCGAGCTTCTTGCGCCGGGCCAGTTCGGGGGTGACCTTGTTGTCCGGGCACACCGCCTTGGGCAGGCCCTTGATGACAGCGGCGCGGCGCTGGCATTCCTTGCGCAGCTCCCGCAACGCCAACAAGCCCTCTTCGGCGGTGTCGTCGTCCTGCCCGGACGCGTACCGGGCCGACACCTTCTCCAAGGGGTCGAGGCCGCCGGTGCCCTTGAAGTCGAAGCACCACAGTTCCGCATACGGATCCAGGGCGGCGGCCAGCATCGGCACCTGAGTGGCGGCGGTCTTGCCGTAACCCGGGATCGACCCGATGAGCAGGTTCGTGTAGGGCAGCTCGAAGGAGATGACCCGTCCGCGCGGGTCGGTGCCGAACGGCACCGGCCTGCCCAGGTCGAACCCGCCGGACGCCTTGAGTAGCGGCCAGGGCTTCGGCGGGGTGGCGGCCATGTCCTGATCGCCCACCCACAGCAGCAGCCGGCCCGGGTGCACCTCCGGTTGCCCTTCCGGCCACACGCAGCCGAGAGGGCGGGTGAGGCCGGCGGCGAGCCGGTCACGCCGCTCGATCACATCCCCGGCGGTGACCCCGGGCGGCAGGTCGATGTCGGCCCGCCAGCCGGGGCCGTCGCGGGTGATCGGCGCGGTGAACGCGATAGCTCGCTGTCCCTGCTTGGCGATGGCCTGAGTGATGCCGGCGATACCCAGCACGGCCAGGGCGCGCACCACCACGTCGGAGGTGAGGCGGGCGACGCGGGGGATGACCACGGCGGTGTCGAGCAGCGGCTTGTCGGCCGGCTGCCCCAACAACCCGCACAGGGTGACCAGCATGGCGAGCACCGCCCACCGCGCCCACAACGGGGCCAGAGCCACGGCGACGCCACCGGCCAGGCTGACGGCGAGGGTGAAGGTGGCGACGATGCCGCGCCAGCGGACGCGCCGGTCACGCTGCTTGGACAGCTTGAGGTACAGCTCGCCGTCGCGGGTCTGCGAGGTGGCCTGCCGCAGGTGCTCGCCTTCCCAGTCGAACATCCACCGGGTGCCCCCGGACACCAACCGCGCCGCGCCGGCCGGGGCGCGCAGGGCGAGTTTCCCGGCGTACTTCGGTAGCCGGGTGAGGTGGTAGCCGGTGGTGTGCAGCAGATGCCCGACTGCCCACCGCATCACGTCGACCAGCTCCGTGCGGGAGCGCAGCCAGGCGGGCAGGATCGGCCGACGCTGCCCCGCACGGGCAGCGTCGAGGCTGAACCGCGGGGAGCGCTGCGTGTCCGGGGAGTCGACCAACAGCGGCCCACCGTCGTCGCTGTCCTCGTCGTGGTGGTCGGGGGTGGTGGTGCGGGCGGTGCGGGCGGCGTCGAGGTCGACCACGTCGGCGTCCGGGCCGCCCGGGTGGTGCAGGTCGCGTTCGGCGGCCTGCCAGTCGAAACGAGGGTCATCGTGGGGGGACGTCATGATGGGGCTTCCTCCAACAGGTCCGTTGGTTCGGATCGGGTGAGGGCCGGCGGCGCGGCACGGTTTGCGAGGCCAGGGCCGTGCCGCCGGGCAAGGGCGGGGTTGGGGGTCACCGGCGGTCGCGGGGCGCGGCGCGGCCGTTGAGTTGCCGCCGCGCCCGGTCGACCTCCGGACGGTCGTGCAGGGCCTTGCGCTGCCGCTCAGCCTCTTGCCGGGCGGTCGTGCTGCCGGTGGCGGTGGCGGCGGCGTCGAGGTCGCGCCACCGCTCGTAGGCGTCGGCGAACCGGTCGCCGCTCACCGGGTGTTCCGCTTCTCGGCGGCGGCCCGGTTGCGGTCGTCGGCCTGGCGCTGCGCCTCGGCCATCTGGGCGAGGCGTGCTTCCCGGCGGCGGGTGACGATGCGGTCGTGGTGTTCGCGCAACTGTCGATCGGACATACTGAGGGTTCCTCCCGAGATCCCACACGGGGTTGAGGGGCAGGGGCCGGCGGCACAGCGGGTTGTCTAGGCCGTGTGCTGTGCCGCCGGGCGGGGTCAGTTGTCGGTCGCGCCGCAGCAGCGGCAGGTCCGACCCTGGTTGATCGGGGCGCAGGCGCATCCGCAGGACAGGCAGCCCCGACCGGGGACGCCACCGGAGTTGGCGTGCAGGCAGCCGCACCGGCCGCAGCGGGCGGCCATCAGCGGCGGGCCTTGCGGCCGATCACGGTCGCGCCGTTGCCGATGGCGGACTGTCCGGTGACCGTGATTCGGCCGGTCGTGATCGACTCGTCGCCTGATCCGGCCTCGAAGTTGTGGTGACCCTTTGTGCAGATGGCCAGCGTCCCGGTGTCGTCGACCGACACGCTGTTGAAGCCGTTGCCGCACGTCGAGCAGGATGAGAGCGTCACGGTGGTTCCTCCCGGGTTCGGGCGGCCAGGCGGTCTGGCGGCCTCCGCGCGGGCACCCCTGCGGGGCGGGGTGGGTGCCCGACGGGGGCGGTCAGCCGACGGCGGTCAGGAACGCGGTAACAGCGGTGCCGACCAGACCGGCGAGCAGCAGATCGACGGCGGTGCGGACCCGCCGGTACTTGCGCACCGCCGTGCGGGACAGCCACACAAGGTGATGCGCCCGTTCGGCGGCGGCGGCCAGCGGCGGCGCAGTGGCCTCGGTCATCAGGTCCCCCGGCGTGGTGGTGGCGTAGCGGACCAGACCGCGACCACCGCCCAGGGACGGCCGGACCGCACCCGCGAGCAGACCCACCGCCGTTCCGACCGCCGCGACCGTGGCCACTCCGGCGGCCAGCGCGGGGCCGGGCAGGTCGGCGCGGGCCAGGATCGCCACGCCGACCGTGACGGCCGCACCCGCGACCGCCATCAACGTGGACGCCTTGCTGTCGGCGCGTGCCAGTTCGGCGCGGACCTCGGTGATCCGGTCGGTGAACCAGACCGGGTCGGATACTGGCACCATCAGGTGCCCTCCTCTCACGTCAGGGGTTGGGTGACCGGACCGGCGGCACAGCACTGGTTTCCAGGCCGTTGGGCTGTGCCGCCGGGCGGGGTCAGGACTGGTCGGCCTTGTCCTGCTGGGCGGACGATGCCTTGCGCCGCTTGATGGCCTTGTCGCTGAACCACGACGGGTTGGCCTTCTGCGCCCGCCGCTCCAGGTCATCGGCCTGCCGGTCGGTGATGGTGTTCGGGACGGTGCTCTTCTTGCCGAACATGGGTTCTCCCGGGTCAGGCGGCAGCAGGGACGGGGGTGCCGTTGACCGGCGTCGGTGCTGCGTGTGGGGCGGATGGTGAACCGGTCACGGGACGGGGCCGGTGGCGCTTGACGGTGCTCACGCTGACCTGGGCGAGGTGGGCGATCCGCTCGTGAGTGGCGTTCGGCTCGGTGGTGTGCGCGGCGATGACCCGCTCAGCGACGGTCAACGACCGGGCCACGGGCCGTGCCGGGCGGACCGGTTCACGAACCGGCGTGGCCGATGCCGGGGTGACGGGTTCGGCGTGGTCCCCCGGGTCGACCGGAACCTCTGCCGGTTCCTCCGGCGTCGGGTTGGCCGGCGACGGCGTGGTGACCTTCTTGGCCGGGTGGTCCTTATCGGCCTGGCGGCGGGCGGCGGCGCGGGCGGCCCGTTCCGCGTTGTAACCCTCCCACGCTTTACGGGGGTCGCGTTCGTTGTGTTCGATCGACCAGCGGGCCGCCATCAGGGAGCGGATGGGGAACATGCGGCGGCGCTTCGGGGAGAACTCCACCCCCGCGTCGTCGATGAGGCTCGCGTCTTCGGCCAGGAGTTGCACGTGTTGGGCGCGGCGGGTGTGCAGACCCCACAGCCACGGGGACAGCAGGGACAGCAACGCGAACGCCACCGCCGCCGCCGTAGGGGCGGCCCCGTTGGCGAAGTGGGCGTAGTTGATGGCGGCGACCACGGCGGCGATCAGCCACGCCGCCCGACGCAGACTCGCGGCGGTGGCGTGGGCTTTGAGCATGAGCGCGTCGTGGGCGTGCCACTGGACGTAGACGGCGATGGACTCCAGGGCGGCGGAGAACGCCACCGCGAACGCCACCCGAGACGGACCGTTCCACGCGGCCGGGGCGATCTGGTCGTAGGCGTAGGCGGCCTGCGCGTACGCCGCGCCACCGTTGATCAGCAGGAGCGGCAACACCGGGCGTAGCTTCGCGCCGAACTCCGCCCGTGCCCGGCGGCGACGCTCCCGCGTCTCGGCCCGCTCGACACGCCGGACGGCGTCGCGGCGACGGCGTTCCTGCTCATCGGCCACGGCCTGGCGGCGGGCGTGTTCGGCGTTGGCTTCCCGCTGCTCCCGGTCGAGCAGCGCCATCAACCGGGCACGCTCGACATCGGCTTGTGCGGACTCACGGCGGGCCGCCGCACGGGCGGCCAGGATCGCCGGATCTTCCGGCGTACGACGAAACATCGCAGGTGTCCTTTCCTAGTCAGTGGTTGCAGCCGGAGCAGTGCAGGCCGGGGCAGCACACCCCGCAGCGGCGCAACAACAGCGCCAGCCCCGGCAGCGGACACGCGGAGCGGGTTGCCCGGGTGGTCATGCGGCCACCGCCGGCAGGAACTCGGCCGGGGTGGCGGTGGTCGGCTCGCAGCAGTGCAGCCGCACCCGCACGCCCCGCCAGTGGCCGTGCACGTTGGTCAGCACCTTCGGCACGTCATCGCGCTGGTAGGGCTGGCTGTGCCACTGCTCGACCGGCAGGCGCATGTACCGCGCCCACCGGCGCAAGTCGACGTGGGTCGGCAAGTCCAGTTCCAGCCCGAACGAGCCCGACACCTCCACCTTGGCCGGTAGCGGCAGCGCGTTGCGGGCCATCGCGTCAGCGACGGTGAACAGGACAACGGGAAGGCTCGGCGGGGTCTTCACCGTGGGCACCCCCTACGCGGCCTGGCTCGACGCGGCACGCGCGGCCAGCAGCGCGCGGGCCTCCCGCAGCACCCGCTTACGCGCCCGCCGTACCCGCTGCCAGTCCAAGTCGGACGGGGACGGATCGGCGCACAGAATCGCGATCTGCGCGTCGAGCAACAGCACCTCGGCGTCGATCAGCGGCATCTCCCGCTCGATCTCCGCGAGCTCATCGACGCTCGGCCCGTCCGGGTCGGCGTCGGTCAGGTCGTAGCTGTTCACTTGCGGTTCCTTCCGGAACGACGGGCACCCGACGCCGGGCGGCGGCGGGCGGTGGATGGCTGCCGGCAGGAGCGGCAGCGGGTCTCATCAGGGGCGAGGGGGGCGAGGGAGCCGCACCCGTTGCAGTCGCGCCACACGGCGTTGCTCTTGGTCGTAATCCGCACGGCGGCGGCGATGTTCACGGTCATGACGGCTCACCTCTCCCCAGCTCGAATCAGGTCGGACGAACAGACGGAGCGCGGCCAGATCGGCGCGCTCCGAAGCGATGAACAGGGCGTGCCGTGCTGGCACGCCGGGCGACCCTCGGTTGGGCAAGCGAGCGGACACGTCTTGCGGCCGGACACGTCACGGCCGACGCCCGCAGCCACCCCTAGGTCGCATGCATCGGGACCAATCGGGGAGACGGATCTCCCTGCGTCCCGGACCGCTGTGCAGTTGTCAAACACCGAGCGCCACGGCGGTCCAGCAGGTTCACGAGCGGTGCAGCCGAAGCCGCCTCCGCCGGCTGTGGATTCGCCAGCTTGTCCTACCTGGCTAGCCAGGTGCGAACACGGATGACGCTAGGGCGTCTTGGCTAGCCAAGTCAAGGCGCGGCGCGGAACTTTCCTAACTTGGCTAGCCAGCGTTAGGCTGACGGAGTGAGTGAGAACCTTGACTTCCTCGGCGAACTCGATCCCGACGACCCGAAACAGGCGTCGCAGCAGATCGCGAACAAGCTGCGGGCCGCGATCCTCACGCGGCGGCTGGCCCCGGGCGACAAACTCCCGTCGCAACCCGACCTCGCAGCCCGCTACGGCGTAGCGAGAGAAACCGTCAAGCGAGCCCTTGAGCTGCTACGCGCCGAGCGGTTGATCATTTCTCGGCAAGGAAGCGGCGCGTTCGTGCGAGCGCAGACGCAGCGAGCGGTGGAGCTCCGGCCGCACATCGAAGCCGCATTTGAGAGGCCACACGTCACCATCGACTTCGCCGGGTTCTCAGGCGAGACGCTGCGAGACGCGCTCGCTGAGGCGCTCGACAAGGTGCGGGTTGGGAGGCTCGCGCCGGAGACGATCGCGGTGCGGGTGCTGATCTCTGACATGACAGTGCCCATGGCGCTGCCCGCTCGGGCTGAGACTCAGGCGGACGATCCAGCGGTGCGAGAGCGAGCCGAGCGCATCACGCGCCGGGCAGCAGACGGCATCATCGACCAGGTGGCCGAGCTGGGCGACCTCGGCCTGATTCGCTCAACCACGGTAGAGGTGCGGATGCACCGAGCATCGCCCTTGTTCAAGCTCTACATCTTGAACGGGGAAGAGGCCTTCTACGGCTTCTATCCTGTCGTCGAGCGCACCGTCTCGATCAAGGGCGAGCCCATGGCAATCTACGACCTGATGGGCAAGGACGTGCCGCTGTTTCACTACGCGGTGACTGACGATGATGCCTCGCACGGCACGCAGTTCGTGGAAGCGTCCCGCCAATGGTTCGACTCCGTATGGTCGACCATCGCCTACCGGTACGACGGATGAGCGCAGACCTCGGCCGCGTGCTCAGCGAGGTCGGTGCCGTGCTGCTCGATTTCGACGGCCCGATCTGCAGCATCTTCGCCGGCTACCCGGCGCCGCGGGTTGCCGCCGGGTTAGTCGACGTACTGCGGCTGCAGGGCGTCGAAGTGCCGCCGGATGTAGCCAGCGAACCGGACCCACTTGAGGTGCTACGCAGAACCGGGGCGGCCGGCGACCAGGGCGTCACGCAAGCCGTGGAGGATGCACTCTGTCTTGCTGAGCGCCGGGCCGCCGAGACGGCTGAACCTACCCCCTACGGCCGGGAGGTCATCGTGGCCGCGCGGCAGACGGGGATGCCGGTGGCGGTCGTCAGCAACAACTCAGCGATCGCGGTCACCTCGTACCTGGTTAGGCAACGGCTTGCTGGACACGTGTCATCAGTGGTCGGCCGGGCATACGCCGAGCCCACCCGCATGAAGCCCAACCCGGAACCGATCTTGCAAGCCGTAAGCGCGCTCGGCGAACTGCCGGGCCGTTGCGTTTTGGTCGGCGACTCAGTGTCAGACATTGTGGGGGCGGCAGCTGCCGGGGTGCGGGTGATTGGTTATGCGAATCGGCCGCCCAAGGCCCAGTCCCTTTGGGCCGCAGGGGCAGACACGGTGATCACCAGTATGGGGGAGATAGCGGCCGTATTGACGGAGCGCAGTGGCAACTAACCGCCTATGCACCCGCGCTTCGCTCTATTGGGTTAAGCCGTAATGTGGCGCAACAGCAGAGGTAAAGTTACCCACCGCCTTCCGTCCTGCGCTTGGCGCTGATCAACGCCCTCGCCGCAACGCTAAGCCGCGGTTCTCTCAGGCTGAGCTGGCGCCTCGTCGTCATTCCAGGGCAGGCACGCCAATAGGTCTAGCTGCCGATACTTTTCACGCGGCTTGCCTAGGCTGTACGTACTGGGAAAGCAGTTGAGCGTTTCGATCGGCAGGTAATTGAAGCTTTGAGGAGGTACAAGAGCCGGGGAAATGTCCCGCAGCGTGAGGGGGCGCACGAAGGCCTTAGGATTCTTGACGACGAGCGCAACCGCTTTAGCTGAAGCGCGATAATACGCTTCATAGTCCGCGTGCGCGATTCCGCCCACCTCGCCAGCCCGTTGCCAGACCTCTTCAGGCGTCCCCTCAATCGTGCTCTTAATAGAAAACATCCCCACGACACGCTGTACTGGCGCCGTCGCGTAGATCAAAACGATCTCAACATCGTCGGCGAGTCGACGCTTGCGAAACTCGACCTTTTTGCTTCCGAGAAGAATCCGCTTCGCGTACTGGGGATGCAGTGACATGAGAGCTACTCGGCTAGCTGGCTTCGCACCCACTCCAACCCCTCCTCGTGCGACACCTCGGTGATGGACTGCGGCCAGCCCCTTACTACCTTGCGCTCGTTGAGCTCGCCCACCTGCCAGGCGGGCTCAATGAACCTATCTTGCCGGAAGAGTATCGCTAGTGGGGGTCCAGTTCTACACATGGTGGCAATATCACTCGGCGTGTAGACCGTGCGCCTACCGACGAAGGTGAGAATCTCCCCTGGATCCTGAGACCTCAGCGTGTCTTCCACTACCCCGACTGCATCCACCGCGCTGGTGTCGCGTGACCGGTAGAACAGCAAAGCGTCACCGGGCTGCAGCTTGCGAATTCCACTCTTAGTGAGGTAGGCCTTACGTAGCGCATTGCCCCAGGGGTGCGGCCGCTGAGACATCCCGGGCAACGTCGGCTGGACCGCGGTGTAGACCTTCGACAGCGGCGAGTCTGGGAACAGTTGTTCATGCCACTTTGGCTCGATTGGAACTAGAAACGCTCTTGAGGCGCGAATGGCTGGGGGGCCGAAGCGTCGGTGGTACTCCAAGTCGCTCAATTCTTCGGCGTTCGCCGGGATGAACGACTTGGCGAGAACGAATTCGCCGCGGGAAGTCCGGTGTTCTGTCTGCGCAAAGCCGAAATCCTCGAAGAGGCTGATAAGCAATGAGTGCTGATCAAATACCTCGACATAGGTGGTGGCCGCATGGGTGTGTCTAGCAATCTTGAAGATTGCCTTAAGGAGCAGCTCGCCGTACTTCGCGCCTGAGTAGTCCTCGCCGACCTTGAATGTAGTTATCTTTAGTACTGGCTGGACGAAGTCGTAGTCGCAGTCGGGTTCGTCTTTGAGTAGTCCCAAGGCTGCGTAGTCTTCGCCATGCCGAATGATCAAGCAGGTCCTGTTGTCGGAGTCGGCCTGCACCTTAGCAAGCCACTCATCGAACCCATCGTAACTACTGCGAAGTGACGTGAATATGGGCTGATCTGGATTCAGGGTATATGCGGCGATGCGTTCAACCTGCGGCGGGGGTTCAAATTCTCTTGGTAGCAGGCTTTCAAGTAGCGCGACGGCTTCGGCGATCGAGAGCACCGCGTCTGCGAGGCCGGCTCGTCGTGCGCGCTTTGTGAGGCCAAGGTCTTCGGTGATTAGGTAATTGGCGGCGTGAGCATGCAAGGCGGCGAGAAGGCGCAGATCTCTGTGATTATTGCTGCCTTCGGGGCTGGCGCCTGCTTTGGCTATTAGCGTTTCGGTAATTGGGCTCTCTTCGAGCGTCGAGTACTTGCCGAACTCCGCGATCTGTTGAGCTAGTCGGGTGGCGTCTTTGCCTTCGGCTAGGTCGTCCACCGTTGCGGGGTGAACGAACAGCCGATGGCCGTTCTCCGCCACGAGGCGCACAAGCCGGGCCGCCGGTATGAGCTTGGGCTCCGTTGCGCCAGAGTATGGCTCCACCGCGATGAATACATTGGTGTCGATGAGGAGGCGTAGCCTGGGCTGAGGGTCGCTGCCGCTTGGTAAGGATCCTCCGGCCACCATACGTTCATGATCCCAGCCAGGACGCGTCTAGGGAAGATCGATACATCTGTCAGCTAGCCGACGGATCCACGACGCTTGACGGCCGACCAGGGATGCTGGCCGACGTGTCTCCTGGCCGGCGGTGCCGGTGCCGCTTGAGACCGTGGCGTCTGTGCGAACCCAGTGCCGCTGGGAGGATCAGATGGGCCGATAGTTGTGGGGGATCATGAGCGATCGGCCGAGCAAAGGTGCGCACGCCTTCTCTAGTATCCTTCGATATGGATCTGAGCGAGGCACTCCGGGGCGTTCAGCAAAAGGCCTATATCCACTCCGGAGGGAGGGATCAACCCGCGCAGCACCACCTGCGGGCTGCCCGGCGGGAGCTGCCCGCGCTCGTACCGCCCGGTATGAAGGTGCTCGCCAGTGGCGCAGGCCAGAGTCTTCCCGTGGTGCCGTGGATCGCGATCCTCGACAGCAACGTGACCACGACGGCCCAGGAAGGACTCTACGTTGTCTACCTGTTTCGGCAGGATCTGTCGCGGGTTTACCTAAGCATGAATCAGGGCGCAACCCAGCATCAGCGGAACGCCGGGCACAGGGGCTTAACGGGCGTTGCACAAGATCGGGCAGCTCTGGCTGAACTCCGCGCCGAGGCCATCCTGCTACGCAAGTACCTGAGTGATGACGCGTTGCACGATCTGGCGGAGGTTATCGAGCTCGGTGCGCCGCGGAACCGGTTCCTGCCGTGTGGCTACGAAGAGGGCAACGTCGCAGCGATTGAGTATGACCCGGCACACTTGCCGGACGAGATGTCGCTTCGCGCACATCTTGATCGATTCCTCGCACTTTACGCAATGTGCGTCGAGATCAAAGGTGAGATCCTTGCGACGAAACCTGGTTTGATCAATACTACGGCCGGCTCGGAAAAGGCCAAGCCAAAATTTAAGCCCAAGCCGCCCGCGTTCCGTCCAAAAACGTCTGCTGAATATCGCGCGCAGATGAAAGAGTATGTTCAAGAGCGGAAGCCGCGCCACGAAGCTTTGTTGAACGACTTTGCCAAGGCAGTCAAAGCTGCCGGACTTATTCCAGCGAACAACGCGCATCCCTGTGACCTCACTGTCACTGGCGCAGCGAACCATTGGCTAGTCGAAGTTAAGACTGTAGGCGCGAATGCAGAGCACGCCGCCCGGGACGCAATCGGCCAGCTTTTCTCCTACAGACACTTCTGCTACCGCGAGAACGGCCGCAACGACCCGGCCTTGGTTGCTCTGTTCTCGGAACCGGTGGGCGACGCGCTAGTCGACCTTATGGTTTCCCTTGGTATCGAAGCTATCTGGCGCCATGGAGCCCAGTGGTTCGGGCGGACTCCTAGTGGCGCTCCGAGTCTCCTGGCAGAATCGATGCTCTCGTTAGCCGACATTTAGGAACGAGAACCCTAAGGGTGTTTGAATACGTCGGACCGCGCCTCGCTGCCGTATATCGAGCCCTAGGCTGGCATTGGCATGAGAAGTTCGGGAAGTCCGGGAGGCAGGATCAAGGCGTGGCGGCCCGGCTCTTCGCAGCGCGAGCTGCTCGGGCTCTGGCCACCTTCGCGGGTGATTGAAAGACTTCGGCAAGCACTTCGGTCATGAGCGCCAAGACAAGGTCGGCGTCTTCCGGGGATACGGGATCGACGAAGTCGCCGTGCGCCATCTCGTTTCCGAGGTGGCGCACTTCGTGAGCCGCCTCTTTGATATGTTCTCTGATCAGCTCTTGGTTGCGCATCTCGTCGATCTTCGCCGCCAGCCCGCCGTGTTCAATGCCCTTCTCCTTGGCGGTAGCCTCAATTACTGAGCGCGCAAGCAGGACGGCTGCCCTTAGGTCATGGCTATCGGCGCATCGATATGCCTCCGATGCCGCCCCTCCAATGTGTTCAGGGACGTCTGGAAAGCCCTTTGAAAGGGAACCGGCCGGGGTCCACCGCAAGAATTCTCGATGGTCGCCGAGGAAAGACAGGATGTCGCTAACCTCATTGCTATCCGGATAGCTGCCGGTTTCGATGGAGGCAATCATCAGTCCCGAACAGCCGTCACACCTGTAACAGGCCATGGTTGTCGCCATCACCGTCTCTGTGTCCATGAACCAGGTCGCCGCTCGCGATCCGTCCACATATGCCATGTGTGCGTATCGCTGGCACCAAGCACAGTAAGCTCCTGTCACCCGAGGAAGCCTACGTCCAAACCCGGGCGCTACCTACCCTGCCTGAGCCTGGCGACTCAACGCCGCGGCAGCTCGCAAGCTCGACACCAAGGATGGAGCGAGTCGCAGAGGCACCGGCTTACCTCGGCAGGTGACGGGGCCACGGCGGACGACTGATCCTAACGCCAGGCAACGAGGAGGCGGAGGAGGCGAGATCGGCCTCGCGTTGCAGCGAAGGCGAGGTCGAGCCTGCCCGGCCGTCGAATCTAGGGAGTCCTCAGCGGAGTAGTCACGCTCCTGCCTCGCGGTCGACGGAGTTCCCGGAATGGTCTCGTTTGTGGTCTCGTTCGTCGACGTTCGCGGCCGTCCGGGGGAGGGGTGCACACGTGTGTCACCTGCTGATGGATCCGGTTGATCCGGGCCGAACGCGTGGTCGCAGACCTCGAAAGCGTGTGAGGGTTTACGCCCTCCGCGGGTTCAAATCCCGCCGCCACCGCTCGTGAACAGCGAGAACGCCCGGTCGATCCGCGAGGATCGCACCGGGCGTTCCGTGTTTGCCGGGCCGGGCCGACCCCTGGTCGGGGCCGGCCCGCGACCGGGTCAGGAGGTGCCGGCGTTCCGGTGGCTCAGCCGGTAGGTGGCGGTGTTGCCGTCGGTGTCCAGCAGCACGGTGACCGGGCCGGGAGGCAGCGCGCAGGTGACGGTGCCCTGGGCGGCGCGGTCCGTCCCGCACGTCGACCGGCCCGTTCCGTCGAAGACGGTCAGCCGGGCCCGGCCGGTGCCGGCGGTGCGCGCCCAGGTGAGGGTCTGCCGGGCGTCGTGCTGGTCGGCCGGGACGGTGAAGCAGGCCGCGAGGCGGTCCGGGCCGGTGGTCACGGTGGTGTCCGTGGTGTCCCGGGGCAGCGTCGGGCAGGCCGGCGCGTCGGTCCGGGCGAAGCCCACCGTGTACGCCAGCTGCGTGACCCAGGTCTGCCCGGTGAGCAGCGCCGAGTGCGGTGCCGGGCCGTCCAGTTCGCAGCCGTGCCAGGTGTACCACCAGAGGCTGCACTCCGACTCGCCGTCCGCGTCCACGATGTCGACGTTCAACGCGGCGTCGACAGGCAGCAGCGCGGCGATCGACGCCCCGGACGGGGTGGCCAGGGTCAGGCAGTTGACCTGGCCGGAGGTGTCGATCCGGCCCCGGTGCGGCGCGTCGGCCCAGCCGGCGTCGGAGACGGGTGTGCACCCGGTCGGCCGCAGCGGCAGCAGGGACACCGCGAACTCGGTGGTGCTGGTGGCGTCCACGCTGGCCAGCAGGGTGTGCCGGCCGGCGGGCAGCGGGCAGCGGACCTGGGCGCAGACCGTCCGGCCTGCGGTGTCGAGGACCCGGGCGAACGTGGTCACGTTGTCGCCGTGCAGGGCGGTCACCCGGTAGACCCCGGCGGCCGGGACGTCCAGGATCCGGCACGCGACCGGGGCCGGGGCACCGGTGGGCGCGGCGCCGTAGCTGCCGGGCCGGACCGTGGGGCAGCCCACCGGGTCGGAGATCCGCCGGATACCCAACGGGTACGTCTCGACGCTGTTGCCGCTCCACTCCCGGTACGAGATCACCCGGTAGTCGCCGTCGGCCGGGAGCACGCAGCCGACCTGGTCGGACGACTCGGTGCAGATCCGGTTGCCACCCGTGTCCTGGGTCCAGCGTGCACCGGACACGATGACCCGTTCACCGGCCCGGCCGGTGAAGGGATGGCAGTTGGTCTGTACCCGGGCGACCTGACTCACCTGGAGGGCCGGTTGGTCCCAGGGGGTGTAGCCGGTGGCCGGCGCGCACCCGTCGGCCCGGTCGAGCGGGTTCAGTGCCACCTCGTATCGGTGGGTCCGGTCGGCGTAGCGGGGGCTGCTGACCAGCAGGGTGTACCGGCCGGCGGCCGGCACGGCACAGACCGGTATGCCCTCCCGGGCGCAGACCTCAGCGCCCGTCGCGTCCAGCACCTGCCAGTCGAAGCTGGTGGCGTCGAGGCTGACGGCGCGGACGAGCAGCGGCCGGGCCGCGTCGGTGCTGAAGATGTGGCAGGTCGTCTCGCCGGCCGGGGTCGCACCGCTGTTCACGGCACTGCCCGGGTCGCCGTACGGGGCGAGCGGCAGGCTCTGGCAGCCCGCCGGGTCGGACAGCCGCCGCGCCTTGACCAGGTGGGTGCCCTCTTTGCCGTACTGTTCCCAGCTCAGCAGCCGGTAGGGGCCCGGCCGGTCGAGCCGGCAGTCACCGCCGCCGTAGCTCAACTCGCAGAGCGTCAGCCGCTGCCCGTCGAGGATCAGCCCCCGGATGTCGCGCGGACCGCCCGGGTCGGCGAACCGCACCAGCGCGCCGCGCGGCTGGTCGAACAGGTGACACCGGGCGGCCGCCCCGGCCGGCAGCGTCACCGTGCTCCCCGGTGACCCGAAGTCGAACAGGTCCACCGGCAACTGCCCGCAGCTCGACGGGGTACGCGTCGACTCGGCCGCGATCGTGTAGTCGCCCCGTCCGGTGGGGTACGGCAGTTGCAGGGTGATCCGGTACGCCCCGGCGGCACCGACCCGGCAGCGGTTCGCGTCCACGCCGAGCCGGCAGAGTTCCCGGCCGGTGGCATCGGTGACCCGGCCGCCGACGGAGTCCCGCCCGGTGCCCCGACCGAGCTGGATCAGCAGCAGGTCGTCGTCGGCGGTGGTGGTGACGGTCCAGACGTCCTGCGCCTGGTCGACGATCGCGGTGCAGGTGACGACCGTGCCGAGGGTCAGACCGCCGCTGCAACGGGAGCGGGGTGGCTTGGGCTGCCGGACGATGGTGGTGGAGCGGGTGCGCGGCTGTTCGGTGCTCAGCCCGGCGTCCTGCGCACCGGGGGCCGGGGTCGTCGCCAGGTGCGGCGGGGTCTGCTCCGCTGCGGGGACCGGCACGTCCCGGGCCGGTGTGTCTAGGCCGGATGCGGCGGCCGGCGTCTCCCGGGCCGTGGCGGGCGGTGACGGAAGGTCCGATGTGGCGGGTGCCGGCGAGTGGGTCGCCCCGCTGCCGGATGAACCGACCGCCGCAGCCGGGGCCGGTGCCCCGCCCGTGGCGATCGGGCCGGCGGCCAGGGTCGAGACGAGCAGGGTGACGAGCGTGAGGCGCGGCAGTGACTTCCCGGCCCGGATTACCGGGCGGGACATGACGGTGCGTGACATCTATCCCCCGTGACGTGCCACGCCGACTGCGTGGCCAGGAGATGTTCTCATCGGGACCGGTCACGGACAATACGTCGTGGTCGGAGTTCAGCAGGGGCCGTAGCCCTCGTCGAAGAGGCGGCGGGCCCAGTCGGCGTACCCGGCGATGATCTCCCGGACGGCGGTGCCGTCGTGCAGAAAGAGGTAACCCCGGTCGCCGTCGCGGGCCAACAGCCCGTCGAACCGGTACGTCCGCTGTGGAGCGTGCAGCCGGACCGCCGACGGGTAGCGGCTCAGCACCTCCTCGACGGGGGTACCGACGGTGATCCCCTCCGGGGTGCTCATCGGATCGTCGAGCCAGAGCAGCACCAGCCGGTCGTCGACGAAGATCGGGCTGGCCGTCCCGTGCCCGGCCAGCGTCATGCCGCAGGTGTCGGCGTCGGAGCGCAGCACCCCGCGCCGGGTCAGCTCCGTCTCGCTGGCACCGAACTCGGCCCCGGCCAGGCCGTGCAGCCCGACCACCTGGCTGACGCCGATCGGCCGCGCCGGGGTGTCGGGCCCCGACGGACGGGTGCCGCTGCCCGACGCCGAGGCAGCCACCAGTAACGCCGCAAGCACGGCAAATTGTCGCAATTTCATGGAATCCCCCAGTCCCCAACGGGACCGGGGCGTTCAGGTTGCTGGTCAGCCGCGAATTCCTGCTCCTCCCACTCCTCGGCCAGCTCGTCCCAGTAGTCGGCGGTCAGGCCGCGCCGGCCGTGGGTCAGCCAGCCGTCCGTGTTCCGCTCCAGGTGCAGGCCCAGCTCGGCGAACGGGTCCAGCCACCGGCCGGGCTCCACGCCGAGCCGGGCCAGCGCCGCGTTGATCGGCCACTCCCCGCGCGGCAGCGTGAAGGCGGAGTCGAAGCGGGGACCCCAGCTCAACCGGCCGCCGAGCCACACCGCCGACGCCTGGTGGCCGATCCCGCCGGCGAACTCCGCCTCCAGGTACGCCACCGGACCCCGCCGCGACCAGCGGTCCAGCAACCCGCCCAGGGCCGGTGAGAAGACCAGCTCGAACGGCTGCTCGGCGGTCGGCTCCCCGGGGTGGTAGTCCGGCAGCGCGCCGGTCAGCTCCTCGACCAACTGCGGGGTCACCGGCAGCAGCGCGAAATCCTGCCGCAGCGCCGCCAGCACCGCGTGATCCAGGTCGGCGGTCTGCTCACGGAGCAGCTCGACATCCGCGACGACCGCGCTGAGCTGGTAACTCATCCCACCCCCCGCCGTCCACACCCTGTGGATAGCACATGTGTACGACGGGTTCAGGGCCGTCGCGAGTGCCCGCACCGTACCGGGGTTCGCGGTGGGAGGCATGCCGGTGTTGCTGCTGCCCTGCCCGACGGGCCGGGCGGCTACTCGTCGTCTTCCGCAGGTGGGCGGGGTGGGCGGTGGTGGCGTGCCCACTCGTCCACCTCGTCCGCGTCCCAGACCGTGGTGCCGATCAGGCGGGCGAGCGGTTCGGGGAAGCCGGGCCGGCGGGTGATCTGTAGAACCCGTTGCCGCGACACGTTGAACAGGGCGGCCAGTTCGCCCGGTCCGTACAAGCGCGGTCGCTTCACCGTTCGACCGTAAGCACGGCATTGGCTTGACTATCGCTCCTTGCTGATTGACAAGTGTATGCCAGTTGCGGTGAGGTAGAGATGGCCTCCGGCCCGGTGGAGGAGCCTCCCGGCGGGTCGGGGTGCCGCGAAGTTCGGACCCACATCGGAGGCGACATGCAGAGACACGCGCCGCTCAGACCTCTCTGGATCTGCACCGCCGATGCGCTGCCCTGGCCCTGCGGGAGGGCTCGGCTCGACCTGATCGCCGAGTACGCGGGGGAGCGGGTCAACCTCGCGGTCGACCTTGCCGAGTTGTTCCGCGAAGCAATGGCCGACCTCACCCGGATCTGCCCCGAGCCGCCCGACCCGATCGGCACGTACCAGCGCTTCCTGGGCTGGGTGAAGACGACCCCCAGGGCCTGACCCCTCCTGGCCGCCCTGTCCTGGCACAGCTTCGGGAAGCGACGAAAGGTCGGCTCCGGATCAGGGCCGACCCTCGCGTTGGTGCTGCTCAGACGAGCGGAGGATGAACGGTATGCGTCCCGCGCATACGTCGTCAGTCGTGTTCGGCGGCGATTTCCCGCAGCAGCCCGGCGAGCAGCTCCGGGTGGGAGAGCATCGGATGGTGCCCGGTGGCCAGCTCCACCGTCCGCCCCGCCCTGGCCGCCTGGGCGCGCTGCACCTCCGGCGGGGTGGCCCGGTCCCCGGTGCAGACCACCGCCGTCGACGGGGTCGACCGCCAGCCCGCGTGGCGGACCGGGGTGGTGAGCGCGGCGGCATTCTGCCGGACCAGCCGGGTCATGGCGCCCTCCACCGCCGCCTCGTCACAGTCGTGCAGGAACAGCGGCGGGACCAGTTCGGGCCGGGCCGCGAACGTGCCGTCGGGGAAGAACTCCAGGTGGGGCGCGGGTCCGCTGGGCCCGAGATCGGCCAGGGACTCACCCACGTCGGGCAGGAACGAGCTGACGTAGACGAGGTGCCGGACGTCCCCGGCGTCGGCCGCCGCAGTGGCGACCATCCCGCCGTAGGAGTGGGCGACGACGATCGCCGGCCCGGCGTCGCGCAGGACCCGACGGGTCTCCTCGACGTCGTCGTCCAGCCCCGCCGGTCGGCGCGTGTCCGGCAGCTCGCCGCAGCTCGGTAGCCGTACCGCGACGCTCGCCGTCCCGGCGGCCGCGAGCAGCGCGTCGACCCGGGACCACCACCACGCCCCGTCGCGTACGCACGCCCCGTGCACGAAGACGATCCGCATCGCTGCCTCCTCACCGGGCGGCACCCCACCACCCCACCTGCGCCGACCCTAGAGACCGGGGCGGGGTACGGTACGCCCGTTCTGCCACGGGCATAGCGCAGCGGGACCGGGTGCTACCGGCGGACGCGGACGCTCGGCCGGGCGTCGGAGGAAACAACGAAGGGTCGGCTCCCGACCGGGGCCGACCCTCGCGTTGGTGCTGCTCAGACGAGCGGAGGATACGAGATTCGAACTCGTGAGGGTTTTATCCCAACACGCTTTCCAAGTCTGTTGTCCCACGTTCGCCCAGCGCACAGACCGTACCGAGCCCCAGCGCCCGCGCGGGGCGGAACCTGGCCGGACAACTCTGAACGTGGGCGAACGAGACGACAACTGAGACGGCGAGACCAGAGGTGAAACCGAGCCCGGCCGATCTATACATCCTGTATCAGGCTGCCCTCATAGCGCGGAGACATATCTCGCTTCTTGACGGTGGGCCACCGAACCCCAAGCTCCGCGAGTTCGGAGGCGGTGTAGAGGCCGGTCCCAGTGATCCTGGTCAGCAAGGATTCCTGTTCCGGCTCCAGTTCGACGAGCCGTGTCAATACCGTGAGGAGATCGACCAGGTCCCTGGTCCACTCATTAGGCCATGATTCAACGTGGACAAAGTCCAAAGGACTTGTCTTTTTGCCGCCCGGATTCCTCTTGCGGTAGTTGAACCATGACCAGAGGACGTTCACGCCCCCGACATCGTAGTTCCAAACAGCGGGCAATACTGGCCCCCAACGCCCCTCGCCGAGGCAGAGGATAAGGCGTTCCTCGTCATAAATCATCGCCTCTGGCATTTGGGACACCGGCTCCAGGCTAAGGGGCTGCCGGGAGTCTCCGGCGAGGAACCGTACGTTTCCCTTCGGTCGCCCCTCGTTTTCGTCCCAGAACCGGGCACCATAGGTGTGGAGCCAGATAACTTGCTTACCGAGAGAGACAGCCTTCCCCCAGAGTTCCGCGTCGCGAGTAACCGGAACCCGTACGCCGGGGGTAGTAAGTTCGTCCTGGAAGTAGCTCGTAAATCCCCTGTGGCTTACAACGCCTGCAATGTATGCAGCAACGTCCCACTCGCCAATAGGCAGACCTAGTTCCTCGCTTAGCTTTTCCCGGAGTCTCGGCGGCGCATTGAGCGAGCCATCCGGGTGAAGCATTGGCAAAGCGCGGCCACCTCGGTTATTAAAGTGGTTGGCCTCAGGGACTAGTGCAGTAAAAATGATGCCCGGCCCCGATGAGATGCTCTTCGAATGTTGCTCAATCCCGAAGACCTGGCTCTCTGAGTGCGACGCCCAGAGTGCAGTCGAAGCCGAGTGGATTAACCGGTGATCTGGAATGATCCATTGCCGGTCGAAGGAGCGAAATCCCACGAGAACCGGAACCGGCAGCGGGCCTCGCTCTTCGCGGAATGGGCGCTGCCCAGACTCCACCCGGATCCCTGGCAATGACTTCTTTACCTTCACAAGGTTCGCATCACGGCTTTCCTTGAACAGTTCACGCTTCACTTCGAGGTCGGGCTCGGACGTGATCGTGTTCCATCGCTTCGCTAGGACCTCTTGATCGGCCGAGTAGATCCAGGTTCGATTCGCCAGGATTCCGGTCGTATTCCAAGGAAAGAGATCACCTAGCGCCGGCCATGAATCCCAAGCTCCGCCCGCGGCAGGCGTAAAGGGATCTTGCCATCCGGTTCGAGCTTCACGCCAATCGCCACCATCCAACTCAAGCTGAGCTAGGGCCTCATACTTTTCTTCCTTCCGGCCGTATACCTCGGTGTAGCGGATACGGGCAGGGGCATCGTTGGATGATGAGCCGTCCCGAACGAAGATCCCGATGGCCAGCGTTGCACCAACCCCAGGGAAGAAGCGAGTGGCGGCGTCAGGCCTGATACCTTCCGGCGTAACGTTGATAACCCAACCCTCGGATGCCTTTCGCCGAAGGTATTCGCGCATGCCCTTGAAGGCTGGGCCATGCGTGTAACTGTTCGGCGTGATGAAGCAGACGACCCCCAGGTTGTCTGACTCATGCGCATCGAATACCTTCCAGCAAGCCCAGCGCCAGAAGTAAACGTATGCGGTATTCATGCGGAACTCGGCAAGCCCGTTGCCGTTAGCTCGGAAATCGTCAAGAAGGACCCTGCCGCGCTTGCGACTCGCCTTTCCTTCGGATCCAAACCTCACCCAGCCGCCCTGGCTCTGGTCCCGATCAAGATAAGGAGGGTTGCCGATCACGACGGTAACGGGCACATCCGCCTTGACTTCGTTGGCTCTCTTGCGGGACGCAGCAATGGTGCCCAGGCCAGATCCGAGCTGCTCGACATCGACATATGGGTCGTCCAGGGTGTCAGTTACATATGTTCTCATGCCACTGGCCGAACCCTCGGCACCAAACTTCCGGAGGAGATCCGTTATCCGCAGCTCTGCTACGGCATAGGGGCCCATCTGGAGCTCGAAGCCGATGAGCCGTTGTATCAGCGACTGCACTGCCGACTGAACCGCGCCCTTGACTGCCCCCGGGCCATCCCGCAGGGCTTCCTGACCCTCTACATCGGCCACGCGACTTATGACCTCATGTAGATAGGTCCCGGTGCCCATGGCTGGATCAACCGTCCGCACCCGATCAGACGAAAAGCCAGAATTCTCAGCTAGCCGAGTCTTGAGGACGCTCTCAGTCAGCCGTACCATTTCCGCGACGACCTCGCGCGGCGTGTAGTAAGAGCCGGACCTCTGGCGTAGGTCCGGATCATAGATCTCTAGGAAGTTCTCGTATAGATGGAGGTATGTGTCACGACTGCCGGATCTTACCCGCACCCAGTTGACAGCGCTGATTACCCGAGTAAGGAGGTCAAGCGTGACTCGGAAATCTCCTGCAAGATTGTCTGTCAAGAGTTGTAGCGCACGGCCCATAAGGGAGTGCTCTTCTGCCATGCGCGTGCCGACGTCATGGAGGCTTCCATCGGTCAGTGAGATTCCTTCACTGCGCGCCAAAAGAAGTGCAAACGTCACAGTTTGGGCGTAGCCATCCGCGAAGGTGCCGTCATCTGCTTGCGGAAAGAGAAGGGAGCGCCAGTCGGAAGCCAGGCCAAGAAATGGCTGAGTCCACTTTTCGTCACCAGCCGCAACCCGTCTGCGCTCATCATAAAGCTGGTCGAGTACTTCTCCCCTGAGTAGGCGTGTAAGGGGCGCGATAGCGCGAACGAGTGCACCGACTGAGGTGATAGGGGCAGGGCTCCACCGCAAAAAGTTGGTAACTAGCTGCTCGAATTCCTGCCCCGGCGTCGTAAGGCCGTTGCCTGCTGTCTCTAGAGGGCCACCTTCAAGCGTGACGGTCGCAAGGAGTTCTCCATCTCGCCACAGCCGCCAATCGGAGCCATTCGTGTAAATAAGGTTCGGTAAATCTCGTTGGCGAAGCCACTGATTCAGGTCATGACCTCTGAAAGAGCCCGGATCGATTGACTTCCCGGGTCGCTTCACTTCGACATAACCAGTTATTGCGCCATTCACGCTGATGGCGTAATCCGGGCGCACACCCCGTTCCGTGTCTCGAACCTCATCGTGGGGCACGACTTTCAGGCCGAGACGCTTCCCCACTGCCGCAAGGAGAACCTCAATCGGCGCACGGATGGCCGCCTCAGCGTCACCTGGACCCGACAACTTGTCGGCGCAAGCCTGGCCGAACTCCTGCAACGCGCTGGCCAGCCAAGCTGAGTTCACACCCGCCGCCATTAGCTACCTCCCCCGGGGCACACGTAGCGGTCAGCGTACGGCAAGCCGGTTCTGACGCAAGGACCGCTGGTAGGGGCAAGGTCGTTCTATCGCCAGACCAAGCCGCCTGATAGAGGCTCGTAACGCCGGGCCGGACAACAGGGGAGCGGACGGAGGTGCAAGCTTGAAGCCGGTGACCCTCGCCTTCGCGATTACTTATCGGGTTATCCAGGCCCCGAAGTCAGCTCATCTCTATTAGTGCGTGTGCGACCTCGCGCATACTCGTGACGACCGAATGTGCGGCGGCAGCGCGGAATTGCTCGACCTTCGGTTGTCGATTCGCATAGCCGATTACCCGTACCCCAGCCGCCCGCGCTCGCTCGATGTCTGAAAGCGAGTCGCCGATGAGAACACGGCGAGCGGGTGGCTGGCCCAGGATGCGGATGGCTTGCAGGATCGGTTCCGGGTTCGGCTTCATGCGGGTCGGGTCGGCGTACGCCCGACCGACCACCGGCGACACGTACCCCCGGCGAGCCGGTGCGCTGCCAGGTAGGCCACCATCGCGCCGGCAGAGTTGTTGCTGACCACCGCAACCGGTAGACCCACCTGCTGTGCAGCCACTATCACCTCGCGGCTGTAGGGCGTCGGTTCGGCGGTCTCGACCGCCCGGCGCTCAGCGGCGCAAAGCGCATCCTCCACCGCTCGGGTGGCGCTCTGTTCGCCGGCCGCCCCGGTGCGGCGCAGTACCTCAAGCGGGTCCGGCTCACTGGCGAGATCGGGCGGCACGTCAACGCCGTGCCGCCACAGCACTTCAACCAGCTCGGCCGCAACCTGCGGCGCGCCCACCGTCTCGACCGCCTGGAGCCGGAGCACCTGGAGAAGCTTTACGGCCGGATGATGGCCAACGGCAGCGCGGCTGGCACCGCCCACCAGGCGCACCGGACGATCCGTACGGCCCTCGGGAAGGCGGTCCGCCGTGGGCACCTCGCCCGGAATCCCGCCGCGCTGGCCAAGCCGCCCCGCCTCCCGGCTTCCGAGGTGCAGCCGTACACCATCCCCGAGGTGCAGGCGATCCTTCGGGCGGCAGCGTCGCGGAGGAACAGTGCCCGGTGGGCCGTGGCGCTTCGCCCTGGGGCTGCGCCAGGGCGAAGCGCTCGGCCTGAAATGGCCGGACGTGGATTTGGACCACGGGACGCTCACCGTGCGCCGCGCGCTTCTCCAGCCGAAATGGCAGCACGGCTGCGACGGGAAGGGTGAGCAGAAGTTGCCCGGCCAGTGCCCGGACCGAGTGAACGAACGGCCGGTGGCAGCGGACACGAAATCCCGTGCTGGTCGTCGCTCCATCGGCCTGCCGGACGCCCTGGTCGACCTGCTACGGCAGCACCGGAAAGAGCAGGACGCCGAGCACGAAACCGCCGCCCAGCTCTGGCGCGATGAGGGATGGGTGTTCGCCTCGCCAACCGGCCAGGCGATCCACCAGGCGACGGACTACGACGAGTGGAAACGGCTGCTCAAGCTCGCCGGAGTGCGGGACGGTCGGCTACACGACGCCCGGCACACCGCCGCCACCGCGCTCCTGGTGCTCGGCGTCTCCGGCCGCGCCGTGATGGGCATTATGGGCTGGTCGAACTCGGCCATGGCCGTCCGCTACCAGCACATGACCGACCAGGTGCGCCGGGACATCGCGCAGCAGCTCGGCGGACTGCTCTGGGGCGACCCGCCGGCCGGGCCGGGGGAGGGGGTCACCAAGCCGCCGCCCGACCAGCCGGAACAGGGCAACCGAGACGACAACTGAGACGAGAGCGACGGTAGAGACGATTCAGGGCCGGTCCCCGTGGGGGCCGGCCCTGTCGTTTTTCCTGCTCAAGCGAGCGGAGGATACGAGATTCGAACTCGTGAGGGTTTTATCCCAACACGCTTTCCAAGCGTGCGCCCTAGGCCTCTAGGCGAATCCTCCGCGAGCCAGGATACAGGTCCCCGGCGGCCGGACCACCCCACCACCCCCCGAAGATCCACCGGGGGTCGGGTAGGGTGGTGCCTACCTCCCGTGCGGCGGTATCTCGTGAACCTCCCCAGGGCCGGAAGGCAGCAAGGATAAGCGAGCTCTGCCGGGTGCACGGGAGGCCTTTTTGTCTCCGCCCACCGGTACCGTACCTGCGGGTCGGGTCCCGGGGTGGTGGGTGGTCACCCGCGCCCGACCGGCGCAGAATGGCTCGGTCGAGAGGAGGCGGGACGAGTGACGCTGGCGCTCTACCGCAAGTACCGGCCGCGTACCTTCGCCGAGGTCATCGGCCAGGAACATGTCACCGAGCCGTTGTCGCAGGCGCTGCGCAGCGGTCGGCTCAACCACGCCTACCTGTTCTCCGGCCCCCGGGGCTGCGGCAAGACCTCCAGCGCCCGCATCCTGGCCCGTTCGCTCAACTGCGAGCAGGGCCCCACCCCGGAGCCGTGTGGGCAGTGCGACTCGTGCCGGTCGCTGGCCGTCGACGGCTCCGGCTCGATCGACGTCATCGAGATCGACGCGGCCAGCCACGGTGGCGTCGACGACGCCCGTGAGCTGCGCGAGAAGGCGTTCTTCGCGCCGGCCCAGAGCCGCTTCAAGATCTACGTCATCGACGAGGCGCACATGGTCTCGTCGGCCGGCTTCAACGCCCTGCTCAAGCTGGTCGAGGAGCCCCCGGAGTACGTCAAGTTCATCTTCGCCACCACCGAGCCGGAGAAGGTCCTCGGCACGATCAAGTCGCGGACCCACCACTACCCGTTCCGGCTGATCCCGCCGAAGGTGCTCCGGCCGTACCTGGAGCAGCTCACCCAGGCAGAGGGGGTGACCGTCGATCCGGCGGTCTTCCCGCTGGTGGTGCGCGCCGGTGGCGGCAGCGCCCGGGACAGCCTCTCCGTGCTCGACCAGCTCATTGCGGGCGCCGGCCCGGAGGGGGTCAGCTATCCCCGGGCCGCCGCGCTGCTCGGCGTCACCGACGCCGCGCTGATCGACGAGATGTGCGACGCGCTGGCCGCCGGGGACGGCGCGGCGGCGTACGCGACCGTCGACCGGGTGGCCGAGGCCGGCCACGATCCCCGCCGGTTCGCCTCCGACCTGCTGGAACGGCTGCGTGACCTGATCGTGCTCCAGCAGGTGCCGGACGCCGCCGACAAGGGCCTGATCGACGGCCCGGCCGACCAGATCGAGCGGATGGCCGCCCAGGCCCACCGGCTCGGCCCGGCGACCCTGTCCCGGTGCGCCGACATCGTGCACAACGGTCTGGTCGACATGCGCGGCACCACCGCTCCCCGGCTGCTGCTGGAGCTGATCTGCGCCCGGATGCTGCTGCCCGGCGTCGACGACTCCACCGGTGGCCTGCTCCAGCGCCTGGAACGGATGGAGCGTCGGCTCACCCTGGGTGCCGTCGACCTGCCGCCGGCCGCCGCCGGCTCCGCGCCTCCCCCCGCCCCCACCGAGGTACGCCCCCAGCCCGCCCCGGCCGTCGCCGACACCCCGCCGGAGCCCGCAGGCCCCACCGGGGTGGCTGCCGCGCGGGCTGCCGCTGCCGGTGCCCGCCCCGGATCGCCTTCGGCGGCACCTGCCGCGCCGCCGTCGGGTGGCCCACCGGTCGCCGACGCCGCTCCCGTACGCCGTCCGGTGCCGCCGTCGGCGGTGCTGCCCGATCCGGCGACGCCCGAGCCGCCCCGACCGGGCAGCGACCCGGTGGGCGCGCTCGACGCGGTGGCCGTCCGGCGGGCGTGGCCGGAGGTGGTCGGCAAGGTCAACCGGACGAACAAGCGGATCGCCGCCCTGATGCGGGATGCCGTGGTCCGGGACCTCGACGGGGACACGCTGGTGGTGACGGTGAAGTCGGTGGTGCTGGCCAAGATGATGGCCGACCACGCCCGGGTGCTCACCGACGCGCTCTACGAGGAGTTGGGCGGGCGCTGGCAGATCCGCTGCGAGGTGGCCGGTGAGCGGGGCGGGGCAGCCCTCGGTGGTCCGTCCCGGCCGGCCCGCCCGTCCGCGCCTCCCGCCGACTCCCCGTTCGACGGTGGTGCCACCCCCCACCCGGCCCGTCCGTCCGCCGGCCCGGATGCCGGTCCCGGCCCGTCCGGCGTGGCCGGCGGCCCGGCGGCCCGGCCCGACGCTTCCCCGCCCGCCGGCAGAACCAGCGCGCATGGCGGAACCAGCGCGCATGGCGGGGTCGGTCCCGGTGGCGCGCCCGGGGTGTCGGGTGCTGCCGGTACCGGCCGTGCGAACGGTGCCGGTGCGGTGGACGGTGCCGGTGCGGGCGGCGCGACCGCCGTGGCGGTGCGGGGCGGCGACCCGCAGGCGCAGGGCGGCGGCTCCGGTACGGCCGACGACGACTGGCCCGAGCCGGCCCGTCCCGGCGGCGAGGACGGATGGCCGGAGGCTGCCCGCCCCGGCGGGGCCGGCAGCGCGGGCGATGCCGGCGACTGGCCCGAGGCGGCCCGTCCGGGCGGCGCGGTGGCCACGGCGACGATGGCCGGCGGTTCGGCGCAGCCAGGATCGACGGGCGTGCAAGCCGGACCGGGCACGGCGGGGGCACCCGGAGCACGGACGGTGGCACCGGCGACCGGGACGGCGACCGCGCGTGCCGGCGGGGCGGCACCTGCCGTACCCAGGCCGGCGGGGCAGGCGACGGCCCCGGCGCAGACCGGTGCGACCGCCCCCGGCGCGGCCCCGGTGAGCAGCGCGATCGCGGCGGCGCGGGCGGCTGCGGCGGCGGCAGCGGCCGGCACCGCCAAGGGGCCACGGTCCGCCCAGCCGGCGCGCCGGCTGGCGGACGCCGACTGGGCCGGTGAGCCGCCGTACGACCCGGACTACGACGGGCCGGGGCGCGCCGGTGGACGCCCGCAGCCGACGGCGGCCCCGGCCTACGAGGGCTTCGACCCGGGTGACGAACCGCTGGACGAGGTGATCGACGAGCGGACCGCCCGGCAGTCGAGCGAGGAGCAGGCGGTGCAGTTGCTCCGGGAGGCGTTCGGGGCCGAGAAGATCGACGAGGTGGACGCGCGCTGACCCGCCGTCGCCCGGACCGGAGACACCGGCCGTGCCCGACTAGGCTGGGCGCGGCCGAGCAGACGAGTGCGAGAAGGAGCCATCCGTGCGCCCAGGTGGACAGCCGAACATGCAGCAGATGCTGAAGCAGGCGCAGAAGATGCAGCAGCAGATCGCCAAGGCGCAGGCCGAGCTGGCCGAGGCCGAGCTGACCGGCACCGCCGGCGGTGGTCTGGTCACCGCGACCGTGTCGGGCTCCGGCGAGATCAAGAGCATCAGGATCGACCCGAAGGCGGTCGACCCGGAGGACGTCGAGACCCTGGAGGACCTGGTCGTCGCGGCCCTGCACAACGCCGCCGAGGCGGCCAAGGAGCTGACCGACCAGAAGATGGGCCCGGTCGCCGGCGGCATGGGCGGCCTCGGCCTGCCCGGATTCTGACCCGCAGATGTACGAGGGTGCCATCCAGGACCTGATCGACGAGTTGGGGCGGCTGCCGGGCGTCGGCCCGAAGAGCGCCCAGCGGATCGCCTTCCACGTCCTGTCGGCGGACCCGGCCGACGTCACCCGGCTGGCCGGTGCGCTGCGCAAGGTCAAGGACCTGGTCCGGTTCTGCACCACCTGCTTCAACGTCGCCGAGTCGGAGCAGTGCCGGATCTGCCGCGACCCGCGCCGCACCGACGAGGTGATCTGCGTGGTCGAGGAACCCAAGGACGTGGTGGCGATCGAGCGGACCGGTGAGTTCCGGGGCCGCTACCACGTGCTCGGCGGGGCGATCAATCCGCTGGAGGGGATCGGCCCGGACAACCTGCGCATCCGCGAGCTGATGAGCCGGCTCAGCGCGGGGACGATCCGCGAGCTGATCCTCGCCACCGACCCGAACACCGAGGGCGAGGCGACCGCGACATACCTGGCGCTGATGGTCAAGCCGATGGGTATCGCGGTCACCCGCCTGGCCAGCGGCCTGCCGGTCGGCGGCGACCTGGAGTACGCCGACGAGATCACCCTGGGTCGGGCCTTCGAGGGCCGCCGCGCGGTCTGACCCTCGCCGATCACCGGCCCGGCCGGTGGAGACACGCCGATGGCCGGCACCCCGGGTGGGGTGCCGGCCATCGTGTCGTGTGCGGGTCAGCTGTTCCAGTGCTGGGCGGCGAAAAAACGGACGCCGAGCGCGGTCGAAACCTCATGATCAACGAGGCGTGCAATGGGTATGGCGGGTGGCGGTGGCGGTGTCAGTCTGGGGGGCGGTTGCGGGCGAGCTTGATGTACAGCACCACCAGCACACCGATGCCGAAGAGCACCATCAGGCAGCAGTCGAAGCCGCTGAACCCGGGCTTGGCAGGGCGTGCGTTCTGTCCCGCCCGCACCACGATCTCGCCGCTGCCCGACGATGCCCAGGCCGCGACCGGTATGAACACCGCTAGCCCGACCGTACCGAGGACCGTGCCCAGGCGGCCACGCCATTTGTCCCATGCAGACATGGCCCCATCCTCTCCGAGACCTGCAACCGAGGGCGCGGCGGACTACACCGGTCCTGCACGGCACGTACAGGCCGTCGGACGCCGAACTGGCCAAGGCTCCAGGGTGCGGGGTCCGGCCAGTCGGGCGTTGGTTCTCACCACAGGGGTACGGGTCAGCTGTTCCAGTGCTGGGCGACGAGGTCGGCGGCCTGCTGCTCCCACTGGGCGTAGTGGTCGGGGTACGCCGACACCTGGACGGTCTGGGCGGCCTTGGTCAGGGGCATGTCCTGCCAGCCGTCGACCTGCTTGAGGCCCTTGAGGAACGCCAGGGTGGCGTACTCGGGGTCGGTGATCTGCTCCACCGTGCCCCAGCCGGACGACGGGCGCTGCTGGAACAGGCCCTGCGAGTCGTGGTCGTTACGGTCGCCGAGGTGGCCGAGGTTCTCCAGCTTCGACTCCTGCAGGCTGGTCGCGATCGACACGACGGCGGCCCGCTCGTCCATGCCGGCCTTCTTCGTCGCGGCGATGATCGCCTTGGCGTTGCCGGTCTGCTCGTCGTTCAGGTCGATGTGGGACTGCTCGCCCTGCACGCCGTGCGGGATCAGCTTGGCGGTGTCCACGGCGGGCTTGTCGGCTTGGACGGTGGCGACGGGGCGGGTGTCGATGGTGGGGGTGTCGGTGAGGTGCAGGGGGCCGGCGGCGATGCCTCCGGCGAAGGCCAGACCGGCGATACCGAGGACGCTCTTACGCAGGATGGTGGTGTTCATGGGGGTTGCTCCTTCGGGGGTAGACGCCCCGACCCGGCCCGTGGAGGGCTGGGCGCGCCCGTGGGGTCGGGCAGCGTGGGGGCGTGGGCACCACGTCGGGGGCGCTCATACGGGGGGAAAGTCTGAGGGGGTTTCCCGGCCGGGGTGGTGGCCGCTCGTGCCGGGGTCAGGTGTAACGACCGGGGGGTGCGGGGTCGGCCGAGGTACTGCCTGCTGCGGTCGTACGGGGGGTGTAACGACCGTCGGTGCCGGGTCATTCCGCCGGCGGCCGGGGCGTCGGGCGGCCCGGGGGTGCTGCTGCGGTCGTACGCAGGGTGTAACGCCGGAGGCGGGGTGGGGATTCCGGCCCGGGGGTGCCGCCGGTCACCGGACGTTGACCCCACGACACGCACGTAGCGTCGGACCGGCGCGGAGCGTACCCCCGGAACCGGACACGGTGCGGACGGCGACCGTTGCGGAGCCGCCTCGCGGGAGCCGGCGGGGCGGGGCGTGACGGTCGGTCACCGCTGGTGGCGGCGGATTCGGACAGTCGGTCTATTTCAGGACAAACCTGGGACGTGCCGCTGTGACAGTCCCGTTTGTCGGGAGATCCGGCGGTGTCAGACGGAGTGCTTGGTGTCGGCTTGGTAGCGATTGCCTAACGGCCGTTCCGCTTCGGTGTGTCGTGTCATAGCCTCCCGCTCACGGACCGAGCCATGGACCGGCGTTGTTCAGGCGGATGACAGAGGTGAGAGATGCAGGCGAGAAGGCTAAGGACGGCCGTGAGCCTCGTGGCCGTTGCAGCCCTGGCGGTCGGCGCGGCCGGCTGTGCGGAGAGTGACCGCGGCGATGACAACAGTGGCGAGGCCAAGACGGGCGGCACCTTCATCTTCGCCGGTGCCGGTGACCCGAAGAACTTCGACCCGATCTTCAACGACGACGGTGAGTCGTTCCGGCCGGTCCGGCAGATGTACGACACGCTGGTCCAGCACAAGCCGGGCACTGCCGACCTGGTGGGTGGCCTCGCCGAGAGCTGGGAGCACGACCCCGAGGGCAAGGTCTGGACCTTCAAGCTGCGCCAGGGCGTGAAGTTCCACGACGGCACCCCCTTCAACGCCGCCGCGGTCTGCTTCAACTTCGACCGCTGGTACAACATGAAGGGTGCCGCCGCCCAGTCGCAGATGATCTACTACCAGGACGTCTTCGGCGGGTTCGCCAAGAACGAGGCCGAGGGTGCCGGCGAGGCGCTCTACAACAAGTGTGAGGCCAAGGACGACGGCACCGCCGTGGTCACCCTCAACAAGTACAAGGGTGCGTTCCCGGGCGCGTTCGCGCTGACCGCGCTCTCGATCGCCAGCCCGGAGGCCCTCAAGAAGGGTGACGCCGACACGGTCAAGCAGAACGGCGACTCCTTCGAGTACAGCTCGTTCGCGACCACCACCCCGGTCGGCACCGGTCCGTTCACCTTCGGTGGCTGGGACAAGGCCAAGAACGAGATCACCCTGAACCGCAACCCCGACTACTGGGGCGAGAAGGCCAAGGTCGACAAGGTCATCATCAAGGTGATCAAGGACGAGAACACCCGTAAGCAGGAGCTGCGGGCCGGCACCGTCCAGGGCATCGACTTCCCGGCTCCGGCCGACCGCAAGGCGCTGTCCGGTGAGGGCTTCCAGGTCCTCGACCGCCCGGCGTTCAACATCCTCTACCTGGGCATCAACCAGAAGAACCCGAAGCTGAAGGACCTGCGGGTACGCCAGGCGATCGCCTACGCCCTCAACCGTCAGCAGCTCGTCCAGACCAAGGGCCCGGGTGGCACCAAGGTCGCCGACGAGTTCATGCCGGACACCGTGCTCGGCTACGCCCCGGACGTGCAGAAGTACGAGTACAACCCGGACAAGGCCAAGCAGTTGCTCAAGGAGGCCGGCGCCGAGGGGCTGACCCTCAACTTCTACTACCCGCCGGACGTCTCCCGGCCGTACATGCCGAACCCGCAGGAGATCTTCACCGTCCTGGCCAACGACCTGCAGGCCGTCGGTATCAAGGTCAACGGCGTGCCGCGTCCGTGGAACGGTGGCTTCAAGGACGACGTGCAGCAGTTCGGCAAGCAGGACCTGCACATCCTCGGCTGGACCGGTGACTACAACGACCCGGGCAACTTCGTCGGCACCTTCTTCGGCCGGGGCAAGGTCGAGTTCGGTGACCAGGCCATGACCGAGATGTTCGACGCGATCGCCAAGGCCGACGCCACCGTCGACGAGGCGGGCAAGAAGGCGGCCTGGGAGCAGGTCAACCGGGACATCGCCGCCAAGTGGCTGCCGGCCGTGCCGGTCTGGCACGCCCCGCCGGCCATCGTCGTCACCAAGGACGTGCAGGGGATGATCGCCAGCCCGTTGACCGACGAGCGGTTCAACACGGTCAGCGTCAGCAGCAAGTGACGTCCGTCGGCTGACGCCGTAGGCGTGCATCGGCCCGGGTCGGGAGCAAGTGCCGGCCCGGGCCGATGCCGCGAACATCGAGAGTCTGGTGTGTGAGAGATGTTGCGAGTCATAGTCCGCCGCCTGCTCCAACTGGTGGTGACGCTGATAGCGCTGTCCGCGCTGATCTTCGTCTGGTTGCGGAACCTGCCCGGCGGGCCGGTCGAGGCGCTGCTCGGCGAGCGGGCCACCCCGGAACGACGGGCGCTGCTGATCAAGGCGCTCGGCTACGACCAGCCGATCCTCGTGCAGTACGGCAAGTTCATGCAGCGGGTCCTCACCGGGGACCTGGGCAACTCGATCCGGACCGGTGACCCGGTCACCGACGTCATCGCCCGCGCCTTCCCGGCCACCATCGAACTGGCCATCGCCGCCATGATCATCGCGGTGGGGCTGGGGGTGCCGCTGGGCTATCTCGCCGCCCGCTACCGGGGCCGACTCCTCGACAACCTGACCATCGCCGGCACCCTGCTCGGCATCTCGATCCCCATCTTCTTCCTGGGCTACCTGCTCAAGGACGTGCTCACCCAGGACATCCACTGGTTCCCGCCGTCCGGGCGGATCAGCACCGGGATGGACAACACCTCGGTGACCGGGTTCTACGTCCTGGACGGCCTGCTCACCCGGGAGTTCGACGCCAGCGCCGACGCGCTCTGGCACCTGATCCTGCCGGCGGTCACGCTGGCCACGATCCCGCTGGCGGTGATCGTCCGGATCACCCGGGCCAGCGTGCTCGACGTGCTCAACGAGGACTACGTACGGACCGCCGAGGCGAAGGGCCTGCGGCACCGCACCATCCGGGGCCGGCACATCCTGCGCAACGCCCTGCTGCCGGTGGTCACCACCATCGGCCTGCAGACGGGCGCGCTGCTCTCCGGCGCGGTGCTCACCGAGAAGGTCTACAACTGGGGCGGCCTCGGCACCCTGATCACCGACTCGATCAGCGGCGGCCGGGACTACCCGGTGCTCCAGGCGATCATCCTGCTCGCCGCGCTGGTCTTCGTGCTGGTCAACCTGCTGGTCGACCTCTCCTACGCCTTCATCGACCCGAGGGTGCGTGTGCGATGACCGACCCGACCACCCGCCCCGGCGTGGGCAAGCCCCGCACCGGCGACACCCCCACCGACCAGCCCGCCGAGGGCCCGGCCGCCGACGGCCAGGCCGGCCAGTCCGGCGACACCCCCACCGGCCAGTCCGGCGACACCCCCACCGGCCAGTCCGGCGACACCCCCACCGGCCAGTCCGGCGACACCCCCACCGGCCGGTCCGGCGACAGCCCGGCGCAGCGGCGGGAGCGCAGCCTCGGCCGGCTCGGCGACCGCAAGCGGGCCCGGCTCGACGAGTTGGCGCGGGCCACCGCCGACCCGGGCGGCGTCAGCCTCTACCGGGACGCGCTGCGCCGGCTACGCCGCAACCCGGTGGCCATCGTCGGCGCCGTCATCGTCGGATTGTTCGTACTGGTGGCGCTCTTCGCCCCGTTGATCGCCCCGCACGACCCGGTGCAGCGCTTCGACGAGCTGACCCGGGACCTGACCGTGGACAGCATCCCCGGGGCCACCGCCGGGCACCCGTTCGGTTCGGACCCGCTCGGCCGGGACTTCCTCTCCCGGATGATCCACGGCAGCCGGCAGACCCTCTTCGTGGGCGTGCTCGCCACCCTGATCGGGCTCACCCTGGGCGTGCTGCTCGGCGCGATCGCCGGGGCCTTCGGCGGCTGGGTCGACGTGGTGCTGATGCGCCTTACCGACGTGATGCTGGCGCTGCCCAGCCTGCTGCTGGCGATCACCCTGGTCGCGATGGCCAGCCGGTCGAGCCAGTGGACGGTGATCTTCGCGGTGGCGATCGTCAGCGTGCCGATCTTCGCCCGGCTGCTGCGCGGCTCGATGCTGGCCCAGCGGGAGAGCGACCACGTCCTCGCCGCGCGGGCGTTGGGTGTCAAGGAACGCAACATCGTCCTGCGGCACATGCTGCCCAACTCGCTGACCGCGGTGATCGTGCAGGCCACGCTGACCTTCGCGGTGTCGATCCTCGACGCGGCGGCGCTGTCCTTCCTCGGCCTCGGCGACCCGGACATCAACCGGGCCGAGTGGGGGCTGATGCTCGGCGTCGACGGCCAGCGCTACTTCGAGGTCCGCCCCGAGCTGGCCTACTATCCGGCGCTCGCGATCATCGTGGTCGCGCTCGGCTTCACCCTGCTCGGTGAGGCGATGCGCGAGGCGATCGACCCGAAGAACCGGCGGTGACGGCCGTGCGGCGGGCCGGCGCGACCGGCCCCGGGCCGGGCGGGAGCCGGGTGGACCGGCGACCGCGGCCGGGAGCGAACGACCAGCACAGTGAGGATGTGACCCGATGAGCCTGCTCGACGTACGCGATCTGAGCGTGGTGTTCCAGCGCCGGGGCGAGCGGCCGTTCACGGCGGTCGACCAGGTCAGCTTCACGGTGGAGCCGGGGCAGACGGTCGGCCTGGTCGGCGAGTCCGGCTGCGGCAAGAGCGTGACCAGCCTGGCCGTCATGGGGCTGCTGCCGAAGCGGGGTAACCGGGTCACCGGCGAGGTGCTGTTCGAGGGCACCGACCTGCTCAAGTTGCGCCCGGACGACCTGCGGGACCGGCGGGGCCGGGACATCGGCATGATCTTCCAGGACCCGCTGTCGTCGCTGAACCCGGTCATCCCGATCGGGGTGCAGGTCGCCGAGGTGCTGGAGCGGCACCGGGGGATGGACCGCCGCAAGGCGCTGCGGGAGGCACGGGAACTGCTCGACGCGGTGGGCATCCCCGACCCGGACCGTCGGCTGACGGAGTTCCCGCACCAGATCTCCGGCGGTATGCGCCAGCGTGCCCTGATCGCCATCGCGCTGGCCTGCAAGCCCCGGTTGCTGATCGCGGACGAGCCGACCACCGCGCTGGACGTCACCATCCAGGCGCAGATCCTCACCCTGCTCAAGCAACTGGTCGACGAGACCGGCACCGCGCTCATCATGATCACTCACGATCTCGGGGTGGTGGCGGGGCTCTGCGACACGGTCAACGTGCTCTACGGCGGCAAGGTGGTGGAGCGGGCCGCCCGGCACGAGCTGTTCGCCCGGCCCCGGCACCCGTACACACACGGGTTGCTCAGCTCGGTGCCCCGGCTCGACTCGGTGCGGGGCGAGCGGCTGCACGCGATCCGTGGCTCGGTGGCCGACAACATCCCCTGGGTCGAGGGCTGCGCCTTCGCGCCCCGCTGCGACAACGTGGTGGACGCCTGCCTGGACGGCCCGCCACCGCTGGAGCCCACCGCCTCCGGCGGCGACCTGCGGTGCAACAACCCCGTTTCGGAGGAGGTGGCGGTGCCGTGACCGAACGGACCGGAACCACGGATGGTGCCGCGACCGGGCAGGCCGGGGCGAGGGCGACGGCGGAGCAGGGGCGGCCCCTGATCGAGCTGCGCGACGTCAAGGTGCACTTCCCGATCAAGAGCGGGCTGCTCTTCGACCGTACCGTCGGCTACGTCTACGCGGTCGACGGCGTCTCCCTGTCGATCAACGCGGGTGAGACGTACGGGCTGGTGGGCGAGTCGGGGTGCGGCAAGTCGACGCTCGGCCGGGGCCTGCTACGGCTGGTCGAGCCGACCGACGGTGAGATCGTCTTCGACGGCACCGACGTGCGCGCACTCAAGGGCGAGTCGATGCGTAAGGCCCGCCGCCGGATGCAGATGATCTTCCAGGACCCGCTCTCCAGCCTGGACCCCCGGCAGTCGGTGGAGTCGCTGCTGGTGGAGGGGCTCAAGGCGCACGGCCTCGCCGACGACAAGGAGGCGACGAGCCGGCGGTTGCGGGAGACCCTGCAGGCGGTGGGTCTGCCCGCCTCGGCGTTGAGCAGGTATCCGCACGAGTTCTCCGGCGGGCAGCGCCAGCGCATCGGCATCGCCCGTGCGCTGGTGCTCGACCCGGATCTGATCGTCGCCGACGAGCCGGTCTCCGCCCTGGACGTGTCGATCCAGGCCCAGGTGCTCAACCTGCTGGAGGACCTCCAGAACGAGCGCGGACTGACGTACCTGATCATCGCGCACGACCTGGCGGTGGTCCGGCACATCGCCGACACGGTCGGGGTGATGTACCTGGGCGGGCTGGTGGAGGAGGCGACCAGCGACGACCTCTACCGGGAGCCGATGCACCCGTACACGAAGGCGTTGATGTCGGCGGTGCCGGTGCCGGACCCGCTGGTCGAGGACCGGCGGGAGCGGATCCTGCTCGCCGGTGACCTGCCGTCGCCCACCAACCCGCCGGCCGGCTGCCGGTTCCACACCCGGTGCCCGTGGGCGCAGCCGACCCGCTGCGCCGACGAGCGGCCGGCGCTGCGCGAGGTCGTCGGCGGCCACCGGGTCGCCTGCCACTTCGCCGAGGAGATCGCCGCCGGGCGGCTGCGCCCGCACGAGGTGGAACCCGAACTGGTCCGGCCGGACGAGGGCGGGACGCCGGGCGACCCCGGTGAGCTGATCCCCACCCCGTGAGCAGGTGACAGGGCCCCCTTCCCGGCGACGGGAAGGGGGCCCTGTCCGTGGGTGCGGCGGCGGGCGGGTCAGCCCTCGGGGCGGTGCAGCAGGGCGAGCGCGACATTGTGCACGGCGTCGAGATCGGCCGGGTCGGCGAGCCTGGCCGTCCCGCCGGTCACCGCGTACCACTCGTCGGCGTCCTTGTACTGCACGGTGAGCGTGGCCTGGCCGTCGGCGTACCGGGACTTCAGGGTCAGCTCGCCGGTCACCACGCCGACCTCGTCGGTCATCACCCCGCCGGGGCCGGCGACCAGGTCGGCGGTCAGCTCGCGGGGCCCGCCGGTGCCGCCCGCGTCGGCGGTCATCCCCGCGCCCGGCACCCCGGCCGGGGCGGCGGGCTGTCCGTCGGCGGTCATCCCGGCGGTGGCGGCCCCCGTGCCCTCCGGCGCCGCGTCGGCTGCCGTCGCCGGTGTGGCGGCCGGGTCGGTCCCGGCGTCGGTACCGGCCGGTGTCAGCGCTTGCTCGCCCATGTGCAGCCCCCCAACATGTCGGTGATGGCGGCCTTCTCGGCGCTGGTCACCGTCAACTTCCAGTGGTGCTTGACCTCTACCCAGTGTTCCGCGTACGTGCACCAGTAGGCGCGGTTCGGCGGTTTCCACTGCGACGGGTCCTGGTCACCCTTGGACCGGTTGGAGCTGGCGGAGACCGCGAAGAGCTGCGGTCGGGTCAGGTCGTTGGCGAAGTCGCCGCGCTTGGCGTCGTCCCACTCGTCGGCACCGGAACGCCACGCGTTGGCCAGCGGCACCATGTGGTCGATGTCCACGTCGGAGGGGTCGGTAAAGGTCCGCCCGTCGTAGACGCTCTCCCACCGCCCGCCGACCACGTTGCAGCCGGAGAGGCGGATGTCCTTGCCGTCGCGCTGGAGCACGCTGTCCCGCACGTCGCAGTTCTTGCCGGTGTCCCGCCAGTGCGGGAACCGGTTGCGGCTGTAACCCTTCATCGAACCGGCCTCGGCGACGGTCAGCTCCGAGAGCTGCTCACCGACATTGCCGGAGCTGCCCGGTGGCGCCTCCGGCTCCTCCACCGAGACGTCACACCCACCCGCGCCGAGGGCGAGCAGCGCGGCAAGCGCCGCCGCCACCGCCGCGCGGCCTCCTGATCTGGTACGCACAGACGACACCTTTCCAGCTTGCGGGCTTCCGGCGATCCCGCACAGTACCCAAGGCACGGTTTCCGTGTTTCGTGGCGTCTCCGGTCGAGGGCGTGCAGATTGGTACCCATGACCGCACCCGCTCACGCGCTCCGTATCCGTACCACGGCCGGGCGGGGAACGCTGCTCGCCGCGATCCTCGCCTCGGGCATGGTGTTCCTGGACAGCACCGTGGTCAACGTGGCGCTTCCCCGGCTGGGCGCCGACCTCGACGCGACCGTCGCGGGTCTGCAATGGACGGTCAACGGGTACGCGCTGATGCTGGCCGCGTTCGTCCTGCTCGGTGGGTCGCTGGGGGACCGGTTCGGCAGGCGGCGGATCTTCCTGATCGGGGTGGTCTGGTTCGCGGTCGCCTCCGTCCTGTGCGGGCTCGCCCAGGACACCAACCAGCTGATCGCCGCCCGGTTCCTCCAGGGTGCGGGCGGGGCGCTGCTCACTCCCGGGTCGCTGTCGGTGCTCCAGGCGAGCTTCCACCCGGACGACCGGGGTCGGGCGATCGGTACCTGGTCGGGGCTGTCCGGGGTGTCCACCGCGCTCGGCCCGTTCGTCGGCGGGTGGCTGATCGACGCGCTCTCCTGGCGGTGGATCTTCTTCATCAACCTGCCGCTCGCGGCCGGGGTGCTGCTGGCGGCGGTGCGCTGGGTGCCCGAGAGCCGGGACGAGAACGCCTCCCGCACCGCCGGCCGGCGGTTCGACATCGCCGGGGCGCTGCTCGGCGCGTTGGCGCTGGGTGGGCTCACCTACGCCCTGATCGACGCCCCGGTACGCGGCCCGCGCTCCTGGCCGGTGCTGCTCGCCGCCGTGGTGGGCGTCCTCGCCGCGGTCTGCTTCGTGCTGCTCGAACGGCACCGGGGCGAGGGGGCGATGCTGCCCACCACGCTGTTCGGCAGCCGGCTCTTCTCGGTGCTGAACGTGTTCACCGTGCTGGTCTACGCCGCGTTGAGCGGGTTCACCTTCTTCCTCTCCGTCTACCTCCAGAACGTCGTCGGCTGGTCGGCGCTGCGGACCGGGCTGGCCACCGTGCCGATGACCGTGCTGTTGCTGCTCGGTTCGGCGCGGGCCGGGGCGCTGTCGGCGCGGATCGGCCCCCGGCCGCTGCTGACCGTCGGCCCGGTCGCCGCCGCCGCCGGCCTGCTGCTGTTGCGCCGGGTCGGGCCGGGTGCGTCGTACTGGTGGGACGTGCTGCCCGGGGTGCTGCTGTTCGGGGTCGGGCTGACCCTGGTGGTGGCCCCGCTGACCGCGTCGGTGCTGGCCGCCGTGGCGGACCGGTTCGCCGGGGTGGCCAGCGGCTTCAACAACGCCGCGTCGCGCACCGGCGGCCTGCTCGCGGTGGCCGCGCTGCCGCTGCTGGTGGGTCTGTCCGGCACCGGCTACGAGCAGGCCGGCGCGCTCACCGACGCGTTCCGGGGTGCGATGACCTGGTGCGCCGGCCTGCTGCTCGGCGGCGCGCTGCTGGCCGCCCTGCTGGTGCGCCGCCCGGCGTCTGCCGACGGTGCGTCGGACCGGGCCGCGCGGCCGGCCAGGAGTGGGTAACGGCTCTGTCGAACTGTCACCTGGGGGTGAGGAGGGTTTCAGTCAACACCACCAAGCCGGTCGGTGACTCACACTGCACCCGTATGGCGAGTTCGTCGGTCTTCTCGACATCGACCGAAAGCTGAACCGGGGCACCCTGCCTGGTCGCCTTGCCGCCGCGATCCAACCGGTTGACCGTGTCGTCCTCCTGTTTGGTGGAGGTGATCACTGATACATAGGCCTTCGCCTGCGAATCGTCCGGGAAGTAGGGGCGAACGACGGTCGTGAGATCCACATAACGGCCCAGCAGTGGATAGGTGACCTCCCGGTACTTGTCTGCTGAGGTGTTTCGTGGGCAGGTAATGGTGATCGGGCGCTGGTAACCGGGCTGCCCACGTAGGGCCCGTGGTAGATCCACCAAATTGTCCTTCCCGCCCTGCACTTCCAAGGTGTCGAGGTGGACGCCGTTCGGAGTGCCCTGCCCGCCGGCCGGCTCCCCCGTATTCTCTCGATCGACACTTCCTCGATCGCCGGTTGTTTGGGCGGGTGCAGTAACCGTTGTCCGGCTAGCTGACGTCGAAGGATCGGAATCGGGTTCATGTTTGGTGAGATTGAGGTAGTCGCGTCCCAGCGACGCGGCGGCTATGAGGATGCCCAGCAAGGTCAGGGCAATCGTCAAGCGACGACCGCGTCTCGACCCTTCGTCGGGCTGGTGGCCACGGCTCTCTGCTGGGCGGAGGTTCTCAACGTCGGCCACGTCTCTCCCCGAATGTGATCCACTAATACTCGGACGGCATCTATCATCCGCATGATCGGACTCCATCCCTAACTGGCTGCTGTCGTTTATGCGACAGTGGATCTCGTTGTTTCTCGGATGGAGGGGACTACAGAATTCCCTGCTACAGATTGCAGGAGGTTCTCAGTGGTTCTACCAAACGATGGGAACGCGCCAAGTAGTCCGGCTGCTCCGCCGACGGCGGGCGATCAGTTGGATGCCGCTCCCCATCCGCAACCCATGAATTCCGATAGCCGTTCCCCCCGTGGTCGGGGCGTGGCTCTCACTGCCTTGGGAGTTTCGGTCCTGGCGCTGTTGCTGGCGTTCGGGTCCGCCTTGTTCGCCTGGCGCGCGATCGACCAGGCCAAGGATGCGAAGTCGTTCGCACTGGGTAACCGCCCCGCGAGCATTGCGCCGCCACCGAACCCTTCCGGTGCGGCCCCGGCCACCTCGGCGCCGGCATCGAACCTCCCGTCGGAACTGCCGTCGGGGATCGACGACGTTCCGCGCTCGCCGGGCGAGGCGCCGGTGCTGACCGAGCAAACCGTCTACGAGCCCAAGTACCAGAAGCAGCCGATGGTCCTGCAGGCCGCGTGTGGGCGCACGATGTACGCCGACCTGGACGAGCCGAGGGCCAAGAACGATGACGACCAGGCCGAGATCAGTCTGTCGACCAGCTGCAGCTCCAACCAGCCCATGCTCCGTCTGATGGACGGGGTGGAGGGCAGCGAGGACGCCCGTCCCGGCATGACACCGAAGGAATGCGCCGACAAGATCCGTAGCGCGTTGGTCGGACGGGACGCGCCCATCCCGGTGCGCAAAGGTACCGCCCTGTGCATCACGACCAGTTACCAGGATGCGCGGGAACGCAGGGATCAATGGCGGATGATCCTGATGCAGGTGGTTGGCGTTTCCAACGACGGCGCGGCCACGGTGGAGTTGTCGGCTTGGAACATCCCGGACTAGTTCCGTCGGGCCGCTCCCCTGCGTGGCTCAGGTGCGAGGCCCCGTGAGGGCCGGTGCTGCCGTCACGGGTCTGGGCCTGTTGATCACGATCGCGATGGGGCCCTGTCGAAAGACGCCAGGGCCCCATCCTCGCCTGGGATCAGGACCGGGTGCGGTTGGTGGCGCTGGTGACGGCCTTGATGGAGGCGGTGACGATGTTGGGGTCGGTGCCGACGCCCCACACGGTCTGGCCGTTGATGTCGCACTCCACGTAGGCGGCGGCCTGGGCGTCGCCACCCGAGGAGAGGGCGTGCTCGTGGTAGTCCAGCACGCGTACGGCCACCCCCACCGACTGGAGCGCGTTGACGTACGCGTCGATGGGGCCGTTGCCGACGGCGGTGAGGGTGCGTGCCGCGCCGTCGACGACCACCTGGGCCTCGATCTCGACCTTGCCGTCGACGGTGCCGATCGTGTAACCGGTCAGGTTGACGGCCGGGTCGACCTGGTGGTCGAGCAGGTAGTTGCGGGCGAAGATCTGCCACATGGTGCCCGGCTCGACCTCGCCGCCGTCGTGGTCGGTGACCTGCTGCACGACGCCCGAGAACTCGATCTGGAGCCGGCGCGGCAGGTCCAGCTGGTGCTCGGTCTTCATGATGTACGCGACGCCGCCCTTGCCGGACTGCGAGTTGACCCGGATGACCGCCTCGTAGGTGCGGCCCAGGTCCTTCGGGTCGATCGGCAGGTAGGGCACCGCCCAGGTGAACTCGTCGATCGGCACCCCGGCCGCCTCGGCGTCGCGGTGCAGGGCGTCGAAGCCCTTTTTGATGGCGTCCTGGTGGGAGCCGGAGAAGGCGGTGTAGACCAGGTCGCCGGCGTACGGGTGACGCTCGTGCACGGGGAGCTGGTTGCAGTACTCGACGGCCCGCTTGACCTCGTCGATGTTCGAGAAGTCGATCATCGGGTCGATGCCCTGGGAGAACAGGTTCAGCCCCAGCGTCACCAGGTCGACGTTGCCGGTGCGCTCGCCGTTGCCGAACAGGCAGCCCTCGATCCGGTCCGCGCCGGCCAGCAGGCCCAGCTCGGCGGCGGCGACCCCGGTGCCCCGGTCGTTGTGCGGGTGCAGGCTGAGTACCAGGCTGTCCCGGCGGGGCAGGTGCCGGTGCATCCACTCGATCGAGTCGGCGTACACGTTGGGGGTGGCCATCTCGACGGTGGCCGGCAGGTTGATGATCAGCTTGCGGTCCGGGGTGGGGTCGATCACCTCGATGACCTTGCCGCACACCTCCACCGCGTACTCCAGCTCCGTGCCGGTGTACGACTCGGGCGAGTACTCGTAGTAGATGTCGGTGTCCGGGGTGTGGATCTCGGCGTACTTGCGGCACAGCCGCGCGCCCTGGGTGGCGATGTCGGTGATGCCGTCGCGGTCCAGGCCGAAGACCACCCGACGCTGGAGCGTGGAGGTGGAGTTGTAGAAGTGCACGATGGCCCGGTGCGCGCCGCGCAGCGACTCGAAGGTCCGCTCGATCAGGTGCTCCCGGCACTGGGTGAGCACCTGGATGGTGACGTCTTCGGGGATCAGGTCCTGCTCGATGAGCTGCCGGACGAAGTCGAAGTCCGTCTGGCTGGCCGAGGGGAAGCCGACCTCGATCTCCTTGTAGCCCATCTGCACCAGCAGCTGGAACATCCGCCGCTTGCGTTCCGGCGACATCGGGTCGATCAGGGCCTGGTTGCCGTCGCGCAGGTCCACCGCGCACCAGCGGGGGGCGGCCTCGACGTGCCGGGTCGGCCAGGTGCGGTCCGGCAGGTCGATCCGGAACTGCTGGTGGTACGGCTGGTAGCGCTGGTACGGCATCCGGCTGGGACGCTGCCGGGCGATCTGGTCGGCGTCGGCGTCGGTGGTGACAGGTTGAGCCATGACGGAGTGCTCCCGTGGGTCAGGTGGCGTCAGCATTGCGAAGGTGTCGGCGGGTCGGGCAACGATGCCCGGACGGTTGCCGAGATGGAGTTCGGATCTGCTGGACGGCGCGGTTCGACTCCGCGACGGGGTGCCGGCCGGTCAGGCCCCGTCGCGGCGACCAAGGAGAAGGTACGCCCGCCACATGACAGAGTGACCCTACGTGATGAGCCGGGGGGTGCAAAGGTCGGTCCGGACTCTGAGACCGGAATCGCACCCGCCCGGGGCCGCCGCCGGGCAGCCGGCCCGAGGTCCCGCCGCCACCGTTTCGAGCGGGGCGTCAGCCGAGCAGCAGGGCGTGGACCGGGTGCCGGCGGCGCAGCGCGGTCTCCCGGCGCAGCAGCTCCCCGGGCAGGGCGGACGGGTCGCCGAGCGGGCCCACGGCGGTCACCACCAGAGGGCGTACCCCGGTGGCCAGGTCCAGGTCGGCGGCGAGCGCGGCCCGGTCGAAGTCGCGGATCTGGCGCACGTGCAGACCGAGGGCGGTGGCCTGGACGCTCAGGTGGGCGATCGACTGGCCCAGGTCGTACGCGCACCGCTCCGGGTCGCCCGCGACGTGTGCGCCCAGCAGCAGCGCGGCGGCGTGCCGGGCCCAGTGCTGGTCGGCCCCGGTGAGGCTGACCAGGATGCGTTTCCAGGTCTCGTCGTCGCGGCGGCCGAGGGCGAACCGCCACGGCTGGGTGTTGCCGGCCGACGGGGCCCAGCGGGCCGCCTCCAGCAGGGACGCCGCCTCGTCGCCGGTCAATTCGGCGGTCGGGTGGAACGCCCAGGGGCTCCAGCGGAAGGCGAGCAGCGGGGTGAGGTGAGCCATGCGAAGAGAATCCCGTATGGGGTATTTGGTGGATTAGCCCGCTATGGCAAATGTGGTCAAGGCCACCCGTAACCCCCCGAACGGGTCAGGACGGCTGCGGGCTCGGGTCCGCCGACGAACCCGACTCCCGGCCGAGCGGCTCACCGGGCACCACCGGCCCGGCCAGCGGCACCGTGTCGGGTGCCGGGCCGGGCGGTCCGGCCAGGGTCAACGTGCCGAGCGCCGCCCGGACGAAGGTGGGCGTCCCGTCCGGCTGGTAGCAGTAGACGCCCACGTCCAGCGGCGGGTGCAGCGAGGCGGCGGTGCTCTCCACCACGTAGCAGGTCCCCGGCACCCCGGGCGGCGTGGTCGCGGTGGAGACCGACAGCGCGGTACGCCGGTCGGTGAGCACCTCCAGCCAGTCGGTGAACGGGTGCTGCACCCGGGGGTCCAGCCGGTGCGGCACCGCGTCGTCCCGGTCGCCCAGCCGTACGCAGCTCGCCGGCTCGGGGCGGCCGGCCGACGGCAGGCCGCACTGGAACAGCCCGTCCGGGGTGGCGGTGAGCGCGATGTCGGCCGTCCCGCCGAGGGCGCCCCCCGGCACGTCCACCCGCCAACTGCCGTCGTTCGCGCTGGTCACGGTGATCTCGCGGGTCGGGCCGCCGGTGCCGGCCAGGGTGTACCGGGCGGTCAGGTGCCGGTCCCGGGCGGCGGCGGCCAACGCCGCCAGCTCGTCGCGGGCGCTGTCGACCTCGACGGGCGTCGGAGCGGACGGCGACCCGGTCGGCGGGGCGTCCGGCCCGTCGGAGGCGCAACCGGCCAGCAGCACCAGCACCGGCAGCACCGCCAGCACCGACCGGCCCGGCCACCCCCGGCGGCCTGGCGCTTGCGGGGGCGGTGGGATCGGATGGGGATGGGCATGCACCGGGTCATTCTGCGCCCGGCGACCGCCCCGGACGACCCCGCCCGGACCGGTGACGGGCCGGGCGTGTCAGGTCGTGTCGCCGGCCCGGACCCCGCTGCGCGGCGGTGGCCTGCGCCGGATGGTGGGATCACCCGACCCGCACTCGCGTACCGCCCGATACCCTGGGGTGGTCTGACACGCGCCGCCGGACTTCAGCCGGCGGCGTCGGCACGCTCAGGGTCGTCGCTGGGAGGGAGTGCGCCGTCGTGGCACTCGTGGTGCAGAAGTACGGCGGGTCCTCCGTCGCCAACGCCGAGCGGATCAAGCGGGTGGCCGAGCGCATCGTCGCCGCCCGCAAGGCCGGCGACGACGTGGTGGTGGTGGTCTCCGCGATGGGGGACACCACCGACGAGCTGCTCGACCTGGCCAACCAGGTCAGCCCCCTGCCGCCGGGCCGTGAGCTGGACATGCTGCTCACCGCCGGGGAGCGGATCTCCATGGCGCTGCTGGCCATGGCCATCCACAACCTGGGGTACGAGGCACGCTCGTTCACCGGCTCGCAGGCCGGCGTGATCACCACCTCGGCGCACGGCCGGGCGCGGATCATCGACGTCACCCCCGGGCGGCTCAAGGGCGCGCTCGACGAGGGCGCGGTGGTGATCGTGGCCGGCTTCCAGGGCGTCTCGCAGGACACCAAGGACGTCACCACGCTGGGCCGGGGCGGCTCGGACACCACCGCCGTGGCGCTCGCCGCCGCGTTGCACGCCGACGTCTGCGAGATCTACACCGACGTCGACGGCATCTTCACCGCCGACCCCCGGATCGTGCCCAACGCCCGGCACATCCAGCACATCACCTACGAGGAGATGCTGGAGCTGGCCGCCTGCGGCGCCAAGGTGCTGCACCTGCGCAGCGTGGAGTACGCGCGCCGGGCGGGCTTGCCGATCCACGTCCGTTCGTCATACTCGACCAACACCGGCACCATGGTCACCGGATCGATGGAGGACCTTCCCGTGGAACAGGCACTGATCACCGGGGTTGCCCACGACCGCAGCGAGGCGAAGATCACGATCGTGGGGGTGCCCGACGAGCCGGGCGCCGCCGCCAGCATCTTCGACACCGTGGCCGGTGCCGAGATCAACATCGACATGATCGTGCAGAACGTCTCCACCGAGGGCACCGGGCGCACCGACATCTCGTTCACCCTGCCCAAGGCCGACGGGCCGACCGCGATGGCCGCGCTCAGCAAGATCCAGGAGCCGGTCAAGTTCAAGGGCCTGCTCTACGACGACCACGTCGGCAAGGTGTCGCTGATCGGTGCCGGCATGCGCTCGCACCCGGGCGTCGCGGCCGGTTTCTTCGCCGCCCTCGGCGCGGCCGGCGTCAACATCGAAATGATCTCCACGTCCGAGATCCGGGTCTCCGTGGTCTGCCGGGACACCGACCTCGACCGGGCGGTACGCGCCATCCACGACCAGTTCGAGTTGGGCGGCGACTCCGAAGCCGTGGTGTACGCGGGAACCGGGCGGTAGCCCCGATGGGACCGCAGCCCACCCTGGCCGTGGTCGGGGCGACGGGGGCTGTCGGCACCACGCTGTGTGACCTGCTCTCCTCCCGACGCAACGTCTGGGGCGAGATCAGGCTGGTCGCCTCGGCCCGCTCGGTCGGGCGGCAGGTGCGCTGCCGGGGCGAGGAGTTGACCGTCGGCGCGCTCACCCCCGAGGCGTTCGACGGGGTCGACGTGGCGGTCTTCGACGTGCCCGACGAGGTGTCGGCGCACTGGGCGCCCATCGCCGTGGAGCGGGGCGCGGTGGTCGTCGACAACTCGGCCGCGTTCCGGGCGGACCGCGACGTCCCGCTGGTGGTGCCCGAGATCAACCCCGAACAGGTGCACCACCGGCCCCGGGGGATCATCGCCAACGCCAGCTGCACCACCCTGACCATGATCGTGGCGATCGCCCCGCTGCACCACGAGTACGGCCTGCGGGAGCTGGTGCTCGCGTCGTACCAGGCGGTGTCGGGGGTGGGGCAGGCCGGAGTGGACGCCCTGCACCTGCAACTCGGCAAGATCGCCGGGGACCGGGTGCTCGGCTCCCGACCCGGCGACGTCCGGCAGGCGGTCGGCGACGAGCTGGGTCCGTTCCCCGCGCCGCTGGCGTTGAACGTGGTGCCGTGGGCGGGGTCGCCGGCCGAGCAGGGCTGGTCGTCGGAGGAGATGACGGTCCGCAACGAGTCCCGCAAGATCCTCGGCCTGCCCGACCTGAAGGTCTCCGCCACCTGCGTACGGGTGCCGGTGGTGACCGGTCACTCGGTCGCGGTGCACGCCGTCTTCGCCACCGAGGTCGACGCCGAGGTGGCCCGGGAGGTGCTGCGTAACGCCCCCGGCGTGATCCTGGTCGACGACCCGGAGGCCGGGGAGTTCCCGATGCCCATCGACGCGGTCGGCACCGACCCGGCCTGGGTCGGCCGGATCCGTCGGGCCGTCGACGACCCGCGCGCCCTCGACCTCTTCGTCACCGGCGACAACCTGCGCAAGGGTGCCGCCCTCAACACCGTCCAGATCGCGGAACTCGTCGTCAAACCCCGCCCCCGCCCCTGACCCACCCCCACCCCGCGTCGATCAAGGAGTTGTGGTTCGCAAGAGGCGTGGGCCGGGGCACAAAGCCCACCACAAGTCCATGATCGACGCGGGCGGGGGTGGGGGTGGTGACGGGGGTCAGGGGATGGAGAGGTGGACCCGGTTTCGGCCTCGGTGCTTGGCCGCGTAGAGGGCCTGGTCGGCGCGGTGCAGGGTGCGGTCGGCCGGTTCGCCGGGGAGCGGTAGCGCCACACCGACGCTGATCGTGCGGCCGGTGCGCCGGGCGGCCTCGGTCAGCCGCTCGGCGATGCGGACCGCCTCGTCGGCGTGGGCCACCTCGATCACCGCGACGAACTCGTCGCCGCCGGTGCGGTACAGCTCGTCACCGTGCCGTAGCGCCGCCTCCAGGGCGCGGGCCAGCCCCACCAGCAACCGGTCCCCGGCCTGGTGGCCGTACGTGTCGTTGACGCTCTTGAAGCCGTCCACGTCGATGGCGAGCAGCGCGGTACGCCCGGGGGTGGCCGCCGCGATCCGCCGCCCGAACGTGCCGGTGTGCCGCAGCCCGGTGAGCGGGTCGAGGCTGGCCTGCTCCCGGAGCTGCGCCAGGGTACGCAGCCGCTCCAGGGCGGCCCACGCCTGCCCGGCGAGCAGTTCCATCAGGTTGACCGTGGTCGGGTCGGGGTGCAGCAGCCGTTCGTCGGCGACCAGCAGCACCCCGCCGTCGTCGGGTGGGCCGACCGGCACCGACACCAGGGTGCGTACCCCGGCACGGGCCAGCGCCTGGTGTTCCTCGGTGGGTGGGCAGCCCGCCTCACCCAGGGTGTACGCCGCGCCGTACCGGTGGGCCCGCGCGACGAGCCGGTCGAGCTGTGTGGTCGAGGCGTCGGTCAGCGCGGAGCGGACCCGTGCCTCCCAGTCGGTGGGGACGGTGGTGGGCGCGGCGACGCGGGGACCGTGCCGGCCGGCGAGCACCAGCACGGCGGTGGAGAGGGTGGAGACCTCCCGGGCGGCGGTGAGCGCGGCGGTCAGCAGGTCCCAGTCGGTGGGGGCGGCGGTCATCGCGGTGGCGTGCCGGAGCAGTTTCTCGCTGCGGCTCTCGGCGGGCGGCCCGCCCAGCGCCGCGATCCGGGCACCGAGCCGCTCGGCGAGCCGGTCGGCGGTCTCCCGCCACGGCGTGAGGTCCACCGGCCCGCTCCACTGGAGGTCGAGCACGCCGATCGGCCGGCCCTGCTGGTCCCGCACCGGTACGCAGATCTCGGCGGTGACGTCGGGGCGCAGCGGCAGGTAGTCGGGGTCGGCGGTGACGTCACCGACGGTGGCCCCGACGCCGGAGGCGTACACCCGGCCGACGATGCCCGACTTCGGCGGGACGGCGGAGAAGACCTGCCAGGCCCCGGTGGCGGCGATGCAACGCAGCCGGTCGTGCACCTGGAGCAGGACGGAGATCGTGGCGGGGGCGTGCCGGGCGAGCGCGGTCACCGTCCACCGGCAGGCCTCGGCCGCGGTCGACGCCATCGACAGGCGGACCGTGACGTCCCGGACGACTCGCTCGTGATCCACGTTCTTCCAGGTGAGGAGGGCCCGGCGGGTGCCGGGGGCTGCGAGCAAGCGTACTCAGCGGTGGGCGGCCGGTCGGATCACGATCAGTTTGTTCGTACACATGTTTCATCCACAGGGTGTGGACAGGGCCTGTGGGCGATAGCGTGGGGACCCGGCGCGCGGAGGGGGCGGCATGGAACTGCTCTGGTACGTCGCCTACGGGTCGAACCTGCACGCCGCCCGGCTCGGCTGGTACCTCTCCGGTGGCCGGCCGCCCGGCGGGCTGCGGTCGTACCCCGGCTGTCGGGACTGCCGACCGCCGCGCCGGATGCTGCCGGTGCTGATCCCCGGCGGCATCTACTTCGCCGGCGAGTCCCGGGCCTGGACGGGCGGGATGGCCTTCTACGACCCGGCGCTGCCCGGCGTCGCGGCGGCCCGGGGCTACCTGCTCACCCGGGCCCAGTTCGCCGACCTCGCCGCCCAGGAGATGTACCGGCCCCCCGGCGACGACCTGCCCGCGCTCGACGCGGCGGTGGCCGACGGCCGGGCCACCCTCGGCCCGGGACGGTACGAGACGCTGCTGCGGGTCGGCACCCGCGACGGGCTGCCGATGCTCACCTTCACCGCGCCGTGGCGGGCCGCCGACGTGGCGTGGACCCCGCCCGCCCCGGTCTACCTGCGGATGATCGCCGAGGGGTTGCGGGAGGCGCACGGCTGGACGCCGGCCGAGACGGTGGACTACCTGGCCGACCGGCCCGGGGTGGCCGGGCACTGGAGCCGGCACCGACTGGCTGGCCTGATCCGCCCGCCGGACGAGTGCGGATCGGTGGAAGGGACGCCGTCGCCTGACGATCGCGCCATCCATGATCACCATTAGGGTCCCGCTGCCGGGACTGGCGGACCGGATTGGCGACGCGGCGCATTTCCGGTCCACGGTCGCCCGTCCGCGTCGATAACCTCGGCTCACTTTCCGTGACCGGTTCCCGTGGATGCCGGTCCGTGAACCTGTGGGGGTACGCGTGAAGCACACCAGGCTCTTCGGATTCGCCGTGGCGCTCGCCGTCGCCGTCGGCGGCCCGCTCACCGTCGCGGGGCCGGCCCAGGCCGCCACCCCGGCCGTGGAGATCACGAAGGTCTACTACAACTCCCCGGGCAGCGACACCCGCTCCAACACCAGCCTCAACGCCGAGTACGTCAAGCTGACCAACCGGCGCAGCTCGACGATCAACCTGAAGTCCTGGACGCTGCGCGACAAGTCCAAGCACGTCTACACGTTCTCCGGCGACGTCCGCCTCGCCAAGGGCGCCAGCGTCTACATCCACACCGGCAAGGGCAAGAACACCTCCACCCACCGGTACTGGGGTTCCGGGAACTACATCTGGAACAACACCGGGGACACCGCCTACCTGCGCAACTCCGCCGGCACCGGGATCGACTCCTGCTCGTGGGGAAGCAAGGGCAGCTACACGTACTGCTGAGCACCGCTCGGACCCGCGGTGACCGGAGCGTTGAGGGGCGTTCTCCGGCCATCGTTCGACCGTCCCGGGAAGGGCGGCCGGCGACTTCTCGCACCGGGAGTCGCGGCCGGTCCCGGGGCGGTCGACCCGTTTCCGCCCGTGCCGATCCGACCCCGGTGTCCGGCCGGGTCGGTGTCGGCCGGCTCTGCCATGCTGGGCCGGTGACGGTGACCTGGCGACACCTGCCCGCCCCGGCCCGCGAGATCGCGGTGGCCGCCACCGCGGCGGTCGAGGCCGCCCAGGCGCGCGACAGCGCCGCGTACGACGGCGCGGTGCCCCGGCTCGCCGGTGCCGACCGCGCCGGGCTGGTCCTCGGCGGGGTGGTCCGGCTCCTGCTGGAGCAGGCGCACCCCGACGGGCTCGACAGCGACGACGTGCGGCAGGTGCTGGAACGCTGCGTCCGCGCCGCCGCCACCTGGCGACCCGACGTCGACCCGCACGTGGTGCTGGTGCTGCTGGCCGGGGCGCTCGGCGTCTACGATCCGGGCGACGACGACACCCCGCCCGCCCCGGCCGCCGTCGCCGCCCACGTGCCGCTGCTGGTGGTCGACCTGCTCGCGGTGACCGGCGTCCCGTTCGCCGGGTGCCTGGAGGCGGCGTTCGCCGAGGTCGCCCGCACCGAACGCCACGACGACTGACGACGCCCCGCCGGCGCGGCGGGTCAGGGGCTGGCGGCGAGGAAGACGAACGCGGCGAGCAGCACCAGGTGCACCCCGCCCTGCAGGACGGTGGCCCGGCCCGGCACCACGGTCAGCACCCCGGTGACGACGGTCAACGCCAGCAGGGTCAACTGGGTGCCGGCGAGGCCGAGCAGCAGCGGCCCGTCCAGCCAGATCGAGGCGAGGGCGATCGCCGGGATGGTCAGGCCGATGCTCGCCATCGCCGAGCCGAGCGCCAGGTTGAGGCTGATCTGCACCCGGTCCCGGCGGGCCGCGCGGGCGGCGGCCAGGGTCTCCGGCAGCAGCACGAGCAGCGCGATGACCACCCCGACGAAGGACTGCGGCAGGTTCGCCGCCGCGACCCCGGCCTCGATGGTCGGTGAGACGGTCTTCGCGTCACCGACCACGGCGACCAGGGCGACGAGGAGCAGCACCACACTCGTCACCGCGGTACGCGTCGACGGCGGGTCGGCGTGCCCGTCGCCGTCGGCGTCGGGCACGCTGCCGTCGCTGGTCACCGGCAGGAAGTAGTCCCGGTGCCGGCCGGTCTGCACCATCACGAACAGCCCGTACAGGGCCAGCGACGCCACGGCCGCGAAGGCGAGCTGGGCGGGGGAGAACTCGGGGCCGGTCTTGCTGGTGGTGAACGTCGGCACCACCAGGCTCAGGGTGGCGAGGGTCGCCACGGTGGCCAGCGCCCCACCGGTGCCCTCCGGGTTGAACACCGCTACCCGCCGCCGGAGCGCGCCGAGCAGCAGTGAGAGCCCCAGGATGCCGTTACAGGTGATCATCACGGCGGCGAAGACGGTGTCCCGGGCCAACGCCTGGGTCTTGTCCCCACCACTGATCATCAGGGTGACGATCAGGGCGACCTCGATGACGGTGACCGCCACCGCGAGCACCAGCGAACCGTACGGCTCACCGACCTTGTGGGCGACCACCTCGGCGTGGTGCACGGCCGCCAGCACCGCGCCGGCCAGCAGGAGGGCCACCACCGCCACCAGCAGACCCGGCAGTTCGCGGTTCCAGGTGACGAGCAGCAGCAGCACCGCGAGGACGGGTACCACGATCGTCCAGTCGGACATCCGGGGGCGGAGCAGCGCGGGCATGCCGTACACCCTGCCAGGAAAACCGGGTCGTCGCGCCGCGCCGGGCGGCGGACGCCACCACGCCCGGGGTGGTCACCGCGCCGGCTCGACCACCACCGCCTCGCCCGGGACGCCCCGGTCGACCTCGACCGGCGGGTCACCCGGCCGCCGCCACGACCGGTAGTGCCGGAAGGCCATCGGCAAACCTCGGGCGGCGTACGGGTCGGCGGCGTCCATCACCTGTAGGTGCAGGTGCGGCTGGGTGGAGTTCCCCGAGCTGCCGCAGTCGGCCAGTTCCTGCCCGACGTCGACCTCGTCGCCCACCGCCACCCGGAGTGACCCGGCGCGCAGGTGGGCGAGCAGGACGTACCCCCGACGCCCGGCCAGCTCGACGATCACGTGGTTGCCGGCGACGGCGCCCGCGCCCCGGCGGACCCGGGCCGCCTGGGTCAGGGCGTAGGCCAGCAGTGTCGTCGGCGACCGGCGGGCCTCGTGGTCGGCCTCCCCGTCGTGCACCGCCACCACCCGGCCGGCGGCGGGGGCCAGGATCGGCAGCCCGAAGGCGACGAAACGCTGCGGCGGTTCGGTCGCCAGCAGCGTCCGCCAGTCCCGGACGGTCGCCGTCCGTCGCCCCCGCACCGCCACGAAATCCATCGCGTACGTGGTGGCGAAGAGGTCGGTGCCGTGGCTGGGCACCCGCCGGGCGGGGCTGTTGCGGACCAGCCAGGTGCCCCGGAACGGCAGGGCGAGCACGACCGGATCGGGGATCGACATCGGGCTCCTTCCCGGTCTCCCGGCCACCGACTCTAGGACCGCTGCGCTCGCCCCTACTCCTCGCCCCACGCTGGCGCGTCGTGGTCGACCCGGACGGACGGTCTTCGGGTGAGGCCGCTATTCCCCTCAGGCATATTCATGCCTGACAGTCATACTGGTTCGTGGGTGATCGGCGCCCCGCCCCGGCTGAGCCGTCTCACCACGGCACCTTCCCGTCGTCGTCGAAGAACCCGCCGCTGGGGCACTCCCGCCCCAACGTGGCCAGCCGCACCACCACCGCCGCGCCCTCGGCCGGCGTCCGGGACAGCTGAAAGGGCAGCCCCTTGGCGAAATCCGTGTCACACGCGCCCGGTGCGATCGCGTTCACCAGGATCCCGTCCCCGGCCAGCGCCTTCGCATACTGCACGGTCAGCATGTTCAACGCCGCCTTGGACACCGGATAACCCAGCGACGCCGGCATCCGGCTCAGATAGTGGGTCGCGTCGGTCGTCCACGCCATCGACGACGTGCCACTGGACACGTTCACGATCCGTGCCCCGGCCGAGCGGCGCAGCAGCGGCAGCATCGCCTCGGTCACCGTCACCACCCCGAACAGGTTCGTCTCGAACACCTCCCGGATGCCGTCCAGCCGGGCCGCCCCCGGCGCCTGCGCCGTCAGGCCACCGCCGACCCCCGCGTTGTTGACCAGGATGTCCAGCCGGCCGAACCGGGCCCCGATCTCCTCGGCGGCAGCGGCGACCCCGGCCGGATCGGTCACGTCCAGCCGGACCGCCGACGCGCCCCCGATCTTCGCCGCCGCCTCCGCTCCCCGCTCCGGGTCCCGGGCACCGACCAGCACCGTGATCCCCAACGCGGCGAGACCTTCCGCGACGGCCCGCCCGATCCCCTTGTTCGCCCCGGTCACCAGCGCGATGCGTGCTCCGCTCATGCCCCGAGCCCAGCACGGGCAGCGCCTGCGGACCAGGACCGAAGCGGTCCGTGGCGATACCTTGGCGGTATGGATGACGTCGAGACGCGCGAACTGCGTTACTTCGTCGCGGTCGCCGAGGAACTGCACTTCGGTCGCGCCGCACGGCGCCTCGGCATCGCCCAGCCACCCCTGTCCCGAGCGATCCGCCTGCTCGAACGCCGGATGGGTGTCACGCTGCTGGAACGCACCAGCCGCGCGGTCCACCTCACTCCGCCCGGCGAGGTGCTGCTCGCCGAGGCCCGCCGCGCGCTCGACGCGGTCGAGGCGGCGATCCGGCGTACCCGAAAAGCCGCCGAGACCACCCCGCGCCTGACCCTGGCTCTCAAACCCGGCGGCGACGCCGGACTGCTGCGCACCATCCTCGACCGCTACGCGGCATCTCCCGGCGCCGTCCCGGTCGACCTCGCCTTCCGGGTCGGCGAACGCGCCGCCATGGTCCGCGACGGCCGCGCCGACCTCGCCCTGCTGCACCGGCCGCAGAACGACCTGACCGGCCTGGACAGCGACGACCTGCACACGGAGGACCAGGTCGTGCTGCTGCCCGAGGGCCACCGGCTCGCCGGACGCGCCACCGTGTCGATGGCCGACCTGCACGGCGAGCCGATGCCCCGCTGGCCCGAAGCCCGCCCCGGCGTCACCGGCCACCCGGTCGCCGACAGCAACCAGCTGCTGCACCTGATCCAGCTCGGCCGCCTGATCGCGGTCGTCCCGGAATCGGTAGGCGGGTACCTGCCCCCGGGCCTGATCAGCCGCCCCGTCCTGGACGCCGACCCGGCCACCCTGGTCCTCGCCTGGTCGCAGACCAGCACATCGCGCGAGGTCGCCGCCTTCGTCCGCGCGGCGGTTGCCGGCTGACACCGGCCCACCGCCGCAGCGACACACGCGCAGCAACTGCCCGCCGACCGCGTCCAGCACCTGGTCGACCCCGCCCGGCGCAGCCGCACGGGCCCGCTTATACGTCACTGCTGTACAGAAGCACCAGAGGACTCATGTGCCCTCTTGCCTCTGTCGGGGTGGCCGGATTCGAACCGGCGACCTCTTCGTCCCGAGCTGGCGGCACGCCGGTCGGGTCGGGTGTGGTCGCTCGGTTGCTGTGCTCCGCTGCTGTACTTGTTCCGCTGAGCGCAGGACGTTGTGGGCGGCGGTCGCCACCGGGCAGCCTGCGGTCCGGCAGATTGGGCAGCGGCCGTCGGGCCCGGGCTGGTGATCGCGGAGGACGGCACGGGCGGTGAGGATCAGCCGGTTGCGGATCTGCGCCAGGGACAGGTGAGGACCGGTCACCGTTCAACCCGTTCCGAGCATGTCGGCGAGTTGGGTGATCGTTGCCGGGGCGTCGGGGTCGCGGGCGACCTGGGCGAGGATGTCCCGGCCGGCTGGTCGATGGTGGATCTCGGCCGGTGTGGTCCGGTGGGCCTCCATCAGGACCCGGCCGGCATTGACCGGGTCGTCGGCCTGGAGGTGGGCGCGGGGAACGTCGATCAGGTACGCGGCGCGGTGTTCGGCGGGCAGCCACCGCCAGCCATCCCGCATGGTCACCTTCTCGTGCCAGGCCACGGCCGCCTCCGCGTCGCCCAACTTCACCGCCACCTGGCGACCCGACGTCGACCCGCACGTGGTGCTGGTGCTGCTGGCCGGTGCGCTCGGCGTCTACGACCCGGGTGACGACGACACCCCGCCCGACCCCGCCGCCGTCGCCGCCCACGTGCCGCTGCTGGTGGTCGACCTGCTCGCGGTGACCGGGGTCCCGTTCGCCGGGTGCCTGGAGGCGGCGTTCGCCGAGGTCGCCCGCACCGAACGCTACGACGACTGACGACCCTCGGGCCCGCGATCCGGCCGGCGAACTCCGCCTCGTCGGGTCGGTGGCCGGAGGCTACGGATCCCTGCTCCCCCCGACGAGGACCTCCGGCGCGGGAGCCTCGCCTTCACCATCGGCCTTCAAATAGGATGATTTACCCCAACCTGCCAGTGGCGATCATCGAGGATTCAGGGTGCTGACGAAGAGCCAAATCGAGGACGCGGCGAACCGTATCGCCGGCCATGTCCGGACGACGCCGACGGTGGAACTCCCCAGTGGCACCTTCGGGTTGCCCTACCCGGTCGCGGCGAAGCTGGAACTGCTTCAGGTCACCGGCTCGTTCAAGCCGCGCGGCGCCTTCTACCGAATGATCAGCTCGGCGCCACGGTCGGTCATCGCTGCCTCCGGCGGCAACCACGGGCTCGCCGTGGCCTACGCCGCGCGGGAGTTGGGCATCGATGCCGAGGTGTTCCTGCCGGTAACCTCCTCGCCGATCAAAGTCGCCCGGCTCAACGAGTACGGCGCCCGGGTGACCCTCGTCGGCGAGCGGTACGACGACGCCCTGACGGCGTGCCGGCGACGCGCCGCAGAGACCGGCGCCACCGAGATCCACGCCTATGACCAAGCCGAGGTGGTGGCCGGTCAGGGCACCGTCGGGAGGGAGCTCGATCAGCAGCTCGCCGGGGTCGATACGGTGCTGGTGGCGGTCGGCGGCGGCGGCCTGGTCGGCGGGATCGCGGCATGGTTCGACGGCAGCATCCGAGTGGTGGCGGTCGAACCGGGCAACGCCCCCAGCCTGCACGACGCGCTGAGGGCCGGGCATCCGGTCGATGTCGGGGTGAGCGGGGTCGCCGCCGACTCGCTCGGTGCCCGGCGGATCGGCGATATCGGCTTCGACGTCTGCGTACGTACCGCAGTGCAGTCCGTGCTGGTCGAGGACGACGACATCGCAGCGGCGCGGCGGGCTTTCTGGGACGAGATGCGGTTGGCCGTGGAGTACGGCGGATCTACCGCCCTCGCCGCACTGCGCACAGGTGCCTACCGGCCAGAACCGGGCGAGCGCGTGGCCGTGGTGGTGTGCGGTGCCAACACCGATCCCGGTGACCTGGTGGCGCGGCCGTGACAACCGGCATGCAGTGGGATCGGCCGGGGCGGCGTGGTCGACGCCGCCCCGCTGCGGCACCTGACCGGCCTATGACCAGACCCGCAGCTGCCCGCTGCCGGTGACGCCGACGAAGAACGCCACCGCCAGGCGTCGACTGCCCTTCCCCGGCTGCACCGCGTGGAAGTTACGTGGGTCGAACAGCACGGCGTCGCCCGGCTCGGCCCGCACCTCCGTCCGCTGGCAGCCGTCCAGCCCCATGGCGGCGGCGTCGTAGCCGAAACCCACCCGGTGGGCCTCGTCGCGGGGATCCCACCGATGCCGCCAGATCGCCGTCCGACCGCCCTCGTCCGGCATGGACAGGAACAGGTTGAACGCCAGCTGGGCGATAGGTGGGTCGTCAAGCAGGTCGGAGCCGAACTCGCGGACCAGCTCGTCCCAGTGCACCAGAGTACCCGCGCTGGTCTCCCGCACGATGCCGTAGAAGAGTGGGCGGCCGTGCACCGAGGCGGCCCGGACGCTGCCCTGCCAGGCGGCACCCAGCTGAGCGAGACAATGCGCGCGTAACCCGCCGGACTCGCCGTCCCAGAACTTCTCCGCCTGGGCGGCGGCCGACCAGTACCGGGCGTCGAGCCGCCGACAGTCGTTGAACTCGTTGATCACCGGGCCGAGTCGCGCGGCGGGCAGGTGATAGCGGGCTGTGTCATAGGTGACCAGGGCCTCGGCGCTGAGTCGGGCGACCGTCGCCGCGCAGGTCTGCGGATCGACGAAGCGCCGGACCCGGACGGCCGCGGTGAGACCGCAGGCCAGGCCGAGGAGATGGTCGCGGGTGAGTGTGTCGGTCACTTGCACCACGAACGAGGCGTCTTCCACCGAACGCGTCCTAGTCACCATCGCCGGCCCTCCGGTCATCGACACATCGGACCTTCCACGATTACTGGTAGGAGATGACCGAGGCAACAAAATCGACACATGGTCGCGCCTCGCAGACATTCCCGGCACGTCGGGACGGCCGGACTCGAACCGACGACCTCTTCGTCCCGAACTGGCGGCAGGCCGGTCGGATCGGGTGTCAGCCGAGGTCATCCGGCCTGCTGGGGTCGCGCTGGGTCGGGTGTGGTCGGCTCGGTTGCTGTACTTCGTTGCTGTACTGCTCGTCGACGAGGAACTGCCGGAAGTGGGTGCGCATCTCCAGCCAGTGGCGGTGTTCGTCGCAGGGGTGGAGTCGGCCGCAGCGGCACAGACTGAGGGTCGCCTCGGCGTGTTTAGTGAGCAGGATGTCCGCGTAGGCCACCTGGGCTCTGGCGTACTCCTGGAAGGCTGCCGAGGTGTAGAGGGCTCCCACCGGTCACCGCCCCGCCCTGGGGGTGTGGCGGCGGTGCCAGAGGGCTTCGGCGACGGCGTCCATGGGGTCGATCTCGCCGGTGGTCAGGCGCTCGCGGGTGACGGCGATCCAGGGCGGCGAGGCGCTGACGGCTTCTCCGCATGCCGTGCGCATCCCCTCCTGTGCGAGGCGGGCCAGCCGGCAGGGGTCACGTTGGTTCGTGTGCCAGCAGCCGGTGGCCACGCAGAAGCCGGTGCTGTCGGGTCGGTGGGCTTCCCAGAGGGCGCGGGCCAGTCGCCACAACAGGCGGTGCTGGCAGTCGGCGGGTGGCTCTTCGGGCGGGTTGTCGACATCGAAGGACATGCGCCGACCGTCGCGTCCGGCGGTGGGCCGTTCCATGGCCAGCGGTCATGTCACGGTGACATGGGACGGCTCGACCAGCGTGAATGGTCGCCCTAGGCTGGCGACCTGAACACCTTGAGTAGTCGGAACGCGACGCTGGGAGCTGCCGTGCTGCTCGATCCGCTGCGAATACCGGAGGATGCGTGGTCGCACGGCGAGGTGCTGGCGGTCCTGGCCGTCCGCGATATCGGCGGGCTGTTCCGCTGGATCAGCCAGCTCACCGGGGCGAGCCAGAGCCAGATCGGGGCCGCCGTCGGGCTGGCACAGGGCTACGTCAGCCGGATTATGGCCGGACGCAAGGTCACCTCGATCGACGTCCTAGAGCGGATCGCCGACGGCTGCCGGATGCCCGACCAGGCGCGCACCACGATGGGCCTGGCACCCCGACAGTCCGCGCCACCGGCTCCTCCCGACCGGCGCACCCACGAGCCGTTCCACCGGACCTGGCAGGAGGACGTAAGAAGTGCCGCAGAGCTTTGGCGAGGTGACGTGAACCGTCGAGACGTACTCCGGCAGGTGGCTTTCAGCTCGGCCGGCTACACCCTGCCGGCGCTGCGTTGGTTCACCGCCCCCGACCCGGCCCCGGTCACCCAACCCGCGCAGCGCGGTCGGCCAACCCGAGATTGACACCATCCGGGCGATGACGGCGACCTACCGCCAGTTGGACAACCACTACGGCGGCGGGCACGCCCGCGACACCGTCGCCCGCTACCTCCACCAGGAGGTGACCCCGCTGCTCACCGCCGGCCGGTACGACCACGGCACCGGTCAACGGCTGCTCAGCGCCGCCGCCGAACTGGCCCAACTCGCCGGCTGGCAGGCGTACGACACGGCGGAGCACGGCATCGCCCAGCGGTACCTGACTCTTGCCCTGGACTTCGCCCACGCCGCCGGAGACGACGGCCTCGGCGCGGAGATCCTCGCCGCGATGAGCCACCAGGCCACCTACCTCGGCCACACCGCCACCGGCCTCGACCTCGCCCGCGCCGCCGGTCAGACCGCTCGCCGCGCCGGGGTTCCCGTACTGACCGCCGAAGCCCACGTCATGGAAGCCCACGCCCTGGCCAAGGCCAACGACGAACGGGCCTGCGCCGCCGCCCTGCATCAGGCGGAACAGGCCCTCGACCGGGCCGACCGCAGCGCCGACCCGCAATGGCTCAGCTACTTCGACGAGGCGTACCTGTCGGCCAAGTTCGGCCACTGCTTTCACGCTCTCGGACGCAACACCCACGCCGAACGCTTCGCCGCCCGATCCCTGCGCATGGACAACCGATACGTACGCGGCCGAGCCTTCAACCTCGCCTTGCTCGCCAGCGTCCACGCCCAGCAGGGCGAACCCGACCGGGCATGTGCCGTCGGCGCGGAAGCCCTGACCCTGACCGCCCAGCTCCGCTCGGCCAGGGCCGTTCGCTATCTCCGTGACCTGCAAGCGCAGCTTGCCCCACACCGGCGGCTACCCGCCGTCCGGCACTTCACCGGCCGCGTTGACGCCACCCTCGACCGGCGGCGCTGAACGTCACAGCTCTCCCCGGGCCTTGCGCGCGACCAGCTCCAGCACCGCGATCACCGTGCCGGCACCGACGATCTCACCCCGGGAAACCATCTCGTACGCCTCGTCGAGCGGGATCCAGGTGACCTGCTCGGCCTCGTTCATGTCCGTGGGGGTGCCGATGTGTTCGGCTTGCCGAGCCAGGAAGAGAAGGTTCTCGGCGTCGGCAGTGCCGACCCAAGGTTGGAAGGACAGCAACGGCTCTACCGCCTGGGGCCGCCAGCCGGTCTCCTCCTCGACCTCCCGTAACGCGCACTGCGCCGGGTGCTCCTCGTCGTCGACGTAGCCACCGGGCAACTCCCATACCCACCGGTCGAACACGAACCGGTGCCGCCGCATCAACAGCAGGCGCTCCCGATCGTCCATCACGGCGACCATGGCCGACAGGGGAGCCCGGATCACGTACTGCTCGAAGCGCACCCCGTCGGGCAACTCCACCTCGGCGATGCTCAGCCGCGCCCGCCGGGTGTCGTCCACGACCCGTTCGCCGTGGAGGGTCCACCGGGTCAACTCTGTCGTCTGCTCCTCCACCCCGCCAGTATCCGCACCGAGCCCCCGCCACGCGTAGTAGGCGGCGTCTACCCGGGAGGCAGCCCCGTGCGCCGCTTAGACGAACCCCAACACTGAACCCCGTCGGGGGTGTCTCTGTGGGTTTAGTCAAGCGGTGATGGGTGTCGCGGAACATGGTTGGTAGGGAATCTTGACGCGGAGGATGGCGTGGAGGACGTCGCAGCGACGGCGTGGGAGACAGATGAGGACGGCGTTATGTCCTCCCACCGTCGAAGCCGGGCCGCGACCTCAAGTGGAGAGCTCCGCCGGTCACCCCGGTCGGCGTCCCTGACGTCGCGGCGCTGGCCGTCATCGCCTCCTGACCAACGAACATGAGGGCAGACTGTCCGATGGGTGAAGTTCATACTCCTGTGCAGTGGTTACAGTGTCGGTTACACTCCTAGTTACAGTATGCGCCTACAACCCCTGCCAGGAGGGATGGGCATGGCATCTGGGGAGAAGTTCCCGAACCACCCTATACGTTTGGTGTCCTTCGAGTTACGCTTCCCGATCCGGCGGAGAGTGGCGACTCGCCGCGTTTGGGACGCCTTTGAGGCTATGTTCGGCTCAGAATTGCCTGTGGTCGAACTACTCGTCCGAGAAGATGACGAGACGCAGCTACCGGCTTCCCCGAATGAGCCAGTGTTGCGGCTGAGCACAGCGGAGCGAGACAGGGTCGTCACACTCCGCTATGGTGCTTTGACGGTGGAGATGACGACGTACATTTCCTACGAAGATCTTAGGTCTTGCATTGGTGCAGCCGTAGATGCATTGGAATCGATACCCGCGACTTTGGGAATTGTGCGCCTGGGTCTTCGCTACATTAATGAACTGCAGGTTCCTTCCATCAGGGGACTGATCGGTGACTGGCGGCCGTACGTCCATCCAAGCTTGCTCGCTGCGCTAGACGATCCGCCGCCGGAATTGCTGCCAAGCTGGGTCCAGGGCGGGCTGGGATTCCATTCACGAGATGGCGGAGAGCACACATATCTAGCACATGGGCCATTACCTAGATCATCAGTCGAACCAGATGGGGTCCTTCAGTTGAAAAATATCGACGGGCCATGCTATCTGCTTGACATAGATAGCTTCTTGAGTGGCCCGGCGAAGGCCCCGATTGCAACCACGCGGAAGGAAGTCCTCGACGTGGTTGATCGTCTACATGATTCAGTTGAGACGGTTTTCGAATGGAGTATCACCGAAAAGCTCCGTGACGAAGTGCTACGTTCTGAAGCGCGCGACATTGGTGACGTGGAGTCAGAAAGTTCGGAGGCTGACAGTGTCTGATCTTGCCCACTTCGAAGAGTCGATGACTCGAACCAGTGTCAGTAATGCTATTCGGACCAGCTCAAACGATCAAACCCTTACCGCAATCAGTCAAGCCACTATGCGAGTGGCGCATTTGCGGGATCAGGTCGGCTTCATCAACAATGATACTGCTCGTCTTCACGAGGACTACCTGAAACTTCTCCTTGACTCGGAGACTGACGAGAAGGTGAAGATTGGGCTTCAGGGCTTGCTTGCAGAGCTGGCCGAGGACTACGGTTTTGGTTGGACGGATATTGCACGCTTGGTCAGAGTGAGCGTGCCTGCGATCCGTAAGTGGCGCAGGGGTGGTGTCATATCGCCAGGCAATCTGCACTCCTTGGCGCAGCTTTGCGCCTTCCTGAAGATCCTCGCCTCACAATTTGTCGCCGATCCTGCGGCCTGGCTTACAACGCCGCTCAGTGCCGAAATCGACCGTTCCCTCACCAAAGCTTCGATATATTCACAAGGAAATGCAGTCGCCCTGCTCGCCTACGTTGATCACCACATAAATCTGGAGCAACTGCTACAGTTGGTGGGCGTTGCGCCGGAAGACCGGAAGCCGACCACGAAACTAATGCCCAATGAGGATGGCTCCCTGTCGATCGTCCCTATCGGGAGCTAGCGTGTCCGACCCATTGGAGACGCCTAGGGCGATCGCCGAACTATACATAGCTCGCGGCGTAGAGGTCTCCTTCTTGCGGCCAGTCATGACAGGAGACGTCTTTGCAGGAATAGGCATCCCGGGGGTAGAGCGAATTGAGGGCGACGACCAACTGTTAGCCATGATCGTGTCGCACCCATGCAGCATGCGGGATGGCCATGAACTTCGGCCTGCACCTCAAGCGTTACGAGTGGTGCGGTCAGCCGCCATAGACCTCACGGCATGGAAGCAGCACTTCGACAGGATGCCCCTGCCGAATCTACAGGGAAGGTCAGGTGATGACGATACTGCGGATTCGGAAGATTTTTACGCAGCCCTTTTTGAGATGAGGGGACGAGTCCCAACAACGGAAATCAACCTTGACAATCGAGTTGCATGCCTTTCTGAGGAAGGCGTGGGTTTTCTGCACCAGCGGATGGGGCACGCTGACACGCGCTTTGCGCCACGGGTTGCCGATCTAGTGGAGTCCTGTGCATCGCCCTTCGCTGAAGCGGAGTTAGCCGAGGAATGGAACACTCAACTACTGACACGCAACGGCGAGTTGGACTCCCTCAATCGGGACGAAGTTCTTCTTCGCGCCGCCAAAGATTTCGATGAGGTGCTGAGCGAGCTTCGGCGGGCACCGTCCCCGAATGGGAAGAAGCAGATGCAATACAGATTGCGCGACGATCTGGGTCTACCAAAAAAGAGGCCAGGGGTGCGACGAGAAATCGCGAAGATCATTAAGCAGCGACAAGCCGAAGATGATCAAGCAACGGTGTAGCGATAGAGCATAACGGTCCTGGGATACTCCGTCCCGTCTGCCGTCGACCCGCCCTCCTGGGGAGCGGGCCACCGCCCGGCCCGCCACGTCAAGACGGCCTTGACGCCCGTACGGACGCTGGCGGGTCGGGCGGTGGCCCGCTCGGCTCACCCGGGTCGACGGTGGGCGGGATGGCTCCCCACCGCCACCACCCACGGACCGCAAGCCGCCGACGGACCCCCGGCATCCCGGAGCCGGAGCGCCCCCGCCGGAGGCGCAGTAACCGCAACCCCGACACCGGCCCGGCAGCCACCGACGGACCCGGCGTGCGCTCCCCTACGCCGCGCGGTACTCGCCGCGCGGCCAGGCCGGTTGCCGGCCCACCACCCCACCGGGAAACGGCCTGTCGTCATGCGGCGGCCCACCGGGCTATCCGCCGTCCGCGCCAGCCGCCGGGCGTGTTGCGTGGCCGGAGTCGGAGCACCAGCGGAGCGACGGACGCGCGCCCAGGCGGCGGCGCGTGCGGCCCGTTCAGGGCCGCCTTGATAGACGTACAGAAAGTCCTCCCACACCGGCCGGCAGCCGGCCGCTCCCCGGGGTCACGACGGGTTGACGTGTCGGTACCCGGTGCTACTCTGGCCCTCGTCGAGCACGCCAGTGCGGCCTTCCTGCCGGATCGCTGAACTCGACTTCGGAGTTGCCGAGCGGCCTTCCTGCCGCTGACGCGGGTCACGTCCCGCCGGCTCTCGATCGCACCGGCCACTGCGCCGACCCGGAATCCACTGACCAGCCCAGCACGGCCTTTCCTGCCGTCCACGATGGCCCTCGGATTCGCGCACCTCGACGGGTGGGGATCGCCTGCGGCAACCCACCGGACGCCGACGACCAGGCACCCCACCCGTCCCGGCATCACCCGAGATCCAGAAACCCAGCTCCACGGCGGTCCAAGGCCGATGGCCAACCCCGCCCTCCGGCGTGAGCCGCCCTCTCCGGCGGTGCCAGGAGACACCACGAACACCACCGACGGACACCGTTCCGGCGTCCGGTGGCAGTTCGTCGCCCGTCCCCTGCCACCCCTTGAGGAGAGAACCGTGTCCACCCTCACCGCCGGCCGTGACGCCCAGGCCCTGCGCCGCGCCGCCGCCCCGGACTACTTCGGCTGGCTGGAGCACACCCGCGCCGCCGGAGGCTGCACCCGCCCGATCCGCCTGACCGGCACCCTCACCGCCGTCGAACCCGGCACCGGCCGGGTCCTGGCCGAGCGGCACACCGACGAGCTGCCCGACCGGACGCTGTACAAGGCATGCGGCAACCGTCGTGCCGCCCAGTGCCCCGACTGCGCCTGGGTCTACGCCGGTGACGCCTTCCAGGTCGTCCGCTGCGGCCTGACCGGCGGCAAGACCATCCCCACCACCGTCAGCGCGCATCCGGTCGTCTTCGCCACCTTCACCGCACCATCCTTCGGCCCGGTGCACCACCGGCACATCCCCCGACACACCTGCGCCACCCGGCGGCGTTGCGACTGCCGCCCGGCACCCTGCCGCGCCCGGAGCACCGCCGGCACCTGCCCACACGGGCGGCCCGCGGCCTGCTTCACCCGCCACGACGCCGATGATCCGCAGCTCGGTCGACCGCTCTGCCTGGACTGCTACGACCACGACCACCAGGCCGTCTGGAACTACTTCTCGGGCGAGCTGTGGCGACGCACGAAGCAGGCGATCGAACGGCACCTCGCCGCAGTGTGCCGCCGACGCGGCATCTCCCACGTCCAGGTCGTCACCGACTCCGGCCGGGTTCGGCGGGTGCCTCCGGTGCGGGTGTCCCACGGGAAGGTCGCCGAGATGCAGCGTCGGGGCGCGGTGCACTTCCATGTCCTGCTGCGCCTCGACGGCGTCGACCCCCACGACCGGCATGCCCTGGTGCCGCCGCCGGCCGGGATCACCGTCGACGACCTCGACGCCGCCGTCCACGCCGCCACCCGACAGATCACCGTCACCACCCCGCCGCACCCCGACCGCCCGCAGGGCTGGCCGATCGGCTGGGGTGAGCAGGTCGACGTACGCCGCATCGGCACCAGCGACGGCGACGTGACCGACGCGAAGGTGGCCGCCTACCTCGCCAAGTACGCCACGAAGTCCACCGAGGTCACCGGCCACTGCTCCACCCGACTCACCCCGGACACCGTCGACGCCTACGCCGATCCGGAAGGCGACCACCTCGCCCGGCTCATCGACGCCTGCTGGCGACTCGGCCGCCCCACCCGGCACCACGTCACCCCGACAGCCGGGAAGACTGAAGACCGTCAAGGCGACCTTGACCCCACACCCAACGTTTACGCCGGGCTGCGCCGTTGGGCGCACATGCTCGGCTACGGCGGCCACTTCCTCACCAAGGCCCGCCGCTACTCGGTCACCTTCGGCCTGCTCCGCGACACCCGCGCCGCCTACCGCCGCACCGAGCACACCGACACCGCCGGCAGCGACGACGCCGCCGGCATGGTCACCGTCGGCACGCTGGCCTTCGTCGGTTCCGGCTGGCTGACCGACGGGGACGTCCTGCTCGCCAACACCGCCGCCGCCCAACGCCGGGAACGCCAACGTACCGGCCGGGAAGAACTCGCCCACGAGGCGTGGTCGGGGGTGGCGGCGTGACCCGACCCCTCACCCCACGCTGGTATTCGCCCGCCGAGGTCGCCGTGCTGCTCGGCTTCGGCCTGTCCAAGGTCAAGATGAAGATCGCCACCGGGGAGCTGCGCTCCATCAAGGACGGCAAGTACCGGCGCGTCCTGCCCGAGTGGGTCGACGAGTACGTCCGCGAGCAGGTCCAGCGGCAGGAGGCCGCCTGATGCCCGCCCGCACCCGCGCCAACGGCGAAGGCTCGATCTTCCCGTACCGCAACGGCTTCGCCGCGTACGTCTGGGTCACCAAGCCGGACGGCAAGCGGACCCGCAAGTACGTCTACGGCCAGACCCGGGAGGTCGTCCACGACAAGTGGATCAAGCTGCACCAGCAGGCCAAGGCCGGGCCGGTCGCCACCCGGGTGCCGACCCTCGGTGACTACCTGACCTACTGGCATCGGGAGGTCGTGCGCCCCAACCTCGCGCCGCTGACCTGCGCCACCTACGAGACGATCCTCCGGCTGTACGTGATCCCCGGCCTCGGCGGGAAGCGGCTCGACCGGCTCCAGGTGCGCGACGTGCAGACCTGGATCAACGAGGTGGCCCGCACCTGCCAGTGCTGCGCCCAGGGCAAGGTCGCCCGCCGCCCGGAACTCAGGCGGCGCTGCTGCGCGCTCGGCCTGTGCTGCGGTGACGTGCCGTCCGCCCGCACGGTCAAGGACGTCCGGGGTGTGCTGCGCTCGGCGCTCAACCACGCGGCCACCGAGGAACTGGTCACCCGCAACGCCGCCGCCCTGGTCAAGCTCCCACCGGTCCGTCGCCGCCGGGGCCGGGCGTGGACCAGCGACGAGGCGCGTCGCTTCCTGGAGTCCGCGCGGGCCGACCGCGATCCGTTGTACGCCGCGTACGTGCTGATCCTGGTCCTCGGCCTGCGCAAGGGTGAGGTGCTGGGCCTCACCGGGGACGCCGTGGACCCGGCGGCGGGGGAGTTGTCGATCGGCTGGCAGTTGCAGCGGGTCGGCCGCCAACTGCTGCACCGGGAGACCAAGACGCAGACCTCGGACGCCACCCTCCCGCTGCCGGACATCTGCGCGGCGGCACTCGACCTCCGCCAGCAGGCGAGGAAGGCCGACCGCGACGAGGCGGGCATCGCCTGGCAGGGCTCGCCGCTGTTGTTTACCACCCGCTACGGAACGCCCGTGGAGCCGCGCAACTTCAACCGCTCCTGGGACGCCCGCTGCACCCGTGCCGGAGTTCGGAAGATCACCGTGCACGACGCCCGGCGTACCTGTGCGACCCTGCTCGTCGACCTGGACGTGCACCCGCGCGTCATCATGCAGGTGCTCCGGCACGCCGAGGTGTCGGTGACGATGGAGATCTATTCGCAGGCGTCCTCGGACGCCACCCGCGACGCCCTCAAGCGCCTGGGTGAGAGCCTGCGGTGACCTGCTGCTGTACTTCACTGCTGTACAGAAGCACTAGAGGGCACATCCATGGATCGGATGTGCCCTCTGGCCTCTGTCGGGGTGGCCGGATTCGAACCGACGACCTCTTCGTCCCGAACGAAGCGCGCTACCAAGCTGCGCCACACCCCGAGGCGTGCGGTGAAATAGTAGCCCACCCGCTCCGCCGATCAAACTCGGTACCCCCCCGGCTCCGGCCGCTCGGGGCCGGGGGTGTCTCTGATGGCCCTCCGTCGCCCGGTTCCGCCCTGCTGCCGACCGGGTCACCCCACCGGCTCCATGATCAGATTGCGATTTCGCGCAGTGTTGACGGCGTGTCGTCTGCATTTCGGCAATCTGATCATGGAGTGGGCGAGAGGGCGTAGCAGGGCAGGAGGCGGTGGGGGCAGCAGAGCAGGGGATCAGCGGGGGGTGAGCGTGAGGATGCTGGCCTCGGGTGGGCAGGCGAAGCGGACCGGGGCGGTGGGGTGGGTGCCGAGGCCCGCCGAGACGTGCAGCCAGGAGTCGGAGCCGGGCCAGCGGTGCAGGCCCTTCGCCATCGCCCGGGGCAGCCCGCAGTTGGTCACCAGCGCGCCGTAGCCGGGTACGCAGACCTGACCGCCGTGGGTGTGCCCGGCCAGCAGCAGGCCGAAGCCGTCGGCGGCCATCTGGTCGAGCAGCGCCGGTTCCGGGGCGTGGGCGAGTGCGATGGACAGGTCGGCGGCGGGGGTGACCGGGCCGGCGACGGCCGGGTAGTCGTCCTGCCCGATGTGCGGGTCGTCCACGCCGACCAGCTCGACCAGGCGGCCGCCGGCCTTGATCGAGGTGCGCGCGTTGTTGAGGTCCGCCCAGCCGGCCCCGGTGAGCACGTCCCGCAGTTCCTCGTACGGCAGGGCGGCCCCCTCGGTGTACTCCCGGCCCGGCAGGAAGTAGGTGAACGGGTTCTTCCAGACCGGCCCGGTGTAGTCGTTGGAGCCGAAGACGAACGCGCCGGGATAGTCGAGCAGTGGTTGCAGGGCGCGCAGCACCCCGGGCACCGCGTCGGGGTGGGCCATGTTGTCCCCGGTGACCACCACCAGGTCCGGGTCGAGGGCGGCCAGCGACGCCACCCACTGCTGCTTGCGCCGCTGGTCGGGCATCATGTGCAGGTCCGACAGGTGCAGCACGCGCAGCGGCTCGGCGTCGGCCGGCAGCACCGGCACGTCGTACCGGCGCAGGGTGAACATGTTGCGTTCGACGAGGGACGCGTACGCCAGGGTGGCCGCCCCGGCGGCGACGGTCCCGGCGGCGAGGCCGAATAGTGTGCGCTTTCGCATGCCGACCAGGGTAGTTTGACCGTCCATGAGCACGCTGAAGGACCGCCTGACCGCAGACATGCGCGCCGCACTCAAGGCGCGCGACGAGCTGACCACCTCCACGTTGCGGATGGCGCTGGCCGCCGTCGGCAACGCCGAGGTCGCCGGCAAGGCCAAGCGCGAGCTCTCCGACGACGAGGTGCTCGCGGTGCTGACCAAGGAGGCGAAGAAGCGCCGGGAGGCGGCTGCCGCGTTCGCCGACGCCGGTCGTGCCGAGCAGGCCGACAAGGAGACCGCCGAGGGTGCGGTGCTCGACCGCTACCTGCCGAAGCAGCTCTCGGAGCAGGAGCTGACGGAGCTGGTGTCGGGGGCGCTGGCCGCAGCGGGGTTCACCGAGAAGTCCCAGATGGGCCCGGCGATGAAGGCGGCCCAGGCCGCCGTGGCCGGCCGCGCCGAGGGTGGTCGCGTCGCCGCCGAGGTACGCCGACAGCTCGGCCTCTGACCCACCGTCGCCGGTACGTGCCGGCGGCGGGCCCGGGTCGAAGCGCCCTGATCGGTGCGGCGGATGCGAAACGGGCGGGCACCCCGTGTGGGGTGCCCGCCCGTCGGCGTCGGTAGGGGTCAGTTGCCCGGTGGACGGCCCGGTGGGGTGCCGGTGTTACCCGGCCCGTTCGGCCCGTTCGCGGTGCTGCCGCCGCCGCTGCTCACCTCGATGGTGACCACGCCGCCCTTGATGGTGCGGCCGTTGGGGCTGGTGCCGGCGACGGAGCCGGCCGGGCATTCCGAGGCGATCTTGTTGTCGGAGACGACGACGGAGAAGCCGGCCTCCTTGAGCTTGCCCCGGGCACCGTCCACCGACTGGCACTTCACGTTCGGGATGGAACGCTGGTCACCGTTGATGATCTTGCCGTTGGGTGGGGTGAACTCGATGCCGGGCTTGCCCTTCATGGCGTCCCGCAGCGTCTGGTAGACCGCCGGATTGATGCCGGTCGGCGTCTCGTCGTGACCCATCCGCTGGTTGGTCTGCGGCCAGTCCGGGTCGGCCATGATGCCGGCCACCGCGAACTGCTTGGTCATCACCACCAGGGCCGAGGTCTTGTCGCCGTCGGTGGTGCCGGACTTGCCCGCCACGGGCTTGCCGACGATGCCCCGGACGTTGCGGGCGGTCGCCCCGACGCACTTGGAGACCGACGACCGGTCACCGACCGGGCAGCGGGCCGCGTCCACGGCGGCCCGGGCCACCTCGGTGGAGATCCGCTGCTCGCAACGCGGGTTGGCGACGTCGAGCTTGTTGCCCTCCGGGTCCTTGATCTGCTGCACCGGGATCGGCTCGCAGAACTTCCCGTCGGCCGCCAGGGTGGCGTAGGCGTTCGCCAGCTCCAGCGGGGTGGTCTGGGAGACACCCAGCGTGAACGCGCCCCACTGGTTGGCGCCGCCCTCCTTGGTGGCCCGGCGGGCGTCGTCGCTGCTGCGGAAGGTGATGCCGAGCTTCTGCGCCGCCTTGATCACGTTCTCCGCGCCGACCTGCTGCTCCAGCGGGACGAAGTAGGTGTTGACCGAGCTGCCGAAGGCGGTCCACATGTTGTGCACGCCGGCCATGCTCGCCGAGGCGTTCTTGGGGCAGTAGAAGTGCGTCCCCGGGCAGGCGGCCGGTGAGTTCTGCTGGACGATGTAATCCGACTTGAACACCGGTGGCGAGTTGATCGGGTAGGCGAGCGGGATGCCCTTCTCCAGCGCCGCCACCATGGTGAACATCTTGAACGTCGAGCCGGCCTGGTAGCCGGTGATGCCCTGGCCGCCGCTGAGCAGCGGGTTCACCGTGTTGGGGTAGTTGCCCCGGATCTTCTTCTTGGCCTTCTTGGGGTCGCTGGAGTACTTGTTCTGCGGCTTCTTCGGGTCATCGATCTTGAAGTTCCGGTTCACCGACAGCGCGCGTACCCGACCGGTGCCCGGCTCGATCGCGGCGACCATCCGGGCGGCCTTGCTGTTCACCCCGAGGTTTTTGCGGACGGCCCGGTCGGCACCGTTCTGCGCCTGCACGTCGAGCGTGGTGGTGATGGTGTAGCCGCCGCTCTTGAGCCGCCGCTCCCGGTCGTACGTGGTGGAGCCGAAGGTCTCCTGCGAGAGCCACCAGCGGTAGAAGTAGTCGCAGAAGAAGCCCCAGTCCTTCTGGTTGGTGGCGACGCAGCCGTTCGGGGTGCGCTTGTCCTTCACCACCAGCTTGGTCGCCTTGGCGGCGTCCCCCTCCTGCTGGGTGATGGCCTGCGTCTTGACCATGTTGTCGATGACGTAGTTACGCCGGTCGAGCGCGAGCGGGTAGCCGCTGCGGGTGGTCGGATCGTTGGTGGTGGGCGCTTTGACCATGCCGGCCAGCAGCGCCGCCTCCTCGATCTTGAGGTTCTTGGGCGACTTGCCGAAGTACACCTGGCTGGCGGCGAAGACGCCGTACGCGCCGTTGCCGAAGGAGGCGAGGTTCAGGTAGCGGGTGAGGATCTCGTCCTTCGAGAACTCCTTGTCGACCTGGAGGGCCAGCCGCATCTCGCGGATCTTGCGGGAGCTGGTGTCCTCGGTCGCGGCCACCACGTCGGCCGGGTGGGTGGCCGAGTAGGCGATGGCCAGCCGGACGTACTGCATGGTCAGGGTGGACGCACCCTGCTGCGAGTTGGTGCCGGACTGGTTGTTGACGAAGGCCCGTGCCACGCCGTTGATGTCCACGCCGTTGTGCTTGTAGAAGTCGTGGTCCTCGGCGGCGATGATCGCCTTCTGCATGTACGGGGAGATGTCCGCGAGCTTCACGTCGCGCCGGTTCTCGTCGTACATGGTCGCCAGCGGGGTCTTGCCGTCGTTGGCGAGCAGGTAGCTGATCTGTGGCGCGCGGGCCACCGTCAGCTCCTTGGGCAGCGCTCCGAAGGTCTCGGCGCCGGCCTTGGCCGCCAGGCCGGACATCGCCACCGCGGGGAAGGCCGCCGCCGCCACCACCACACCGGCCAGCAGGCCGCAGATCAGTAGCGATGCGGCGTTGGTGAAGACATTGTGGTCACGTTTCCGCATCCAGGTCACCTCGACAGGGTACGCGAGTAGGGAACGAGGGGCGCCGGGGCGTTCTTTCCCCATTTCCTGCGCGCGCCGACCTCGTTGTGCTAAACGCACGACCCCCGCTGCGAGGTTGCGGGTTACCGCGCCGAGTCTCCACCGATCGGTGGAGCCCGCGCAGCGTTTTCACGTACTCCGAGGGGGTAAGCGGCGATCGAAGGCCCGGGAAGCCGGGACTGTCCGGAATGTTGGATTTCGCCGACAACGTTGCGTAATCATGCGACTACAGAGCATGATGGTGGCGGCGACACGAGCCACACGTCGTCCGTGCCTCCTTGGGGAAGGAACGGGCCGGACGACCGGGGGGAACGACGGCTGGTCGCACGAGTCGGTTGGTACTGCAAGGGGGGACGTGTACAGATGGGGATGATCACTGACTGGCCGTCGCTGGCGGCGTGTCAGAACGGGGACCCGGACGCGTTGTTCGTACAGGGCGCCGAGCAGAACGTCGCGAAGCGGATCTGCCGAAGCTGCCCGGTGCGGTACGAGTGCCTGGCCGACGCGCTCGACAACCGCATCGAGTTCGGCGTGTGGGGTGGCATGACCGAACGGGAACGCCGTGCCCTGCTGCGCCGGCACCCGCAGGTGGCGAGCTGGCGCAAGATGTTCGAGGCGGCGATGAAGAAGAACGCCAAGGACCGCAGCGGCAAGGACAAGATCCTGGTCACCGCCGCCGGTTGAGGCCCGACCGTGGTCCGACCGGACCACGGCCTTCCCCGGCGCGGGCCCGGCCGGGTGGACCGGACCGCAGGTCAGGGGTGGCTGATCGCCGCGCCGATCGTCCGCAGCCCGTCGACGTCGTGCACGTCGGCGGGCTGCGCCGTCACCGACACCGTCGGCACCGCCGGGAACGCCTCGGTGAACCGCCGGGCCACCTGCTGCTCGCGGGCTGCCTGCTGCGCCAGCGCGGCGTGCGCCCGCAGCACGTCGACCGTGGCGTCGTGCCCACCCAACTCGACCAGCCGGTCGGCCGCCGCCCGGCTCGTCGCCGGGTCCAGACCCACCGCCGGCCGGTGCACCCGGTTGAGCACCAGCCCGGCCAGCGGCATCCGCTCCGCGCCCAACCGCCCGGCGAAGTAGGCCGCCTCCCGGACCGCGTCCGGCTCCGGCGTCGCCACCAGCAGGAACGCCGTCTCGCCGGCCTGGAGGATCCGGTACGTCTGCTCGGCCCGCTGCCGGAACCCGCCGAACATCGAGTCGAGGGCCGCGACGAAGCCGGAGAGGTCGGTCAGCAGCTGCGCCCCGAGCACCTTCTGCACCACCTTGGAGAACATCCCGAAGCTGGCGGTGACGAAACTGAACATGCTCCGCCCCCCGCTGCGGGCCGGGGCGAGCAGCAGTCGCAGCATCCGGCCGTCCAGGAAGCGGGAGAGCCGGGCCGGGGCGTCGAGGAAGTCCAGCGCCGAGCGGGACGGCGGGGTGTCCACCACGATCAGGTCCCACTCGCCCCGGGCGTGCAACTGGCCGAGCTTCTCCATCGCCATGTACTCCTGGGTGCCGGCGAAGGTGGAACTCATGGCCTGGTAGAACGGGTTGGCGAAGATCTCCGCCGCCTTCGCCGGGTCGGTGTGCTGGAGCACCACGTCGTCGAAGGTGCGCTTCATGTCCAGCATCATGGCGTGCAGCTCACCGCCGCCCTCGACGTCGATCCCCTTGACCCGGCGGGGGGTGTTGTCCAGCTCGGTCAGCCCGAGCGACTGGGCCAACCGGCGGGCCGGGTCGATGGTGAGCACCACCGTGCGCCGGCCGTGCCGCTCGGCCGCCCGCAGCGCCAGCGCCGCCGCGGTGGTCGTCTTGCCCACCCCGCCGGCGCCACAGCAGACCACGATACGCACGCCGGGGTCGGCGAGGATCTGGTCGACGTCCAGCACGGGCGCCGCGTCTTCGGAAGGCACCAATCGAGCGTATCGGGCCGGTGGGGTCCGTGCGCCCGGGCCGACGTGAGGTGTGCGTCAATCCGCCCGACGGAGGATCTCGGCGAACGCCGCCAGCCCGGCCGAATCCACCCCGTCGGGCAGCAACGGCAGCTCGGTCACCGGCCGCCCCAGCTCCACCAGGTCGGTCCGCAGCGAATCCTCCAGCTCCCGCCGTACCCGCTGGTCCCGCGCCTCGCCGGCCAGCCCGGCCACGGTCGCCTGGTCGGTCGGCAGGCCGGCGGCGGCCAGCCCGCGTCGCAGCTCCGCCCGGGTCACCTCGCGGCCGGTGGTCGACGGCGGGCGGGCCGCGTTGACGATCACCCGGCCCACCGGGAAGCCGAGCTGGGTCAGCTCGGCGATCGCGTCCACCGTCTCCTGGACCGGCATCTCCTCCAGCAGCGTCACCACGTGCACCGCGGTCATCGGGGAGCGCAGCAGCGCCGACACCCCGTCGCTCTGGGTCTTGATCGGGCCGACCTTCGCCAGCCGGGCGGTCTCGGCGGTGACGTTGAGGAAACGACCGATCCGGCCGGTCGGCGGGGCGTCCAGCACCACCGCGTCGTACACCCGGCGCTGGCCGGCGGTGCGGGTGGTGGCCTCCTTGACCTTGCCGGTGAGCAGCACGTCCCGCAGGCCCGGGGCGATGGTGGTGGCGAAGTCGATCGCGCCGAGCTTGCGCAGCGCCCGACCGGCCGCGCCGAGCTTGTAGAACATGTCGAGGTACTCCAGCAACGCCTCCTCGGCGTCCACCGCGAGGGCGCGCACCTCGCCGCCGCCGGGGGCGTCGACGAGGTGCCGCTCGGCGTACGGGAAGGGTTCGACCCCGAAGAGCTGGGCGATGCCCTGCCGGCCCTCCACCTCGACCAGCAGGGTGCGGTGTCCGCCGGCGGCCAGGGCGAGCGCCAGCGCCGCCGCCACGCTCGTCTTGCCCGTGCCGCCCTTGCCGGTCACCACGTGCAGGCGGGACGGCCATCCGGTACCGGCCGGGTCGGCCGGCCGCTCAGCTGCTCGCACCGGTCGAGCCTATCCACCCCGCGCGCTCAGCCGACCTCGCAGACCCACCAACCCGTCTTCCGTACGACGGTGAACCGCAACGGCTGCTCGGCGATCTTCTCGTCGGCGGTGGTCATGGTGAGGGTGGTGGAGACGGTGGCCCGGTCCCCGTTCTGGCTGTCGACGGTCGGACTGGACCAGCGGAACCGCGGGTTGATGTAGGTGGTGGCGTACTTCTGCACCTCGGCCACCTTGGCGTTGATCTTCTGCGGGTCGCGTGATTCCGCGCAGACGAAGTTGGCCGCCCTGCCGGCGTCGCGTTCCTGGTAGACGGCGGTGAGGAAGCCGTCCACCGCCACCGTCGGCTCCTTGGCCCCCTCGCCGCCCTCGGTGTCGCGCAGGGTCAGGAAGGCGAGCGTCCCACCGCCGCCGCAGAGCACGACGGCCGCCGCCAGGGCGAGCCAGGCGACCAGCGGGCCGCGCCGCCGCGCCGGTGTCGCCGCCCGGTACCCGGGGTGACCCGTCGACGGCGGCGCGCCGACACCGGACGGGGAGAGGCCGGGAGCGGTCGTCCCGCCCGGGTCTGGTGGGTCCTGCCGTGGCGGTGGCCCGCCTGGCGATCCGCTCGCGCCACCGAACGGTGGATGGGTCATGTGGTCCCCCGGGGGATGGGGCGCCGTCGCCGCCCCTGGCGACGACGCGGGTACGGGCGCGGCGGGCGACCCCTGATCGCCCGTCCGAGGCGCAAGGGTAACGGTCTATGGGCGGCGCGTGGCGGACCGCTCACGACCTGCGGTGGGTTGCGATCGCTTTCCGGACCAGGCGAGTGTCACATATGTGACTTGGCGTGATCGAACGTGCGCGTCCCGTTGTCCGGGTGCCGGGCGGGGTCCTACGTTCGTCCGGGTGTGGGGGAGCGGATCGGGTCGGCACCCGGTCCGGACGGCGGTCATTCACGGTACGAGGCCGGAGGAAGGTACATGCGCGACGCGGAGAACATCGCCCGAGCCCACTTCTCAGCACCAGGAGACCGGGGGAGGCGGGGAGGTTCGGCCGGCGACGCGGACGCCCCCGGCACGGGGCTGCCGATGAACGAACGGTCCTACCGGCGCTGCGCCGAACCGAGCGAGGTGCTGCGGATGCTCGGCCGCACCGGTGACCGCGCCCGGGACGACGAGGAGCCCGGCTACGTCATCCACCTGCCGATCCGGGTGGCCGACCTGGCGGCGGCGACCGCGCTGGCCGGCACCGTGGCGACCTCCCTGGGCTTCCTCGTTGAACTCGACGCCGGCGAGACCACCGTCTCCACCGCCGACGACCAGAACAACAGGCACCGGGTCTTCTGCGACCTGCTGCTGCCCGACCGGTCCCGCTGCCCCCAGCCGTACGACCACGCCGGGCAGTGCGGTGAGCTGCCCACCGCCCCCGAGCAGCGTCCCGCGCCCCGGCCGTCACCCGGACCGTAGGCTGTCGACGACACAGTCCACGCCAGGCAAGGGAGCCTTCCACCGATGCAGAAGTGGGAATACGCCACGGTCCCGCTGCTGGTCCACGCGACCAAGCAGATCCTCGACAACTGGGGCGAGGACGGTTGGGAACTCGTCGCCGTGATCCCCGGCCCGAACCCGGACCAGTTGGTCGCGTACCTCAAGCGTCCCAAGGGCTGAAGGGGTCCGACGATGAGCAACGGACCCCACGCCAAGCTGGCCGAGCTCGGCCTGGCCCTGCCCGACGTGGTGCCGCCGGTGGCCAGCTACGTGCCGGCCGTGCAGTCCGGTCAGCACGTCTACGTCTCCGGTCAGCTGCCGGTGGCCGAGGGGAAGCTGCTCGCCACCGGCCAGGTCGGCGCGGGTGTCTCGCCCGAGCAGGCCAAGGACCTCGCCGAGCGGTGCGCGCTGAACGCCCTCGCCGCCGTCGACTCGCTGGTCGGCCTGGAGAACATCGTCAAGATCGTGAAGCTGACCGGCTTCGTGGCCTCGGCGCCGGGCTTCCACGGCCAGCCGGCCGTGATCAACGGAGCCTCGGACCTGCTCGGCGCGGTCTTCGGGGAGGCCGGCCGGCACGCCCGCTCCGCCGTCGGGGTGGCCGAGCTGCCGCTGGACGCCCCGGTCGAGATCGAGTTGATCGTCGAGGTGGCCTGACCGCGTCGCCACTCCCCGCGAGCTGACCCGACCGGTCGGTCGAAAGCCGTGAAGGACCACAAACCAGTGGGCCGGTTCGGCAAGATCGCGGGGAGTGGCGCACAGGGTCGTACGATCGCAGCCATGACCGGGCATGTGACGGCACCGCCGGCCGCACCGGCCGACCGGCTGCCGCAGTGGGTGACGTTGCTGCGTGCCCCCAACCCGGGGCCGATGACCCTGGAGGGCACCAACACCTGGCTGCTGCGCGCCCCCGACGCGGCCCGGGCGGTCGTCGTCGACCCCGGCCCGGCCGACGAGGGGCACCTGGCCGCCGTGGCCGCGTCCGGCCCGGTCGGGCTCGTGCTGATCACCCACGGGCACCCCGACCACACCGAGGGCGCCCCCCGGCTGAGCGACCTGCTCGACGGGGTCCCCGTGCTCGCCGTCGACCCGGCGCACACCCTCGGCGGGGACCCGCTGACCGGGGCCGCCGGGCAGCTCGACGGGTACGGGCTGGGCATCGACCTGATCGCCACCCCCGGGCACACCGCCGACTCGGTCTGCCTGCTGGTGTCGTACGGCACCGAGCGGGTGGTGCTGACCGGGGACACCATCCTCGGCCGGGGCACCACCGTCGTCGCCCACCCCGACGGCCACCTCGGCGACTACCTCACCAGCCTGGAGCGGCTGTCCGCGTACCAGGGAATCCCGGCGCTGCCCGGCCATGGCCCGGCGCTCGCCGACTGCGGCGCGGCGGCCGACTTCTACCTCGCCCACCGCCGGGCCCGGCTCGACCAGGTCCGGGCCGCCGTCGACGCGGGCGCGCGCACCGCACCCGAGGTGGTGGCGACCGTCTACGCGGACGTGGACCGGTCGCTGTGGTGGGCCGCCGAGTGGTCCGTCCGCGCCCAACTGGAGTACCTGGGAGTGGAGCAGCCGTGACCTGCCCGGTGTGCGGCACGCTCGCCGTCCCGGGCGCGCGGTTCTGCCACAACTGCGGGGCGGCGCTGCCGGCCGCCGCCGGCCTGCCGACCGCCGAACGCCGGGTCGTCACCGTGCTCTTCGGCGACCTGTCCGAGTTCACCTCCTGGTCGGAGGACCTCGACCCGGAACGCGTCGGCGCGGTCACCGACCGGGTGCTCGCCGCGCTCGCCGGCGCGGTGAAGACGTTCGGCGGGCACGTCGACAAGCTCACCGGCGACGGCATCATGGCGGTCTTCGGCGCGCCCGTGGCCCACGAGGACGACGCCGAGCGGGCCGTGCGGGCCGCCCTGTCGATGCAGCGGGCCGTGCGCCGGGTGCTCGACGACGAACGCGGCGGCGGCGCACCGCTCGGCCTGCGGGTCGGGCTGAACACCGGCGACGTGATCGCCGGCATCCAGGCCGCCATCGAGTACACGGTCATCGGGGACACGGTGAACACCGCCGCCCGGCTGGCCGACGCCGCCGCCGTCGGCGCGATCTACGCCGGTGCCCGTACCTCGTCGGCCACCCGGCACGTCGCCTCTTGGCGGGTGCTGCGCCCGCTGCGGCTCAAGGGCAAGCGCGAGCCGGTCGAGGCGTACGAGCTGCTGGGCCTGCTCGACGCCCCGGGCACCCGGTCGGGGCTCGGCGACGAGGCGCCCTTCGTGGGGCGGGAGACCGAGATCGGCCGGGTCGCCGGCCGGCTCGCCGAGGTGATCGACCGGGGCGAACCCCGGGTGCTGCTGATGACCGCCGAGGCGGGGATCGGCAAGTCCCGGTTCGCCGCCGAGGTGGAACGCCTCGCCGCCGGCTACGACGTCGGCGCGGGCCGGTACGCCGCCCACAGCGGGGCCCGGGTGCTCTCGGTACGCTGCGCCGCCTTCGGCGAACGGCGTCGGCTGGCCCCGCTGGCCGACCTGGTCCGGGCCGCCGTCGGCCTGCCCAGCGACACCTCCACCGCGCTCACCCGGCCGGCCGTGGAGGAACGGCTGCGCCGGCTCGCCCAGCGGCTCGGCCGGCTGCGCGCCGATGCGCCACCGCTCGCCGGTGACCAGCTCCTGGCCCTGCTCGGGTACGCCGAACTGCCCGCCGGCAGCCCCGGTGAACAGGGCGGCTGGGGGACCACCCCGCCGGCCGCCGACGCCGAGGCGGTGCCGGTCGCGGTGGCCGGGCTGCTCAGCGCCCTGGCCGCCGAGGCGCCGCTGGTGATCGTGGTCGACGACCTGCACGACGCCACCGGCGAGACGATCGCCGCCCTCGGCGCGACGCTGTCCCGGCTCACCGGCCCGGTCCTGGTGATGCTGCTGGGCCGCCCGGAGCTGGTCCGGACCGCCGGGGCGTTGACCTGGATCGCCGACGCCGAGGTGCAACCGCTGCCGCCGCTGCGCGGCGCGGACGCCTCCCGCCTGCTCACCAGCTATCTCAACGGCGGCAGGCTGCCCCAGGCCGACGCCGACCGGCTGCTCGCCACCGCCCAGGGAAACGCCTTCTACCTGGCCGAACTGGTCACCCTGCTGCGGGAACGGGGAGCGTTGACCGCCGGTCCCGACGGCGGCTGGCGGCTGGTGCCCGGGTCGCTGGGCAGCCGGCTGCTCTCCCGGGACCTCGCCGCCGTGCTCGCCGCCCGCATCGACGCGCTCCCGCCGGAGGCCCGGTCTGTGCTGCGGGACGCCGCCGTGGTCGGCGACGTGGTGCCCACCGGCGCGTTGGAGGCACTGCGTGAGCAACGGTCCGGGCCCGCCGGCCGGCCCGGCGCGGTGGCCGCCGTCGAGCTGGAACGGGCCGTGGAGGAGCTGCTGCAACGCCGGATGCTGCACCGCACCCGCAGCGGGTTCGCGTTCGCCACCCCGCTGATGCGGGAGGCCGCCTACGCCGGGGTGAGCAAGGCCGAACTCGCCGAACGGCACGCCGCGCTGGCCCGCTGGGCGACCGGGGTCCCCGGCGCGTCGGTCGCCCCGCCGGGCGGGTTCACCGACGCGGCCCGCGACGACTTCGTGGCCGAGCAGGTCGAGCGGGCCGCCGTCCTCGCCGACGCGGTGAAGCTCCGCCCGGACTCGCCGGCCCGGACGGTCGCCGGGCTCGGGGTGGCCGCGCTGGGCCGGGCCGCCCGCCGGGCGTTGCAGGCCGGCGAGCCGGCGCTGGCCGTCGAGTACGCCGAACGCGCCGCCGACCTGGCCCGCGACGGGCTGCCCCCGGCCGACCGGGTGGTGCACGCGCGGGCGTTGCTCCAGGTGGGCCGGGTCGGTGACGCGCTCGCCTTCGCCGAGAAGATCGCCGCCAACGCCGGTGACGACGCCGGCACCCGGGCCAGCGCCCTGCTGCTCGCCGGTCAGGCCCAGCAGACCCAGGGCGACCAGGCCCGCGCGGTGGCCTGCTGGCAGGAGGCGTTGCAGGTGGCCACCGCCGGGGAGGTGACCAACCTGCGGGCCTCGGCGATGCGCCGGCTCGGGATGGCCGACTTCGTCGCCGGCCGGCTCGGGCAGGCGAGCAGCCGCCTCGCCGCCTCCTACCAGATCAGCCTCGCCGCGAAGGACCTGCGCGGGCAGGCGTGGGCGTTGCAGAACCTCGCCTGGGTCACCACCACCCGGGGGGACTTCGCCGGCACCGACGCGGTGCTCGGTCGGGCCGCCCGGCTCTTCGCCGAGCTGAAGGACCCGTACGGGCGGGCCTGGCTGCGCGGCACCACCGCCTTCGCCCGGCTGCTGGCCGGCCGACTGGGGGAGGCCTGCCGGCTGGCCGGGATCTTCCTGCCGTTCGGGGAACGGGTCGGCGAGGCGTGGGCGGTGGGCACGCTGCGCGCGGTCGAGGCGTTCGCCGGGGCGGAGATGGGCGAGGTGGCCGAGGCGGACCGGTCGGCCCGCCGGGCGTACCGGGACTTCGCCGCCGTCTCCGACGACTGGGGGCGCGGGTTCGCCCTGGTCGTCCGGGGGGTGGTGGCGCGGGGGCTGGGCGAGCCGGAGCACGCCGCCGACCTGTTCACCGACGCCCTCGCGTACGCCGGGCGGACCTCGCACCCGCTGCTGACCGGGATGGCCGGCACGCTGCGCGGCTTCGTGGCGTTGGACATGGGCGACTGCGAGACCGCCGAGCGGGACGCCCGTGCGGTGCTGACCGCCGTCGAACCGCACAACCCGCAGGCACCGGCGCAGGCCGCGCCCCGGGTGCTGCTCGCCACCGCCCGGCTCGCCGCCGGTGACCCGGCCACCGCGGTCGGGTTGCTCGCCCCGGTGGCGACGACCGCCGCGAAGACGCCGACCCTGCTGTTCTCCCGCCGGCAGACCCTCGCCCGGTACGCTTCCGCGCTGCTCGCCCACGGCCAGTCGGAGCAGGCGTTGGACTGGGCCCGGCGGGCGGTCGCCGCCCCGGCGGAGGACGTCCGCAGCCAGGTGATCGGCGCCGGGGTGCTGGCCGAGGCGTTGGCGGCGTGCGGCCACCCGGTGGAGGCGGCGGCCAGCGCGCAGGAGGCGGTGCGGCTGGCGTACGCCACCGAGCAGCGCAGCGAACGGGCCAGCGCCGACGCCCTGGCGGCCCGGCTGGCCGACGGGGTCTGACCGGGACGTCGGCGGGTGCCGGCGGTGGGCCGCCGGGCTGCGGTCGTCGGCGGACGGCAGGTCTGTCGGTTCCGGGGATGTGCGCCTGTCGGCCGGGACGGTTAGCGTGTCACTTCACGCGACCGCCCCTCGGTGCCGGTCGCGCCGTCGGGTGGGGGGCAGGATGAGGTTGCCGCGTTCGGGCGCCGGTTGGACGATCGCGGTCTTCGGGGTGCTGGCGGTGCTGCTCGGCGCGCTCGGACTGGTGTGGCCGGAGGCGCAGCTGCGGATGCTCGGCTTCGAGGTGCCGGCGACCCGGGCACCCGGCGACTACACCGGCACGTTCCTCACCGCGTCCTCGATGGCCTCGTTCAACATGGGCGTCTACTACCTGTTGGCGGTGGCGACCGAGTGGCGGGCGTTCTACCGGTTCACAGTGGTGTTCCGGCTGGTCACCTTCACCGTCTTCACGCTGACCGTGCTGGCCGACGTGGCACCGGACCGGTTCATCGGGGTGGCGTTGTGGGAGGGTGCGGGCGCGGTGGCGACGGCGCTCGGCCTGCGCTTCGACGCCCGTCGATCAGCAGGTGGGGACGGTAGCGCTCCCAACTCGACACCGTCGCAGGTCAGTGGCGTATCCGGGGGCACGACGAGCCGGTCGGCCGCCGCCGGTCCGGCCACCGCCGCCGGTACGGACCGCTGAGCGCCCCGGCGGAACGGGTATTTTCGAGCCGTGACCGAGACCCCGCCCGGCGCCCTCCGGCTGCCCAATGTGCCCGGTCTGACCGACTTGCAGGTCTTTGCCCGGGGTGGCTACGCCACCGTCTACCGGGCCACCCAGATCTCCGTCGGTCGGGAGGTCGCCGTCAAGGTGGAGAACCGCACCCTGGACAACGAACGCGACCAGGCCCGGTTCCTGCGGGAGGCGCGGGCGGCCGGGCGGATGTCCTCGCACCCGCACGTGGTCGACCTCTTCGACGTCGGGGTGACAGTCGACCAGCACCCCTACCTGATCATGGAGTTGTGCGACGGGTCGTACGCCGAACGGATGCGGACCTCGCCGCTCGACGCGTCCGAGACCCGTGACCTCGGCATCAAGATCGCCGACGCGCTGGCCCACTCCCACGCGGCCGGGGTGCTGCACCGCGACGTCAAGCCGGCCAACATCCTGCACTCGCACTTCAACTCGGCGGTGCTCGCCGACTTCGGGCTGGCCGTGCTGGCCGAGGCGCGGGACGCCTCGGTCACCCTGGAGGTGCTCACCCCGGCCTACGCCCCGCCGGAGATGTTCAACCACAGCCCGCCGTCACCGGCCGTCGACGTGTACGCCCTCTGCGCCACCCTCTACGCGGTGATGACCGGCCGCCCCCCGCGCTGGCAGTCCGAGCGCAACCCGAGCCTGGTCACCGTGCTGGAGTTGTTCCACCACCCGATCCCCGACCTGCCCGGGGTGCCCACCGAACTGGTCGACGTGCTGCGCGCCGGGATGTCCAACGACCCCGACGCCCGCCCCTCCGCCCTCGAACTGCGCGACCTGCTGACCGCGCTGCCCGTCGATCCGGCTCCCGCCCCGGTCAGCGGCGCCCCGGTCTCCGGCGGGCCGTCCGGGGGCACCGGCGGCGGTGGGCCGTACACCCTCGGGTGGACCACCAGCCAACCCGGACGGAGCACCGGGCGGCCCACCCCCCGCCCTCCGTCCCAGGACGACCACCCGACCGTGCCGCACGGCACACGGCGGCGGCGGCGCTGGTTCTTCGGCGGCGCAGGGGTGCTCGCCCTGGCCGCCTCGGCGAGCGCCGGAGCGTGGGTCGCCGGTGGCGCGCCGCCGCTGGCCGGGCCGACCGCCGCCCCGTCGACCGTCGGCTCGTCCAGCCCGGCCGCCCGCTGGGGTGCCCTGCCGGGCTGCGCCGCCGACGGCACCGCCGCGGTCCTGCCGCCCGGCGCCCGGTGCGCCCCCGTGCTGGAGTGCTTCGGCCCCGTCCGGCTACGCGGCGACCGGGCCGAGGCCGCCCAGGTCTCCTGCGAGGGGCGGCACACCTGGGAGACGTACGTGGAGGGGCAGTTGCCGGCCGCGCTGGCCGCCGCCGGGCACGACGCGATCAGCGCCGACCCGACCGTCCGGTCGGTGTGCAACGCCCGGACGTTCCGGCTGACCAGCGGGATCGACTACGCCAACGGCTGGCGGCTCGAAGTGCTGCCACCCGGCGAGAAGGATTTCGACCGCACCTACCGCTGTCTCGCCGGGCGGGGCGTGAACGCCCTGGTCGCCCCCACCCTCACTGGTCGCTGACCTCGCGCATCCGGTGCAGCCGGCTCAACACCGCCGCGGTGTCCAGCGCGTCGAGGGTGTCGGCGTCGAGGAACGAGCCGGCCTCCGGCAGGCCCGGGGCGGCCGCCCCGACCGGTCGCTCCCGGTCGTCGCGTTCGCGCAGTGCGGCCAGCGCGGTGCCGGTCACCGTGGCGAAGAGGACACCGAGCAGCGCCAACCCCACCGTCACGATGCCGGCGGGATGCCGGAAGACCAGCACCACCACCACCGCGGCGGTCGCCAGCGCCGCGACCACCGCCACGGTCCGCGCGTCCGGCCTCAGGAATCGCCTCACCTGACAAGCATGGCCTTTTCGGGCGTGCTGTCAAACCATACGGCCCAGTGTGGTTGACCGTTCTGCCTAGAGTGACGAACGTCGAGGTGTCGTCTCGACTCGTCCCGTATCCCACCGGAAGGCATCTACATGCCACAAACCACCCGGTCACTGGCTGCCGCGGTCGTCGCCGGCCTGCTCCTCACCACGATGGCGGTCGTGCCGGCAGCCGCCGCGCCCGGCAGCCCGCACACCCGCCCCGCCGTGCCCGATCGGACCAGCCGCACCGAGGCCCGGCGCGTCGACAGCGTGCCCACCCCGAAGCTCGACTGGTACGCCTGCTACGGCTACGCCGAGTGCGCCACCGTCGCGCTGCCGCTGGACTACGACAAGCCGAAGGGCGCCACCACCGAGGTCGCCCTGCTCCGGGTGAAGGCCCGCGACCAGCAGGCCCGGATCGGCAGCCTCTTCCTCAACCCGGGCGGCCCGGGTGGCTCGGGCACCGACATCGCGCTGGCCGCGCCGTCCTTCCTCGGCGACGACCTGCTCGACCGGTTCGACATCGTCGGTGTCGACCCGCGCGGCGTCGCCGCCAGCACCAACGTCCGGTGCTTCCCGTCGGTGAAGGAGCAGACCCGGGCGTACGCCGGTCTGAACGTCGCCTTCCCGTGGACGAAGGCCGAGGAGAAGGCGTACCTGAAGTCGGCGAAGGCGGTCGGCCAGGCGTGTTCGACCACCGGTCGGCCGTTGACCTCGGCGATGTCCACCGCCGAGGTGGCCCGGGACATGGACGTGCTGCGCCGGGCGGTGGGCGACCAGAAGCTCAGTTACCTCGGTTTCAGCTACGGCACCGCGCTGGGCCAGTACTACGCGAACATGTTCCCGGACCGGGTCCGCGCGGTCGCCGTCGACGGGGTGCTCAACCCGGCCGCCTGGGTCGGCCAGGGTAAGGCGCGTGACCAGCTCCAGGAGTCCCGGCTGCGCAGCTCCGATGCCGCCTACCGGGCGTTGCGGGAGATCCTGGCCCGCTGCGCCGGGGCCGGCCCGCAGGCGTGCCCCCTCGCCGCCGCCGGTGACCCGGTCGCCTCCTACGATCTGGTGGCCAAGCGGCTGCGGCAGAAGCCCGTGGTGATCGACGACCCGGACGCCGGCCCGTTCACCGTCAGCTACGCCGACTTCGTGGCTGCCAGCCTCAGCGCGCTCTACAGCCCCTACGGCTGGGAGCCGATCGTGGACAGCACCGCACTTCTGCTCACCCTCACCGACCCGCAGTCGGCGTCGCCGGCCCGACTCGCCGGGGCGCGCGCGGCGCTCGGCCGGATCGCCGCACAGGCCCGTGAGCAGCGACGGTTCGACTTCCCGTACGACAACGGGCTGGAGACCATGGGCGTCGACTGCACCGACGCCTACCACCCTGGGAAGCTCGCCGACTGGCCCGCGCTCAGTGCCCAGGAGGACAAGCGGGCACCGTACTTCGGGCGGCCCTGGTCCTGGATCACCGCGCTGTGTGCCCGGGACGCCTGGACGGTCCGCGACGCCGACGCCTGGACCGGGCCGTTCAACCGCCGGACCGCCGCACCGGTGCTGGTGGTGGGCAACTACTGGGACCCGGCCACCAGCTACCAGGGGGCGGTGGCCTCGGCGCGGCTGCTGCCGAACAGCCGGCTGCTCAGCAGCGACAGTTGGGGCCACACCGCATACGGGACGTCGGCCTGTGTGACCGGGGCGATCGACGCGTACCTGCTGCGCGGGGCGCTGCCGGCCGAGGGCACCGTCTGCGTCGGCGACGTGCAGCCGTTCGTCGGGGCGTCGGAGCCGGCCGGGCGGGCCGCCTCCGACAAGAACGCGCTGGCCGCCGCCGGGTTGCCGGCCCGGGGTGCGCCCAAGCGACTGCCGCCGGTGGTCGCGCCGCTGCCCCTGGCGGGTTCGCTGACCGTGCGTTGATCCGACTCCGGGGTACGACGGGCGCTCGGGTCGTCCGTCGTACCCCGGGCTTCTCTCTCCGGCCGGTCGGGTGGACGTCGCGGCGGTCGACCCGGGGCCGCGATGCGGCGCGACGGAGATGGACGGGAGCCGCTACCCTCGGTGTCCCCAGGCTGTCCGTCAGCGAGGTGCGCCGATGAACCACATCTCCGCCCGCCACCGGGTCCGATCGGTCACCACCACCCTGGCGGTGGCCCTGACCCTCACCCTGGCCGCCGCCGCCGGCTGCGAGAACCGCCGTGAACCGTCGCTGCCCTCGGTCCGCGACAAGCTGCGCGAGTCGCACATCGACGGTCAGCCGAAGATCAAGATCGGGGTGGCCACCACCGAGCCGCTGATGGGCGAGCTGCGCAACGGCGTGCACTCCGGCTTCGACGTGGAGATCGCCCGCTACGTCGCCTCCTACCTCGGTTACGAGGGTGACCAGCGCATCGAGTGGGTCTCGGTGACCACCGAGGACCGTATCCCCGCCCTCCAGGGCGGCGTGGTCGACCTGGTGGTCTCCAGCTTCTCCATCACCGAGGAGCGGGAGAAGCTGGTCAGCTTCGCCGGGCCGTACTTCGTCACCACCCAGGAGGTGATGGTGCCGACCCGGCTCAGGGACAAGATCCGCACCATCGAGGACCTCCGCGAACCGACCTACAAGGTGTGCACCAGCGGTGGCTCCACCACCGAGGCCGAGCTTGCCAAGCACGACGTCAAGGCGCTGGTGGTCAAGGAGGTCGGCGACTGCGTCAAGGGCATCCGGGAAGGCCGCTACGACGCGGTCAGCTCCGACGAGACGATCCTCGCCGGGTTCCTCTCCCTCTACCCGACCGAGTTCGAGATCGTCGACATGCCCTTCGGCACCAGCGAACTGCTCGGCATCGGGGTGCCGATCGGCGACCCCGCCCTGCGCGACCTGGTCGCCTTCGCCCTGCAGAAGAGCTACCTGCAGGGCCGCAACGGGATCAGCAGCCCGTGGATCACCGCCTACACCAGGTCCCTCGCACCGTACCTGAAAGCGGAGAAGGCGCAGCCCCAGCCGCTGAACGTGCCGGAACTGGTCGACTTCGACGACAAGGCGCCGACCCGGTGACCGCCCCGGCCGTACCGCAGGATCTGGGCGCCACCACCGTCGCCGTGCGCGACGGCTGGGACCCGGCGGTGGAGCGGCGGGCGCGGGCCAGCCAGTCGTTCTGGACGGCCGTGGTCGGCGTGCCCGCCATCTTCTCCGTGCTGCGCCTCGGCGTCGAGGCGGGCGGCGAACTCCAGACCACGCTGCTGCTGGTGGCGAACGTCGGGCCGGTGAACCTGCTCGCCGGTTTCCTCACCACCGCCGCCCGGCTGCTCTCCACCGGCCTGGTCGCGGTCTTCGCGCTCGGCGCGGTGCTGCGGGTCAGCGTCGAACGGATGCCGCCGGCCGTGCGCCGCCCGCTCTTCGTCCGCTGGGCGGACCTCACCCCGGCCTGGTTCGTGCTGGCGAGCTTCCTCACCGCCCTGGTCACCTGGCAACTGCTCTACCTGCCGTTGCTGCTGCCGGCGTTCGTCGCCGCCTTCCAGCTCACCCCGGCCCGCCTGCACGAGCACGTGGTGCCCCGGACGCTGCTCGTGGTGGCGCTGCTCGGCGGTTACGGGTGGCTGCTCGCCCCCACCCTGGTCGACGCGTGGCAGCAACGGGAACTGCTCGTCCTGGCGCTGCTCGTCGCCCCGCCGCTGCTCGCCCTCGCGGTGACCGGCCCGCTGCCCGGGGCGGTGATCCGGCCGCTCGCGTCGGTCACCGAGGCGGCGGTGCTGGCCATGCTGGTCTGGGCGGCGCTGCCGGTGATCACCACCCCGGTGCTGCCGCTCACCGTGACCACGGTGGAGTCGAGCCCCGGCGTCACCGAGGACGTCCGGGGGCACGTGGTCACCGTGGACGACGTCAACATGGTGCTGCTGCAGGAACGCGGCGGCGTCCGGTACGTGCCGGTGGACGACGTCCGCGCCCAGGTGCTCTGCCCCAGCGAGGAGGAGCTGCCCCGGCACCGGCTGCGCATCCGCGACTACCACGTCGAGGACTCGCTGCTGGAGGGGCTGGGCCGGCGGGTGCGCCCGGTGCACCGCACCGACGCGGCCTGCCGCGCCGTGCACTGACCGGGCGCTGCGGCGGGTGACCGTCCCAGGGGGTCAGTAGGACTTCTCCTGGCCCAGCACGTGCTGGGCGACGAAGTTGAGGATCATCTCCCGGCTGACCGGGGCGATCCGACCGGCCCGCACCGCGCCGAGCAGCGTCGCCACGCCGTACTCGGTGGTCATGCCGGCCCCGCCGAGGGCCTGCACGGCGGTGTCCACGGCCAGCGCGGCGGCCTCCCCGGCCGCGTACTTGGCCATGTTGCCGGCCACGCCGGCCTCCAGGTCACGGCCCGCGTCGTACAGGGTGGCTGCCTTATGGATCATCAGTCGGGCGAGTTCCACCTGCACCGCCGCGTGCGCCAACGGATGCGCCACCCCCTGGTGCGCGCCGATGCTCCGCCCACCCCAGACCTTGCGGGTGGCGGTGTAGTCGGCGGCCCGCTCGATGGCGTACCGGCCGGTGCCGACGCCCATCGCGGCGACCGTGATCCGCTCCGGGTTCAGCCCGGCGAACAGCGCCGGCAGGCCGGCGTCCAGCGACCCGCCGACCAGCGCGTCAGCGGGCAGCCGCACGTCGTCCAGGTAGAGCAGGAACTGGTTCTCCGGGGAGACGATCTCCATGTCCAGCTTGGACCGGGTCAACCCCGCCGCGTCGGTCGGCACCACGAACAGCGCGGGCTTGAGCTTCCCGGTCGTCGCGTCCTCGGTACGCGCCACCACCAGCACGTACTGCGCCTCGTCCACGCCGGAGATGTAGCACTTGCGGCCGGAGAGCAGCCAGTCGTCGCCGTCGCGGCGGGCCACCGTGCCGAGCCGGTGGAAGTTCGACCCGGCCTCCGGCTCGGTGATCGCGAAGACCACCTTCAGCGAGCCGTCGGCGAACCCGGGCAGGAAACGCTTGCGCTGCTCCTCGGTGCCGTGCCGGTTGATCACCGTGGCGGCGATGGCCGGCGACACCACCAGCAACAGCAGCGGGCACCCGGCGGCGGCCAGCTCCTCGCAGACGATGGCCAGCTCGGTGAGGCCGCCACCGCCACCGCCGTACTCGGCGGGGACGTTGACGCCCAGGTAGCCGAGCCGACCGGCCTCGTCCCACAGCTCGGTGGTGTGCTCGCCGGCCTTCGCCTTCTCGACGAAGTAGGAGTGGCCGTACCGGCGGCCCAGCGCGCGGACGGCGTCGCGGAGCTGATCCTGCTCGGGGGTGAGGTCGAAGTTCATCGGGGTGCCTCCTCGGGGTTGACCACGGCCAGCACCGCACCCGTCTCGACCTGCCCACCGGCGGGCACCGGCAGGTCGGCGACCACACCGTCGGTCGGGGCGAGCACGGGATGTTCCAGCTTCATCGCCTCCAGGGTCAGCAGCAGGTCACCGGCGGCGACCCGCTGACCGGCCCCGACGTGCACCCGGGTCACCGTGCCGGGCAGCGGCGCGAGCAGCGACCCGACCGCGAGCGCCGCGCGGGGCAGCGGGAAGCGGGGCAGCTCGGCCAGCTCCGCCGCCCCGCCCGGGCCGTCCACGAAGACCACCGACCCCGCCCGGTGTACGCGGAACACCCGCCGCACCCCGGCCACGTCGAGCAGCACCCGGTCCGGTGCCGCCGTCACCAGCTCCACCACCGGCGGCGCGTCCGGTGCGTCGGTGGCCGTCGGGTCGGCGACGGCCGGGTCGGTGGACCAGTCGGCGAGCGTGCCGGACCGGTCCAGTCGGTAGCGCACCTCGATCTCGTCCCCGGTCGTCGTGGCGTACCGGACGGCCTGGGGGACGGCCGGCACGTTGCGCCAGCCCGAGGGGAGACCGGCGAGCACCGGGGCGGCGGCCCGACGTGCGGCGGCCCCGGCGAACGCGGCGGCCAGCGCGGCGACCGGCAGCCGGTCGGCCGGCAGCAGCGGCGCGAAAACCCCGGGGTGTGCGTCCAGGAACCCGGTGTCCACCTGCGCCGCGCCGAACTCCGCGCTGCGCAGCACCCGGACCAGCAGGTCCCGGTTGGTGGCCACCCCGTGCAGCTCGGCGCGGGCCAGCGCCCCGGCGAGCGACCGGGCCGCCTCCGCCCGGGTCGGTGCCCAGGCGACCAGCTTGGCGAGCATCGAGTCGTAGTGCACGCTCACCGTCGACCCGGTGTCCACCCCCGAATCGAGCCGCAGGCCCCGGGTCGGGGTGAACTCGCCGGCCACCCCGGGCACCGTGAACCGGTGCAGCGTGCCGGTCGCCGGCCGGAACCCCTGCGTCGGGTCCTCCGCGCACAGCCGTACCTCGATCGCGTGGCCGTCGGCCGGCGGGGTAGCCGGCACCGGCAACGCACCGCCCTCGGCGACCAGTAGTTGCAGCCGGACCAGGTCCAGCCCGGTGACCGCCTCGGTGACCGGGTGCTCCACCTGGAGCCGGGTGTTCATCTCCAGGAAGAAGAACTCGCCCGCCGGGGCGAGCAGGAACTCCACCGTCCCCGCCCCGACGTAGTCGACCGCCCGCCCGGCGGCGACCGCCGCCGCGTGCAGCCGCTCCCGCACCCCGTCGGGCAGCACCGCCGGGGCCTCCTCGACGATCTTCTGGTGCCGCCGCTGGATCGAGCAGTCCCGCTCGCCGAGCGCCACGACCGTACCGTGGGTGTCGCCGAAGATCTGCACCTCGACGTGCCTGCCGCGTTCGACGTACCGCTCGACGAAGACCGTGCCGTCGCCGAACGCGGCGGCGGCCTCGCGGCGCGCCGAGTCGACGGCCGCCGGCAGGTCGGCCGGGTCGCGGACGATGCGCATCCCCCGGCCGCCGCCCCCGGCGGACGCCTTGACCAGCACCGGGAAGTCGGTGACCTCGTCGCCGTCGGTCCAGGTGGGCAGCATCGGCACGCCCGCGCCGGCCAGCAGCTCCTTCGCGGCGATCTTGTCGCCCATCGCCGCGATCGCCCCGGCCGGCGGACCGACCCAGGTCAGGCCCGCGTCGGTCACCGCCGCCGCGAACCCGGCGTGCTCGGCGAGGAAGCCGTAACCCGGGTGGACGGCGTCCGCGCCGGTGCGCCGGGCCGCGTCCAGGATCGACCCGATCCGCAGGTACGTCTCGACGGGCGTGTTCCCCGGTAGCCGGACCGCCTCGTCGGCCTCGGCCACGTACGGCGCGTCGGCATCGGCGTCGGAGTGCACGGCGACCGTCGCCACGCCGAGCGCCCGGCAGGTGGTGAAGACCCGCCGGGCGATCTCCCCCCGGTTGGCCACCAAGAGCTTCTGAATCACCTGTGCCCCCTACATCCGGAAGACGCCGAAGCCGTCGGCGCCCTTCACCGGTGCGTTGTGGATCGCCGACAGGCAGAGCCCGAGGACGGTACGGGTGTCCCGGGGGTCGATCACCCCGTCGTCGTAGAGCCGGCCGGACAGGAACAGCGCCCCCGACTGCGACTCGATCTGCTGCTCGACCATCATCCGCATCGCCGCGTCGGACTCCTCGTCGTAGTCCCGGCCCCGGGCGGCGGCGGCCTGCCGGGCCACGATCGACAGCACCCCGGCCAACTGCGCCGGACCCATCACCGCCGACTTCGCGTTCGGCCAGGTGAACAGGAACCTCGGCTCGTACGCCCGGCCGCACATGCCGTAGTTGCCGGCCCCGTACGAGGCACCCAGGTTGACCGTCAGGTGCGGCACCGTCGAGTTCGCCACCGCGTTGATCATCAGGGCGCCGTGCTTGATGATGCCGCGCTGCTCGTACTCGGTGCCGACCATGTAGCCGGTGGTGTTCTGCAGGAAGACCAGCGGGGTGTCGGTGGCGTTGGCGAGCTGGATGAACTGGGCCGCCTTCTGCGCCTCCGCGCTGAACAGCACCCCCCGGGCGTTCGCCAGCACCCCCACCGGGTAGCCGTGCAGTTCGCCCCAGCCGGTGACCAGCGCGGTGCCGTACGCCGGCTTGAACTCGTCGAACTCGCTGCCGTCGAGCACCCGGGCCAGCACCTCACGCGGGTCGAACGGCACCTTCAGGTCGGCGCTGACGATGCCGAGCAGCTCCTCCGGGTCGTACCTCGGCGGTCGGGGTGCCGGGTCGCGCGGCGGTGGACCATGCTTGCGCCAGTTGAACCGGCGTACGCACCGCCGGGCCAGCCGGATACCGTCCCGCTCGTCCTCGGCGAGCTGGTCGGCGAGGCCGGACGTGCCGGCGTGCATCGCCGCGCCGCCGAGCGACTCGTCGTCGGTGACCTCGCCGGTGGCCATCCTCACCAGCGGCGGCCCGGCCAGGTAGACCTGCGACCGGTCCCGGATCATGATCACGTGGTCGGACATCCCCGGCACGTACGCGCCACCGGCGGTGGCGTTGCCGAAGACCACGCTGACCGTGGGGATCCCGGCGGCGGAGAGCCGGGTCAGGTCGCGGAACACCCGACCGCCCGGAATGAAGATCTCCGCCTGGGTGGGCAGGTCCGCCCCGGCGCTCTCCACCAGGTTGACCATCGGCAGCCGGTTCGCCAGGGCGATCTCGCCGGCCCGTCGGGTCTTCGCCAGCGACCACGGGTTCACCGCGCCGCCGCGTACCGTCGGATCGTTGGCGACGACCAGGCACTCGACGCCCTCGACGACGCCGATGCCGGTGACCACGCTCGCCCCGACCGGGAAGTCGCTGCCGTACCCGGCGACCGGCGACAACTCCAGGAACGGGCTGTCCCGGTCCAGCAGCAACTCGATCCGCTCCCGGGGCAGCAGCTTGCCGCGCCGGTGGTGCCGGGCCACGTACTTCTCGCCGCCGCCGGCCCGCGCCTGGTCGAGCGCGGCGTCCAGCTCGGCGAGACGTTCCCGCAGCGCGTCCCGGTTGGCCACGAAGGCCGGCGCGGCCGGATCGACCGCACTCTCCAGTGTCGTCACAGATCTCCCCCGTTCGTTCGCGACTGCGGGGCTCGCAAACCCGGCTCACTCCTCGCGCTCACAGGCCCAGGCCCTTCGCGATGATCTCGTTCATGATCTCGGTGGTGCCGCCGCCGATGCCGAGGATGCGGGCGTCCCGGTAGTGCCGCTCCACCTCGGCGTCGCGCAGGTAGCCGAAGCCGCCGTGCAGTTGCAGCGCGGCGTCGACCACCTGGTCGCAGGCGGCCACCGCGACGTTCTTCGCCATCGCCACCTCGGTCACCACCGGCTCGCCGGCCGCCACCCGGGCGGCCACCTGGTGCACGTACGCGCGGGCCGCCTCGGCGCGGGTGTGCATCTCGGCCAGCCGGTGCCGGACCAGTTGCCGGCTGGCCAGCGGACGACCGAACGTGGACCGGTCCCGGCACCACCGGGTCGAAAGCTCCACGCAGCGCTGCGCCGTCGCGTACGCCTGGGTGGCCAGGGAGAGCCGCTCGGCGGCGAAGCCCTGCATGATCGCCAGGAAGCCGGTGTCCTCCTCGCCGATCCGGTTGCCCACCGGCACCCGCACGTCCACGAAGGACAACTCGGCGGTGTCCGAGCAGTGCCAGCCGAGCTTGTCCAGCTTCCGGCCGACGGTGAACCCGGGGGTGCCCTTGTCGATCACCAGCAGGTGCAGCGACCCGCTGCCGGGGAAGTCGCCGCAGACCGCGGTGGTGACGAAGTCGGCGCGTACCCCGCTGGTCACGTACGTCTTCGAACCGTTGACCAGGTAGTGGTCGCCGTCGCGGCGGGCGGTGGTGCGGATCGCGGCGACGTCGGAGCCGGCGTCCGGTTCGGTGATCGCCAACGCGCCGATCAGCTCGCCCGCCAGCGTCGGCCGGACGTACCGGTTGACCAGGGGATCGTCGGCGGCGGACCGGCGGGCGGCGAGCCGCCCACCGAGCGTGCCGCCGGTCCGCCCGCCGGCCGCCGCGACGATGTGCGGCAGCGCGATGCCGTGCGTGAACAGCGCCGCGACCAGCCCGGACGAGCCGCCGGAGCGGATGATCTCCTCGGTGACCACGATCGAGTCGAGCAGGTCGCCGCCGCTGCCGCCGACCGACTCGGGGAAGCCGACGCCGAGCAGGCCGAGCTTCGCGGCGGTGGCGTGCAGCGCGCGCGGCACCTCGCCGGCCCGTTCCCAGTCGGCCAGGTGCGGCAGCACCTCCCGGGTCACGAAGGCCCTGGTCAACTCCCGTAACTGCCGCCGCTCCGGGGTGTCCACGATGGTCACCGGTCCGCCTCCCCGACTGCCGGCGGTCCGGGGGTGAGGGCGGCGGGCAGGTCGACGATGCGGGAGCGGAGCAGTTCGCCGAGCGCCTTGGCCTGCGGGTCGAACCGGGTGGAGGCGGCCACCCCCGGCCCGAGCAGTCCCCGGATCACGAAGTTGACCGCCCGCAGGTTCGGCAGCTCGTACCGCTCGACGGTCGACGCGGCCGCCTCCGGCAGCAGCTCGGCCAGCCGGTCGACGGTCAGCCACCCACGCAGCCACTCCCAGGTCGCGTCGGTACGCGCCCAGACGCCGAGGTTGGCGTCGCCACCCTTGTCGCCCGACCGCGCCCCGACCAGCTCACCCAACGGCCCCCGCCGGGTCGGCCCGGCCACCGGGGTCGGGCCCGCCGTGCCGGACGTCGGACCGGCCACCGCCGGTGCCACCGTCCGTGGCGGCGGGGGAACCGGCAGCCGGGTGCCGTCGGGCAGGACGGCCACGTGCGGCACGTCGGCCTGCGGCACCGCGTCGGCGGTGAAGACCCCGTACGGGGTGGCGTCGCCGGGCAGGGTGGTCAGCGTGCAGCCGGGGTAGGAGGCGAGGGCCAGTTCCACCGCCGCCGCCGAGAACGCCCGCCCGGCCCGCGCCCGGTCACCGTCACGCAGGTGTACGTGCAGCAGCGCGCTCGCCGTCTCGGTGTCGACCGCGTCGACGTGGTCGGTACGGGCCAGCGTGAACTCCAGCCCGTCCGCACCGACCGCCGCCTCGATCTGCCCCCGGACCAGGGCGGCCTTGGCCGGGACGTCCAACCCGCAGAGTACGAACGTCATCGCGTTGCGGAAGCCGCCCAGGTTGTTGACGCCCACCTTGAGGGTGTCCGGCGGTGGTGTGCCCCGGACCCCGTCCACCCGGACCCGGTCCGGCCCGTCCGGGTGCAGCCTCACCGTGTCCAGCCGGGTCACCACGTCCGGGCCGAGGTAGTCGGGGCCGCCCACCTCGTACACCAGTTGGGCGGTGACCGTCTCGACGGTGACCGCGCCGCCGGTGCCGGGGTGCTTGGTGAGCACGGACGAGCCGTCCGGGTGGATCTCGACGATCGGGAAGCCGGGCCGGTGACCGCCGTCGGGCAGCTCGGTGAAGAAGCTGAAGTTGCCCCCGGTGGCCTGCGCCCCGCACTCGATCAGGTGCCCGGCGACGGTCGCCCCGGCCAGCGCGTCCAGGTCGTCGCGCCCCCAGCCGAACCGGGCGATGGCCGGCCCGACCGCCAGCGAGGCGTCGGTGACCCGGCCGGTGACCACGATGTCCGCCCCGGCGTCGAGGCAGGCGGCGATGCCGAACGCGCCGAGGTAGGCGTTGGCGGTGAGCGCGTCGGGCCGGGCCAGGGCGTCACCCTCGACGTGGGCGACCCGGACGGCGAGGCCGAGCCGGTCGGCGAGCGCGCCGATCGCGGCGGCCAGCCCGGCCGGGTTCAGCCCGCCCGCGTTGGTGACGATCCGTACCCCCCGGTCGAGGGCGGTGCCGAGACACCCTTCGAGCTGGCGGAGGAAGGTCTTCGCATAGCCGAGACCGGGGTCGCGCAGCCGGTCCCGGCCGAGGATCAGCATGGTCAGCTCGGCCAGGTAGTCGCCGGTCAGCACGTCCAGCTCGCCGCCGTCGAGCATCTCCCGCCAGGCGGTGGACCGGTCGCCGTAGAATCCGGAGGCGTTGCCGACCCGCAGCACCCCGGTCACCGGGCGGCCGTCCCGGCCGCGTTCGCGCGGATCGTCCGGCCGGGGGCCGGACGCGGCCACGCCCCGGCGGGCGGCGCGTCGGGCTGGTCGGATCCGTCGGTCGGGTAGACGGGCGGTGCGGTCGGGTCGACCATGGTGCCTCCGGTCGGGTGGGCCGGTGAGTACGGGTCAGGTCGGGTCGGCGTCGTGGGGCTGGTCCGGTGCCGGTGCCGTCCCGGGGGCGAGCAGGGTGGCGAGCTGGTGTTTCCAGGTGCGCAGCAGCGCGGTGCGCCGGGCCGAGTCGTCGTTGAGCAGGTTGGCCACGCCGAGCCCGCGTAGCAGGTCGAGGGTGGCCTGCACGGCCTCGCGGACGCCGGGGCGGCGCTCGTCCACGTCGAGCAGCGCCACGGTGAGCCGGTGCATCTCCCGACCGACCCGCGCCTCCAGCGGCACCAGCGCGTCGCGCAGCTCGGGGTCGGTGCGGGCGGCCACCCACAGCTCCAGCGCGGCGACGAAGAGCGGCCCGGTGAAGGCGACACCGAGCAGGTCGACCACGCGGTCGAGGCGTTGCGGCCCGACCGGCAGCGCCTCGGCCTCGACGCGTAGCTCCTCGGCGCGTCGCTCGGCGAGGTGGGCGACGGCGGCGGTGACCAGGGCCGCCTTGGTGGGGTAGTGGTGCAGTTGGGCGCCCCGGGAGACACCGGCGTGGGCGGCGACCACGGTCGTGGTGGTGCCCGACCAGCCGTACCGCACCAGACAGTCGACAGTCGCCTCCAGCAGCCGGGCCTGGGTGGCGCGGCTGCGTTCCTGCTGCGGGACGCGGGTCGACGGGGTGGACACGGGAACAGCGTGCCGCCACCGAAACAAACAGTCAAGCCTGACTTTTTTAGGCTCCGGGGTGACCTCGGCCGGTGCCGTCGGTCCGTGCCGGTCGCTGGTCCGGCGCCGGGAGCCGGTCAGCGGCCGTCGCGCGGGGCGAAGGCGGTGAGCGCGTCGAGGTCGCTGTGCCGGGAGCGCAGGTACTCGTCCGCCCAGGCGGCGGCGTCCGGATAGCCCGACCCGGCGGCGACCCGGGCACAGGCCGCGTCGACGTCGAACCCCGTACGGCGCAGCTGCACCCCCGGGCCGAGTAGCGCCCAGTACGCCCCCGGCCCGCCGTACGGCATGCCCACGCTGCCCGGATTGACCACCAGCCGGCGGTCGACCAGCCGGGTGAACGGCATGTGGGTGTGCCCGCAGACCACGGTGCGCACCTGCGGGGGCAGCCCGGCGAACACCTCGGCCCAGCGGGCCGGCCGGGAGTCGACCAGCACCACCTCCTCGTCGTCGCGGGGCGTGGCGTGGCAGAAGAGCACCGGGCCGAGGCCGGCGACCGGGAGGGTGAGCGTCAGTGGCAGCGCGGCCAGCAGGGCCACCTGGTCGGCCCGGAGCTGGTCGGCCGCCCAGTTCGAGACGTCGTGCTCCGACGGGTGGCCGGCGCGGGCCTGCACCAGCTCCCGGTCGGCGTTGCCGCGTACCCAGCGGACCCGGTCACCCAGCCCGGTCAGCAGGTCCAGCACCTCGACCGGCTGCGGGCCGGCCGCCACGTCACCGGTGACCACGATCAGGTCGGCGGCGGCCACCTCCGGCTCGGCCAGCACCACCCCCAGCGCGGGCAACGCGCCGTGGACGTCGGAGAGCACCGCTACACGTTCCAGCACCGGTCCAGGGTCGCGCCCGGCGGAGCGGGTTGTCGAGGGATTCTGCGCCGGGCAGAGCGGGCCGTCGCCGACCGGTCGACCGGGGCGGGTGGAATCGGGCCGGAATGCCGACGAGCCAGGGCCGCCGGCGGGGGCGGTCCTGGCTCGGACGGTGAGGCGGTGCCGGTCAGACCCGGGCGCGGCGGGCGAGGCGCTCCGGGTCGAGGATGATGATGCTCTTGCCGTCCAGCCGCAGCCAGCCCCGCGAGGCGAAGTCGGCGAGCGCCTTGTTGACCGTCTCCCGGGAGGCGCCGACGAGCTGGGCGATCTCCTCCTGGGTCAGGTCGTGGGTCACCCGCAGCACGCCGCCGTCGCGGGTGCCGAACCGGCCGGCCATCTGGAGCAGGTTCTTGGCGACCCGGCCCGGTACGTCGGTGAAGATCAGGTCGGCCAGCGAGTCGTTCGTCCGGCGCAGCCTGCGGGCGAGCACCCGCAGCAGCTGCTCGGCGATCTCGGGCCGGTTGTTCAGCCAGGGCCGCAGCGCCTGCTTGCGCAGCCGGACCAGGCGGGTGTCGGTGACCGCGGTGGCGGTGGCCGTACGCGGGCCGGGGTCGAAGAGCGACAGCTCACCGACCATGTCCGACGGGCCCATCACCGCGATCAGGTTCTGCCGGCCGTCGGCTGCCCGCCGCCCGACCTTGATCTTGCCTGACAGGAGGATGTAGAGACTGTCGCCGGGCTCGCCCTCGTTGAACACGATCTCGCCCTTGCGGACGTCGATCGTCTCCATCTCCTTGGCGAGCGCCTCGGCAGCCTCCGGGTCGACACCCTGGAAGATCCCGCTGCGGGCCAGTACCTCGTCCATCGCGCACCTCCGGTTGCGCGTTGCCGTCCCTCGGCCGGGTCCGCCGTCCGCTGATCCCTCGCGCGCCGCCAAGTCTAGGCGCATGTGAGGACGAATCAGAGCTGCACCCCTGGAATCTTGATCGTTGGGCGTAACCTCGCCGACGCGGTCGGGCACTATGATCGTCCGCCCGAACCACCTGGTCACCGGGTCGGCCACCGCCGGTCGTAGGGTGTCCGGGTGCTGAGCGACCCGGTGCTGACCCACCGCCCCGAGGACGGGTGGGACATTCCGGTGCTCGTGTGGCGGGCCGACGCCCCGCTGCGGGCGGTCAGCTCCGGCCCGCTCGGTGGCGGCGTCGGCCCGCGCAACTGGGTGGTCAACGCGACCGTGCCGATGTCGTACCACCGGGACGACCCGGCGGCCCACCTGGCCGCGCTCGCCGACCGGTTCGACCTCGACGGGCCCGGGGTCGGCCTGCTCACCGGCGTCGACGTCGCCGAGGTGGTGACCCGGACCGACACCGGGGTCCGGGCCTGGGCCACCGTCGGCCTCGGCACCCCCCTGTGGGCCGCCGCCCCCGACCCCGCCCACGCCCCGGCGCAGCGGGTGGGCACGGTCAACATCGTGGTGTACGTGCCGACGGCGCTCGGCGACGCGGCACTGGTGAACGCCGTGGCCACCGCCACCGAGGCGAAGTGCCAGGCGATCGGGGAACTGGGCCTGCCGGGCACCGGCACGCCCACCGACGCGGTCACCGTGCTCTGCCCGACGGGCGACCCGGTCGAGCCCTACGGCGGACCCCGGTCGACCTGGGGCGCGCCGCTCGCCCGCGCCGTCCACGCGGCCGTGCGGGACGGCGGCGCGGTGCCCTGCGTCCCGTGGTCGCAGCGGCGGACGGGCTGAACTTCCGTCCGATCGGCCCGTCGTCGGTCGATTCGCCACCCGGTAGCGTCGCGGGCGATGTACTCTGCCGCCTTCCTCCAGCCCCGTCCCCGCCGCCGCGTCGCGCTCGCCTGCGGCGCGCTGCTCACCGTGCTCCTCGCCGGCTGCGGCCAGTCGTCCGACAGCCCGGACCCGGTCTGGCGGCCGGGCGGCGGCGGTGGCACCACCGGTTCCCCGGTGCCGACCACCGGGGCGGCCGACAAGACCGAGGCGATCACCCTGTCGGCGACCGGGGACATCGTCATGGGGATGGCTCCGTCCCGGCTGCCCGCCAACGGCGGCAAGGGCTTCTTCGACGAGGTCAAGGGCGCGCTCAAGGCCGACCTCGTGATGGGCAACCTGGAGGAGCCGCTCACCACCGACACCGGCACCGGCAAGTGCGGCGCGAACTCCAGCAACTGCTACCAGTTCCGGGTGCCGCCGGAGTACGCCGGCCACCTCGCCGACGCCGGGTTCCAGCTGCTCAACCAGGCCAACAACCACGGCTACGACTTCGGCCCGCAGGGCTACGAGAACACCCAGCAGGCGCTGGAGAAGCACGGCCTCAAGCACACCGGCGCACCCGACCAGATCACCGTGGTCGAGGTCGAGGGGGTGAAGGTCGCGGTGGCCGGTTTCTCGTCGTACCCGTGGTCCAACAGCCTGGTCGACATCGACGCCGCCAAGGGGGTCGTCGAGAAGGCCGCCACGATGGCCGACCTGGTCGTGGTGCAGGTGCACATGGGCGGCGAGGGGTCGGACAAGACCCGGGTCCGTCCGGGCACCGAGATGTTCCTCGGCGAGAACCGGGGCGATCCGGTGAAGTTCTCCCACGCCATGATCGACGCCGGGGCCGACCTGATCGTCGGGCACGGCCCGCACGTGCTGCGCGGGATGGAGTTCTACCAGGGCCGGCTGATCGCGTACAGCCTGGGCAACTTCGCCGGGGGCGCCCGGTCGCTCAACCCGACCGGCCGGCTCGGCTGGGGCGGGGTGCTGAAGGTGTCGCTCAAGCCCGACGGCAGCTTCGCCGGTGGCTCGTTCACCTCCACCCGGATGAGTTCGGTGGGCAAGCCGGGGATGGACCCCGCCGGGCAGGGGCTCGGCCTGGTCAAGCAGCTCAGCACCAACGACTTCCCGCGTACCGCCGCCCGGTTCGACGGCAAGGGGAAGATCAGCCCGCCCGACGCCGGCTGACCGGGGGCGTGCTCCGGCGGCCCGTCGGGGCGGCGACGTAGGCTGGCCGGCGTGACCATCAGCTCTCCCGGCCGGGTCGAAACGGAACTCGGCCGTACCCGGCGCGCCCGGCGGATCGGCCGGGCGCTGACCGAGGCGCACCCGGACGCCCACTGCGAACTCGACCACACCACCGCGTTGGAGCTGGCCGTCGCCACGATCCTCTCCGCGCAGTGCACCGACAAGAAGGTCAACGAGGTCACCCCGAAGCTGTTCGCCCGCTACCCGACGGCGGCCGACTACGCCGGGGCCGACCGGGGCGAGCTGGAGGAGCTGATCCGGCCGACCGGGTTCTACCGCAACAAGACCGACTCGCTGATCAAGCTCGGGCAGGCCCTGACCGAGCGGTACGACGGCCGGGTCCCCGGCCGGCTGACCGACCTGGTGACGCTGCCCGGGATCGGCCGCAAGACGGCCAACGTCATCCTGGGCAACGCCTTCGACGTCCCGGGGATCACCGTCGACACCCACTTCCAGCGGCTGGTGCAGCGGTGGGGGCTGACCATCCAGACCGATCCGGTCAAGATCGAACATGAGATCGGGGCGATGTTCCCGAAGCGGGAGTGGACCATGCTCTCCCACCGGATCATCTTCCACGGCCGACGGGTCTGCCACGCCCGCAAGCCCGCCTGTGGGGCGTGCACCCTGACCCGGCTCTGCCCGTCGTACGGGCTCGGGCCGACCGAGCCGGCCGCCGCCGCCAAACTGCTCAAGGGCCCCCGCGCCCGGGACCTCGCGGTCGCCGCCGGGGTCGACCCGGAGCTGGTGCCGGCGCAGGCCGCCGCCGCGGAGGCACCGTGAAACCCCGGTTCGCCGCACTGCTCGTCCCGGTGCTGCTGGCGCTCGCCGGCTGCACCGCCACCACCGGCGGGGAGGGCCCCGCCGCCGGCCCCACCCGCGCCGCCCGCCCGTCGCCGTTCGCCGACTGCGCCACCCTCACCACCGCGCCCGGCTCCACCCCCGCGCCGACCGGGTCCGCCGCCGGCAGCCCGCTGCCCGAACTGGTGCTCTCCTGCTTCACCGGCGGAGCCCCGGTGCAGCTGCGCGACATCCACGGCCCGGCCGTGATCAACGTGTGGGCCTCCTGGTGCCCGCCCTGCCGCAAGGAACTGCCGGCCTTCCAGCGGCTCAGCGTCCGCGCCGCCGGCCAGCTCCAGGTGATCGGGGTGAACAGCCGGGACAGCCGGGACGGCGCACAGGCCGTCGGCGAGGACTTCGGCATCCGCTTCCCGGTCCTGTTCGACCAGGGCGAGGCCCTGCAACGGGAGCTGCGCCGCACGGCGGTGCCGCTGACCCTGCTGGTGGACGCGCAGGGGCGGATCAGGCACACCGACACCTCCGGCGCGCTCGACGACGCCCGCCTCGCCGACCTCGTCCGCCGGCACCTCGGCCTGGTGGTGCCCGCGTGAGGCCGACCGTCGGTGCCGGGTCGACCCGATGAACCGCCGTCCGCCGTCCTGGTTCGATCCGCTGCTGGGCCGGCTCGGCACCGCCCGGGCCGAGGACTTCACCCGGCTGACCACCCCCGAGCAGGGCGGCCGGGAGAGCGCGGTGCTGGTGCTGCTCGGCGAGGAACCCGGTGTCGGGCCCGACGTGCTGGTCCTGCAGCGGGCCGCCACCCTGCGCAACCACGCCGGCCAGCCGGCCTTCCCCGGCGGCGCGGCCGACCCGGGGGACGCCGACGCGCGGGCCACCGCGCTGCGCGAGGCCAACGAGGAGGTCGACCTCGACCCGGCCAGCGTGACCGTCCTCGCCGAACTGCCCAGGCTCTGGATCCCGGTCAGCGAGTTCGTGGTCACCCCGGTGCTGGCCTGGTGGCACAGCCCGCACCCGGTGCACCCCCGGGAACCGGCCGAGGTGGCGCACGTCGCCCGGCTGCCCGTCGCCGAACTGGTCGACCCGGCCAACCGGATGCTGGTCCGCCACCCCAGCGGCTGGACCGGCCCGGCGTTCTCCGTCCGGGGGATGCTGGTCTGGGGCTTCACCGCCGGGGTGCTCGCCGCGCTGCTGGAGATGGCCGGGTGGACCCGCCCGTGGCCCCGGTCGCGGGTGGTCGACCTGCCGCCGACCGGCGCCACCCCGGCCCCCTCCGCCGGCACCGACAGGGCCGACGAACTGGCCGGCCCGCTGACCTGACCGTCACGTTCCGCAGCCGCGACGCCGCACGGGTGTCCGGTGCACGTACCCTTGACCGGTGTCGGCCGTGGATCTCGTCCTGCTCCTGCTCATGCTCGTGTTCGCGATCAGCGGATACCGTCAGGGCTTCGTCATCGGGGCGCTGTCGTTCTCCGGGTTCTTCCTGGGCGCGCTCATCGGCCTTCAGCTCGGGCCGATGCTGGCCCGCCAGTTCATCGACAGCGGGACGCGGGTGCTGGTCAGCCTGGTCGCCGTCTTCGGGCTCGCCGTCCTCGGTCAGGCGCTGGCCGGCTGGCTCGGCTCCCACCTGCGCCGCACGATCACCAACGACGTCGCCAAGCGGGCCGACGACATCGGCGGCGCGTTCGTCTCGATCCTCGCGGTGATGCTGGTGGCCTGGCTGGTCGCCGTGCCGCTGGGTTCCTCGTCGCTGCCCTGGCTGGCCGCCTCGGTCAAGAACAGCGCGTTGCTGACCGTGGTGGACCGGGTCCTGCCCGACCAGGCCCAGGAGCTGTCCACGGCGCTGCGCGACACCGTCGACACCAACGGGTTCCCCGACGTCTTCAACGGGCTGGGGCGTACCTCGGCCCGGCAGGTCGCCCCGCCGGACCCGGCGCTGGCCGGCTCGCAGGTGGTGGCGAACAGCCAGCGGGCGGTGGTGAAGGTGCTCGGGTCCGCGCCGAGCTGCTCGCGCCGGATCGAGGGTTCCGGTTTCGTCTACGCCGACGACCGGGTGATGACCAACGCGCACGTCGTCGCCGGCACCCGCTCCGTCGCCGTCGAGCTGCGCGGCGAACGGTACGACGGCGTGGTCGTCGTCTACGACCCGGACCGGGACCTCGCCGTGCTGCACGTGCCGGGGCTGCCCGGTCCGTCCCTGCGCTTCGCCGCCGGACAGGCCGGCAGCGGTGCGGACGCGATCGTGCTGGGCTTCCCGCTCGACGGCCCGTACGACGCCCGCCCGGCCCGCATCCGTGACGTCGACCGGATCGAGGGCCCGGACATCTACAACGCCAGCAAGGTCAACCGGGAGATCTACACCATCCGGGCGCTGGTCCGCAGCGGGAACTCCGGCGGACCGCTGGTCTCCTCCAACGGGCTGGTGCTCGGGGTGATCTTCGCGGCGGCGGCGGACGACCCGAACACCGGCTTCGCGGTGACCGCCGAGGAGGCCCGGCCGGTGGCGCTCGCCGGCGCGGAGCGTACCCGGGGCGTGGGCACCGGCGACTGCACCTGAGCCCCCGGACGTGCCCCGACCTGCCGGGGCCGGGGCGCCGTCTCCCCGGCGCGGCGGGGTCAGCCGCCGGCCGGCGCCGTGGCCGGGGCGTCACCGCCGGCCGGGGTGAGGCCGGGCAGCTTGGCCCGACCCCAGGTCAGCGACCTGTCGAGCACCGCCCGCGCCATGATCGCCACACAGGTGCCGCCGTTGACGAAGGACGCCACCACGTCGCTCGGGTGGTGCATCCCCCGGTACATCCGGGTCAGCGCCACCCCGACCGGGACCAGCACCAGCAGCGTCCACCAGGTCACCTTGCCGGCGGTGCTCCCCGCCCGCAGCGCCAGCAGCAGCGCGATGCCGACATAGAGGGCGACCGCCGCCGAGGTGTGCCCGGACGGGAAACTCGACGTCGGCGGGGAGACGTCCATGTGTTCCACCGCCGGCCGACGCCTGTCGATCGCCATCGTGGTGAGCAGGAAGACCAGCGCCTGGGCGGACACCGCCGCGCCCAGGAACAGCGGCTCCCGCCAGCGGTGCAGCACCAGCCGGAGCACCAGCGCCACCAGCACGGTGACCACCACGATCAACTGGGTGCTGGCCAGCGTGCTGAACACCAGCGAGACGTCGTTCCACCCCCCGGTCCGGTCGGCCGCCAGCTCGCGGTTGACCGCGTCCTCCACGGTGAACGGCCAGACGTCGTCGAGGACCCGGGTCACCAGCAGCCCGAGCAGGACCATGAACGAGAGCAGCAGGGTCACCGGAAGGAGCACCCGCTTGGCGACCTGCGCAGCGATGGCGGACATGGCCGCCCAGTACCCGGACCGCAGGGCCGCTACGCGTGCGGGTCGGTCTGCTCCGGCGCCACCCCGTCGACCGTGGCCCGGCCGGCCGGCAGCCCGACCCGCTCCCGCCAGGTACGGAACGCCGCCGCGGTGGCCGCCACCACCGCCACCCCCAGCAGACAGCCGGCGAGCACGTCGCTGGCCCAGTGCACGCCCAGCGCCACCCGGCTCAGGCAGGTCACCCCGACCAGCAGCACGGCCACCGTCCACAGCGCCACCCGGGCCGCCGGACGACCCCGGGTGAACGGCAGGAACACCAGCAGCAGCACCCCCGCCGCGAGGGTCGCGTTCAGCGCGTGCCCGGACGGGAAGGAGTACCCGGCGGCCCGCGCCACCGGATCGAGCAGCTCCGGGCGGTCCCGGCCGACGAGGAGCTTCAGCACCGCCCCCAGCGCCCCGCCGACGACCATCGTGGTGACCACCCAGAGCGCCAGCCGGCTGGCCCCGCGACGCCACAGCCACACCACCACGACCAGCGCGGCCACCCGCAGCGGCCCCGGCGAGGCCAGGTGCGTCCAGGCCGTCATCGCCCGCACCCACAGCGGATGGTCGGCGGCGAACCGGTGCAGGGCGTCGGTGACCGCCGCGTCCAGGTCGTGCAGCGGCGGCCAGGCCCCGACCACCAGCACCGCCAGCAGCGAGAACGGCACCAGCACCAGGAACGCCGCCGCCGACGTCAGGGTCAGCCGCAACCCGAGCGAATGGTCCCGGTCCAGGCGGCGGTCCCGCCAGGACCGGCCCGACGGGGATACGGAGGTACGCCGACCGGAGGCACTCATGCGACCTGCTCTACCCACCCGGACCCACGATCAGGCCCGGTTAGTGACCCCGCAGCCGGAACCGGCGGACCATCATCGCGAACCCGGTGACCAGGGCCGCCACGACGGCGACACCCGTCCACAACCGACGGGGGGCGTCCTCGTCGGCGCCACCGGCGGGCTGTGCCGTCCACCGGGTCTGCTGGCGGGGCGCGGTGAACCCGAGCGGGTCGCTGCCGGTGCCACCATCGCGGGCGTCCTCGGCGGAGCCGGGGGCCGGCCCGAACCCGACCACCCCGGGGGAGTCGTTGTCGTCCAGCGGGTTGTGGCCGATCAGCGGTACGTCGGCGGTGAGCGCGGCCACCGGGTCGACCAGGCCGTACCCGAAACGGTCGTCCCGGCCGACTGGCCCGATGTCCTTCGCGGTGCTCAGCAGCCGGTTCACCACGTCCCCGGCGGACATGTCCGGGTAGCGGGCGCGGACCAGGGCGGCGGTCGCCGTCACCAGCGGCGCGGCGAAGCTGGTGCCCTGCACGCCCCAGTAGTTGCTCGGCGGGCGGGCCCCGACCAGGCCGGTCGCCGGTGCGGTCAACGTGGTGGCGTGACCGGTGATCGAACCGGACCAGAGGTTCTCGCTGTCGCGTTCCAGACCGGCCACCGCGATCACGCCCGGCTCCCGGGCCGGGTACCAGACCTTCGAGGTGGTGGACGTGGCGACGTTGCCGGTGCAGGCCACCACCACCACATCCCGGGCGAACGCGTAGTCCAGCGCGGCGGCCAGGGCCGGGCTGTCGCCGCTGCCGCCCAGGGACAGGTTGATCACCCGGGCGCCGTTGTCGACCGCCCAGCGCACGCCCTTGGCGACGATCATCGCGTCGTCGTACCGGTTCTCGTCGTCGAGCACCCGCACGGGCAGGATGCGCGCGTCCGGCGCGAGCCCGACCACGCCCCGCCGGTCGTCTCCCCGCCCGGCGATCAGGCTGGCCACCGTCGTGCCGTGCCCCACCGGGTCCGGCTCCCCACCGCCGCCCGGAGAGACCAGGTCCATGCCGGGCAGCACCTGACCGACCAGGTCGGGGTGGTTGCCGTCCACCCCGGAGTCGATCACCGCCACCGTGACGCCACGCCCGGTCGAGGTACGCCAGGCGGTGGCCGCGTTCAACTCGTCGAGCTGGAACTGGTCGTCGCGGACCCGGTCGGCACGCGCCTGGGCCGGGGCGAAGTCGGGCTCGGCCAGCGGACTGCCGGCCCGCGTCCCGACCAGGGTGGACGACGACGGGGGCGCGGCGGACGCGGGAGGCGGGGCCGTGCCGAGCACGGTGACGGTGGTCGCCGCGACACCGAGCAGCGCCCGCCCGGCGAACCGGTGCAGCGCCGTCGGGGAGCCCTGCCGAACCCTGGTCACATCGTCAGCCATTCGTCACGTGGGACACATGCTGCTCGGAGATTACCGGTTCCGGCTGCCGACACGGCACGTTCCGGCACACCAGGATCACGGTGGCGGAAGATGAGCCAGTTGAACGAGGCGGACACCCTCGCGTCGGGTGACCAGCCGACCACGCCCCGCCGGCAGCGGGCCGGGACGGACCGCGCCGACGAGCTGCCCCTCGTCGGGGCTGCCGCTCATCACCAGCCCGGCGGTGGACAACTCCCGCAGCCGCTGCACCACCGGCTCGTACTGGGACCGGCCCGCGCCACCACAGCGCCGGGCCAGCACCAGGTGCAGGCCGACGTCGCGGGCCTGGGGCAGGTGCTCCTCCAGCCCGCGCAGCGGGTTCGCCGGGCCGCTGGCCACCAGGTCGTAGTCGTCGACCAGGATGAACAACTCGGGACCGGACCACCAGGAACGGTCCCGCAACTGGGCCGGGGTGACCTCCGGGCCGGGTAGCCGGCCGCGCATGTAGCCGGCGACCGACTCGATCAGCTCGGTGGTGTGCGCCGCCGCCGTGCCGTATCCGATCAGGTGGTCGGTCTCGACCGTGCCGAGCAGGCTGCGCCGGTAGTCGACCAGGATCACCCGGGCCTGCTCCGGGGTGAACCGCGTGACGATCGAGGTGGCCAGCGCCCGCAGGAACGACGACTTGCCGCACTCGGCGTCGCCGAAGACCACGAAGTGCGGCTCGGTGGCGAAGTCGAGCAGCACCGGGCGCAGGTCCGCCTCGGCGATCCCGACCGGGAACGCCAGCCCGGTGCCGGCGGTGGTGTCCAGGTCGGCGTAGGGCAGCACCGGGGGGAGCAGCCGCACCCGGGGGGCGGGCGGCCCCGACCAGGCCCCCGCGACCGCCTTGACCAGATCTGCCGTGTCCCCGCCGGTGAGCTGCGGCAGGGCGGTGAGGAAGTGCAGGCTCTGCGCGGTGATCCCCCGTCCCGGCTGCTCCGGCACGCCGGCCGCCGCCACCCGCTTCACCACCGAGTCGGACGGGTCACCCAGGCGCAGCTCCAACCGGGACCCGAACAGGTCCCGGATGCCGGGCCGGAAATCCAGCCAGCGCACGGCACTCGCCACCACGTGCACCCCGTACGACAGGCCCCGGGTGGCCAGGTCGGTGATCAGGGGTTCCAGGTCGTCGTACTCGCCGCGCAGGGTGGCCCAGCCGTCGACGACGAGGAACACGTCACCGAACGGGTCGACGGGGGGCTGACCGGCGACGGCCAGCTCCCGCCGCCGCTCGCGCCACGCCGCCACCGACTCCACGCCCAGCTCGGTGAAGCGGCGTTCCCGCTCGGCGAGCAGGGTGGCGATCTCCCCGACCGTACGCCGGACCACCGTCGGGTCGGCCCGGCCGGCGACCCCGCCCACGTGCGGCAGCTCCCGCAGCGCGGTCAACCCGCCGCCGCCGAAGTCCAGGCAGTAGACCTGCGCCTCGGCCGGCGTGTGGGTGAGCGCCAGCGCGCAGACCAGCGTCCGCAACGCGTGCGACTTGCCGCTCTGCGGCGCGCCGACCACGGCCACGTGCCCGGCCGACCCGCCCAGCGCCAACCACAGCACGTCGCGGCGCTGCTCGTACGGCTTGTCGACCACCGCAACCGGCACCTGGAGGCCGCCGTGCAGCTCCGGGCTGGCGAAGCCCAGACCCCGGTCGGGGTCGACGCCGGGCGGGCCGAGCAGCTCGTCCAGGGTGGGCGCCCGGTCCAGCGGCGGCAGCCACACCTGGTGCGCCGGCGGCCCCTGCCCGGCCAACCGGCCGACCAGCGTGTCGAGCAGGCTTCCCGCCTCGTCCCCGACGACCGGTGGAGTGACCGGGGCGGCCGGCTCGGGCACCGGCACCAGATGGGTGGAGAAGGTGAGCAGCCGGGCCGCCCCACCGGCCCCGCCCCCGGCCGGGCCGCCGTGGCGCCGCAGCGGACCGGAGACGTACGCGGCCCGGAACCGGACCAGCGGGTCGGTGCCGGCGCGCAGGAAGCCGTGCCCGGGGGAGCGGGGCAGCTCGTGCGCGTCCGGCACCCCGAGCACCGTGCGGGACTCCAGCGCCGAGAAGGTCCGCAACCCGATCCGGTACGACAGGTGGGTGTCCAGCCCGCGCAGCCGCCCCTCCTCCAGCCGCTGGCTGGCCAGCAGCAGGTGCACGCCGAGTGACCGGCCCAGCCGGCCGATCTGCACGAACAGGTCGATGAAGTCGGGCTTGGCGGACAGCAGCTCGGAGAACTCGTCGCAGACCAGCAGCAGCGACGGCAGCGGGGCCAGTGGCGCGCCGGCCGCCCGGGCCCGCTCGTAGTCACGCAGGCTGGCGAAGTTGCCGGCCCGGCGCAGCAGCTCCTGGCGGCGCATCAGCTCACCGTTGATGGCGTCCACCATCCGGTCGACAAGCGGCAGCGCGTCGACCAGGTTGGTGATCACGGCGGCGGTGTGCGGCAGCCGGTCGAAGGAGGCGAAGGTGGCCCCGCCCTTGAAGTCGACCAGGACGAAGTTGAGCTGCTCCGAGCTGTGCGTGGCGGCCAACGCCAGGACCAGGGTGCGCAGCAGCTCCGACTTGCCGGAGCCGGTCGCCCCGATCAGCAGCCCGTGCGGGCCCATCCCGTCCTGCGCCGACTCCTTGAGGTCCAGCTCGACCGCGCCGCCGTCCGGGCCGACCCCGATCGGCACCCGCAGCCGGTCCCGGGGCGAGCGGGGCAGCCAGCCCTGGTCGGCGGTGAACCCCTCCGGGTCGCCCAGCCCGAGCAGCTCGGGGAGGCCGGGTTCGGCCCCGGGGGCGGCCTCGGTGCCCCGGGCGACGGCGGCGAGCCGCAGCGGGGCGAGCCGCCGGGCGACCGCCTCCGCGTCGACCACGTCCAGCCGGTCGGCGGTGCCCACCTCGGCGTGCCCCTCGGCCGACCAGGAGTGCAGCCGTCCGGCGCGGACCTCCAGCAGCAGGGCGAACCGGTCCAGCAGGCGCGGTGCCGGGGTGTCCAGGTCGAGCACGGTCACCGCGTCGATGCCGCCGTCGCCGGTCAGTTCGGTGGCGTCGGTCAGGTCACCGCCGTCGAGGAGCACCACCACGTGCGGGCCGTCGGTGGCCGGTCCGGCCGGGCTGAACCGGGACCGGCTGGCCAGCACGTCGCCGAGGAGCCGTTCCAGGTCGACGGCGGAGCTGGTGACCAGCCGGACGGGGCCCAGCGCGTCGACCCTGCTCGGGTGGTGGGCGTGCGGCAGCCACTTCACCCACTCCCAGTGCCGACGCCGTTCCGGGCCGGCGCAGACGGCGACGAGCAGCTCGTCGGGGGCGTGGAAGACGGCGAGCTGGACGAGCATCGCGCGGGCCAGCGCCTGCGCGTCGGGCGACCCGGTGCCGCTCTCCGCCGCACCCCCGCCCGGCCCGACCGCGCCGCCCGGCTGCCCGCCCCGGACGAAGACCCGGGCGAAGCTGCGCAGCGACAGCGCCACCGGCAGGTCCGGCACCACCGAGTACGCGTCGAGGAAGCGCCGCAGCGCCCCCGCGGTCATCGGCTCCAGCTCCTCCAGCGGTCGGGTGACCGGCGGCACCAGCGGGGTGGCCAGCGTCTGCGGACCGACGGCGACCCGCACCACGCCGAAGTCCGGGTCGCCGGGGCGGCGTTCCCAGACCCGGTGACTGTCCACCGTCGACCAGAGCCGCTCCGGGTCGGGATGCCGGTAGTACAGCCCGGCCCGCTGCTGCCGGGCGGTCTGCCGGACCCGCCGCCGCAGGGTGGTCAGGTGCCGCAGGTACTCCCGGCGGGCGGCCATCATCTCCGACTTCCCCGGGCTGCCCGAGGCGCTGCCCCAGGAGGTCATCAGCATCGCCACCGAGGAGAGCCCGAACATCCCGCCCACCACGTACGAGTAGGCGCCGCCACCGCGACCGAACATCATCGCCATCGCCACCGTGCCGCCCAGCATCGGCAGCACCATCAGCGCCTGCTGCCAGCGTCCGCCGGTGACCACCGGGATCTCCGGCGGACCCTCCACGGGCAGCTCGCCGACCGGGATCTCCGGGGCGGGCCGACGCGGTGGCCGCCTGATGACGACAGTGGACAAATCCACCTCCCTGTGGCGCTCGGTAACCCGAACCTGGCTCATCGTAGGTAAAGTGCGCGTCGTCCGTCAGCCGCCACCGCCTATCGATATGGAGTCCAGTCGATGACCATCGGGCTGGCCAGGGTCACCATCAGCGCGCCGGGGCGACGCGTCGACGTGGCCCTGCCGGAGCAGGTCCCCCTGGCCGAGCTGCTGCCCGAGGTGCTCCGGCACGCCGGGGAGGGGCTGGCCGACGACGGCGAGCGGCACGGCGGCTGGGTGCTGCGGCGCACCGACGGGGCGGTGCTGGTGACCGCGCAGCCGCTGCTGCCGCAGGGGGTACGCGACGGCGAGGTGCTGCACCTGGTGCCCGCCCACGACCAGTGGCCCGAACTGGAGTACGACGACGTGGTCGAGGCCATCGCCGACGGCGCGCGTCGCCGGGGGGCGGCCTGGTCGGCGGCGACGACCCGGGCGGCCGTGCTGGCCGGTGCGGGCGTCCCGCTCGCCGTGGGGCTGCTCGCCGTGCTGGCCGCCGGGCCGGGACAGCCCGCCGCCTGGCCCGCCGCGGGTGTGGTGGCGCTGCTGCTCACCCTCGCCGGCACCACCGCCTCCCGGGCGTGGGGTGACGGCCCCACCGGGGCCACCCTCGGCGGCTACGCCCTGCCGTACGCCGCCGCGGCGGGCGCGCTCGCGGTCAGCTCGGGCGACCCGGTGGGGGTGTTGCGGCCACTGCCCTGGCTCGGCGCACCCGAGCTGCTCGCCGGTGCGGTGGCGCTGCTCCTGGCCGCCGTGCTGGGCCTGCTCGGCGTGGCCACCCGGCTGCGGGTCTTCGTGGCCGGTGCGACGGCGGGAGCGGTGGGCGGGCTCGCCGGTCTGGGCGGGCTGCTGCTCGACCCGGCCGGCACCGCCGCCGTGCTGCTCTGCGTCATGGTCTTCGTCCTGGGGGCGCTGCCGCTGCTGGCGATCCGGCTGGGCAAGGTGCCGCTGCCACCGATCACCCTGCCGGCCGGCCCGACGGGTGGCCCGGACGGCGTACGGGACCTGCCGGACCGGGCCCGGGTGCACGCGGCGGTGGCCCGCAGCGAGGAGATGCTGACCGGGATGCTGCTCGGGCACGCGGTCGCGGTGGTGGCCGCCGCGCTGGTGCTCGCCGCCGACGGTGGGCCCGCCGGGCGGGTGCTGGTGGCCGTCGGCGCGGGGGTGCTGCTGCTGCGGTCCCGGCTGTTCGTGGCCGTCCGGCACCGGGTACCCCCGGTCACGGCCGGCCTGGCCGGGTTCGCGGTGCTCGGGGCGGTGCTCGCCGGCCGGCCCGGTGTCCCCGGGCTGCTGGCGTTGAGCGGGGGCGGGCTGGTCGTCGCCCTGCTCGCCGTCGCCGCCGGTACGACGTACGCCCGGCGGCCGGTCTCGCCGTACCTCGGTCGGGTGGCCGACCTGACCGACACCGCGCTGGTGGTGGCGGTGGTGCCGGTGGCCTGCGCGGTGCTGGACCTCTACGACGCGGCCCGGGGCCTGCTGGGTTGACCGCCGCCGACCGGGACCCGCGGCCGGTCGGGCGACGACGAAGGCCCGGACCGTCCGGTCCGGGCCGCTCGCGGTGAGCCGGTCAGTGCGCGGTGCCGCCCTGCGCCTCGGCGTCGCGGGCCCGCTGGTAGGACGCCAGCACCTCGGCCTCGGCCTCGACCCGGCCGACCCAGGTCGCGCCCTCGACCGACTTGCCCGGTTCGAGGTCCTTGTAGACCTCGAAGAAGTGCTGGATCTCCAGCCGGTCGAACTCGCCCAGGTGGTGGATGTCGCGCAGGTGCTCCTGACGCGGGTCCTCGTAGGGGACGCAGAGGACCTTGTCGTCGCCGCCCTTCTCGTCGGTCATCCGGAACATGCCGATGGTGCGGCAGCGGATCAGGCAGCCCGGGAAGGTCGGCTCGGGGACCAGCACCAGCGCGTCCAGCGGGTCGCCGTCCTCGCCGAGGGTGCCCTCGATGAAGCCGTAGTCGGCCGGGTACTGGGTCGACGTGAACAGGGTGCGGTCCAGCCGGATCCGGCCCGTCGCGTGGTCCACCTCGTACTTGTTGCGGTGACCCTTCGGGATCTCAACCGTGACGTCGAAATCCATCTCCCACGCTCCCTCGTCTGCCCACGCTGGCTGAACGGAACCACTGACGCCCGGTACGGATGAATGGCCACCCGTCGGCTCCGGACGCCGCATAGTCTTCGGACCGAAGTAGTGTCACCCAGGCGAGTTCGGCGGCGGGAGGAGGGGGTCGTGGGGAGGGAAGATTCACACTACCGCCCGGAGGGGGTTGACGGCCGGGGATCGGGCCGGTCCGTGACCGGCGGTGCCACCGGTCGGGTCTCGGTGCCCGACGCGAACGTCCCCCGTCGCCCCGAGTCGACGCCCGAACCGCCGGTCACCGGCCGGTCCGGTGAGCATCCGCCACCGCCGGCCTGGCGTCCACCGTCCGCGACCGAGGGCCGACCGGCCGTCGGGTCCGCCCCGGTGTCGCCCCCGTCCGGTGCCGCCCCGGCGTCTGCCGCGCCGGCCACTCCGGCGTCCGGCTCCGCGACGGTCCCTCCGCACCGGGGCTCGGCCCCGGTCGCCACCCACCCGGTCGTGGCGTCGCCGCCGGCCCGTCCGGAGCCGTCGGCCCGTCCCGGCTCCGCGCCGCCGGACGGTGGCCCGCCACCGCCCGCCGGTCCACCGCGTCGGCGTCGGCGGTGGGTGCCGGCGCTGCTGGTCGTCGTGCTGCTGGTGGGTCTCGCCGGAGCGGCGGCGGTGCTCCGGCCGGGCCCGGTCGCCGGCTGGCTGGGCAGGGCGGACAGCACCCCGTCGCCCACCGCGCGACCGCCCGAGCCCGACCCGTCCCCGGTGCTCGCCGGCCCCGACGGCACCGCACCGGAGCCGGCCCCGGCCGGGGTACGCGCCGCAGTGGAGCCACTGACCACCGCCGCCGCCCTGGGCAGCCGGGTCAACGTGTCGGTGGCCGACGTGGTCACCGGCGAATCGCTGTACGCCAAGGGCGGCGACGACGCCACCGTGCCCGCCTCGGTCACCAAGCTCGCCACCGGGGTGACCGTGCTGAAGGCGCGGGGCCCCGGGCACCGGATCGCCACCCGGGCGGTGGCCGGGGCGAGCCCGGGCGAGGTGGTGCTGGTCGGCGGCGGCGACCCGACGCTGGCCGTGGACAAAAACGGCTTCTACCCCGGCGCGGCCCGCCTCGACGCGCTCGCCGCGCAGGTCAAGCAGGCCCTCGGCGGCACCACCCCGACCCGGGTGGTGGTCGACTCCACGCTCTTCCCCGGCCCTGTCCACGGTCCCGGCTGGGACGCGGACATCCCGACCGGCGGATTCGGCGCGTCGATCACCGCGCTGATGACCGACGGCGCGCGCCGGGACCCGGTGGGGGCGCGGAAGAACTTCGCCGACAGCCACGGTGCGGCCACCCGGTACGCCGAGCCCGACCTGGCCGCCGGCCGTTCCTTCGCCCGGCTGCTCGGCCTGCCCCAGGGCGGGGTGGTCCGGGGCACCGCCCCGGCGGCCGGTAGCGCGACGGCGGCCGGCACACCCGCGCCCGGCACCGAACTGGGCAAGGTCGAGTCGTTGCCGATGGTCCGGCTGGTCGACATCATGATCACCGACAGCGACAACGTGATCGCCGAGGCCCTGGCCCGCCAGGTCGCCCTGGCCCGCAACCAGCAGGCGTCCTTCGCCGGTGGCGCGGCGGCGATGGACGAGGTGATCGGCGAGCTGGGACTGCCGGCCGACGAGATCAGCCTCGCCGACGGCAGCGGGCTGTCCCGCAGCAACCGGATCAGCCCGTCGCTGCTCACCGACCTGATCGCGGTGGCCGGCAACGGAACCCACCCGGAGTTGACCGCGATCTTCGGCGGTCTCCCGGTGGCCGCCTGGTCGGGCACCCTCGGCACCCGCTACGAGTCGCCGGAGACCGCCGCCGGAGCCGGCGTGGTCCGGGCCAAGACCGGCACCCTGACCGGGGTGCACGCCATCGCCGGCCTGGTCACCACCCGCGACGGCCGGCTGCTCACGTTCGCGGTGCTCACCGACCAGGCCCCGGCCGGCGACCCGGAGGTCACCCGGGCGGCACTGGACCGGATCGCCGGCGCGCTGGCCGGCTGCGGCTGCCGCTGAGCGGCGGCACCCGACCTGCCCCGGTGGGCGCGGACCGCCCGGGCCGGCGGGACGCGTCGGCCCCGCCGCCGGTGGCCCGGACGCGGGCAACCGGCCGGGGTGTCGCGGCGCGGGTACGGTGGGTGGCATGGCGCAGTTCGTGGACTGGGATCTGGCCGCCGCCACCGCTGGGGCGCTGAGCAAGTCGGGCCCCCGCGTGTCGTACGCGGAGGCGACCGGGGTGGTCGGCGATCTGCGCCGGCTCACCGACGAGGCGGCCGGGCACGTCGCCGACTACACGGGGCTGCGCCCGCAGGTGAGCCATCCGCCGGTGCGGGTGGTGGACCGGCGCGACTGGGCGGCCACCAACATCGCCGGCCTGCGTGAGGTGATCACGCCCCTGGTCAGCCGGCTCTCCGGCGACAAGCCGCCCGGCGCGCTCACCGAGGCGGTCGGCTCCCGGCTCACCGGGGTGCAGGCCGGCACCGTGCTGGCGTACCTCTCCGGCCGGGTGCTCGGCCAGTACGAGGTCTTCTCAGCCGATCCGGGGCAACTGCTGCTGGTCGCGCCGAACATCGTCGAGGTGGAACGCAAGCTCGGTGCCGACCCGCGCGACTTCCGGCTCTGGGTGTGCCTGCACGAGGTCACCCACCGCACCCAGTTCACCGCCGTGCCGTGGATGCGGGCGTACTTCCTCGGTGAGGTGCAGGCGTTCGTGGACGCCTCGCAGGGCACCGAGCACCTGGTCGAGCGGCTGCGCCGGGGGGTCTCCACCCTCTCCGACGCGGTCCGCGACCCGGACAGCCGCACCAGCGTGCTGGACATCGTGCAGACCCCGGCACAGCGGGCCGTGCTGGACCGGCTCACCGCGCTGATGACCCTGCTCGAGGGGCACGCCGAGTTCGTGATGGACGGCGTCGGCCCGCAGGTCATCCCCAGCGTGGAGCGGATCCGGGCGGGTTTCAACCGCCGCCGTGAGACGGGCAACCCGCTGGAGAAGGCGATCCGCCGGCTGCTCGGCGTGGACGTCAAGATGCGCCAGTACGCCGAGGGCCGCAAGTTCGTGCACGGCGTGGTCGAGCAGGTCGGCATGCCCGGCTTCAACAAGATCTTCGGTTCGCCGCTGACCCTGCCCCGGCTCGACGAGCTGGGCGACCCGGCAGCCTGGGTGGCCCGGGTGCACGGCCCGGCCGGTGCCACCCCGACCGCCGGCTGACCCGGTGGCCGGCCGGCCCAGCCCCGCCGACCCGGTGACCGGGCCCAGCCCCGCCGACCCGGTGACCGGGCCCAGCCCCGCCGACCCGGTGACCGGGCCCAGCTCCGTCGACCCGGTGGTCGGGCAGAGCGGTGCCGCGCCGGTGGGCGCAACCAGTTGCGGCGAACCGACCGGGGCCGGACGGCACGTTCGCGGTGCCCCGTCCAGGGTGGCCCTCGCGCCGTCGGTGGCCGCCCTCCGGGTCGCGGTACGCCGTGCCCTGGCCGGGTTGCCCGCCGATGGGCCGGTGCTGGTGGCCTGCTCGGGCGGGCCGGACTCTCTCGCCCTCGCCGTCGCCACCGCCTTCGTGACGTCCCGGCTCGGGCGGCGGGCCGCTCTGGTGACCGTTGACCACGGGTTGCAGACCGGGTCGGCCGAACGCGCCGCCGCCGTCGCCGACTGGGCTGCGAGCGTCGGGTTCGATCCGGTCGAGGCGGTGCCGGTGACGGTGGCCGGCCGGCCGGGGGGCCCCGAGGCGGCCGCCCGGCAGGCCCGCTACCAGGCGCTCTCGGACGCCGCCCGCCGGCACCGGGCCAGTGCCATCCTGCTCGGACACACCCGCGACGACCAGGCCGAGACGGTGCTGTTGGCGCTCGCCCGGGGGGCCGGCCCGCGTGGGCTGGCCGGGATGCCGGCCCGGCGGGACCTGGCCGGGGTGCAGCTGCTGCGCCCCCTGCTCGACGTCACCCGGGCACAGACCCGCGACGCGTGCGCGGCATCGGGCCTGACCCCGTGGCAGGACCCGCACAACACCGATCCGTCATACGCGCGGGCCCGGGTCCGCGCCGACGTGCTGCCGGCCCTGGTCACCGCCCTCGGCGCGGGGGTCTTGGACAACCTGGCCCGGACAGCCCGACTGCTCGCCGCCGACACCGCCGCCCTGGACGACCTGGCCGCCGCCGCCCTCGCCACCCCGCCACCCCCATCCGACGGGGCAGCAGTCGACCGGCCTCTCCTGCGGGACGGTGGGGGCTTGTCCGTCGTGGCGCTGGCCGGGTTGCCGGGGGCGGTCCGCAGCCGGGTGCTGCACGCCTGGGCGCGGGAGTTGGGGGCCCCACCCGGTGCGCTCTCCCACCGGCACGTGGACGCGCTGGACGCGCTGGTCACCGCCTGGCGGGGGCAGGGTGCGACGGCGCTGCCCGGCGGGGTACGCGTCGGCCGTCGGGGCGGCCGGCTGCTGCCCGTCGGCTGAGCACGCCTGAGTGGGGGACCCGTTGGCTGGCTGAGTGCGCCTCAGGCAGGGTGGCCGGGGGCGGGGGAGTGATCAGATTGCGTTTTTGAGCATTCGGGCCGGCGTGTCGTCTCCATTTTCGCAATCTGATCATAATGCGCCGAGCGCCGAGGCGCGCGCGTAGCGGCGTGGCCGCGTGCCCGTGGGGGTGGGTTGGGGTGGTGCGGTAGACAGGGCTGATGGCGTACCCCCGCAGTGCCCTGTTCGCCCCGCACGGTGCCGTCTCGACCAGCCATCCGCTCGCGGCGGCGGCGGGCCTGGCCGTGCTGCGGCGCGGCGGCAACGCCGTCGACGCGGCACTGGCGACCGCGATCACGTTGACCGTGGTGCAGCCGCCGTCCAACGACATCGGTGGTGACCTGTTCGCCATGGTCTGGGACGGCGACCGGCTGCACGGTCTCGCCGCCGCCGGGCGGTCACCGGCCGGGTTGACCCGGGAGGTGGTGCTGGCCGCCACCGGCGGGGTTGCGGCGGAACCGGTGGCGGCGCTCGGTGGCGCGCAGGCGTCCGGCCCGGCGATGCCCGCCCGGGGCTGGCTGCCGGTGACGGTGCCCGGAGCGCCGGCCGGCTGGCGGGACCTGCACGACCGGTTCGGCGTGCTGCCCTTCGCCGACCTGTTCACCGACGCGGTCGGGTACGCCGAACACGGCCATCCGGTCTCCACCGGCACCGCCGCCACCTGGGCCCGGGCACTGGCACAACCGGTGCCGGCGGGTGCCGAGTTCACCGAGTTCGAGCGGGTCTTCACGGTGGCCGGCCGGGCGCCCCGACCCGGCGAACGCTGGCGCAACCCGGCGGCGGCCCGGACGCTGCGGCTGATCGCCGCCACCGGCGCGGAGGACTTCTACCGGGGCGCGATCGCGGCGGCGCTGGACGGGCACGCCGCCCGTACCGGTGGCCTGCTCACCGCCGCCGACCTGGCCGCGCACACCTCGACCTGGGTCGACCCGGTCAGCGTCCGCTACCGGGGGCACGAGGTGTGGGAGCTGCCGCCGCCGGGGCAGGGGCTGGCGGCGTTGCTGGCGCTGGGCGTCCTGGACGGCCTCGACCCGGGCGTCGACCCGGTGGACCGGGTGCACCGGCAGGTGGAGGCGGTCAAGCTCGGCTTCGCCGACGCGCACGCCCACGTGGCCGACCCGGAACGCGCCGAGGTGCCGACCGCCGGCCTGCTCGACCCGGGCTACCTGGCGGCGCGGCGGGCGCTGCTCACCGGCCGGGCCGGCGACCCGGTGGCCGGCACGCCCGAGCGGGGCGGCACCGTCTACCTCTGCACGGCCGACGCGGGCGGGCTGATGGTCAGCCTGATCCAGTCCACCTACCTGGGGTTCGGTTCCCGGGTGGTGCTGCCCGGCCACGGCTTCGCCCTGCAGAACCGGGGTACCGGTTTCCGGCTCGACCCGGGTCACCCCAACCTGGTGGGGCCGGCCAAGCGTCCTTTCCACACGATCATCCCGGGTTTCCTGACCCGCGACGGCGCACCGGTCGGCCCGTTCGGGGTGATGGGCGGGCACATGCAGCCGCAGGGGCACGTCCAGTTGGTCGCCGCGACCGTCGACGACGGCCGCGATCCGCAGGCCGCCCTCGACGCCCCCCGCTGGTACTGGCATGCCGGCCGGACCCTGCTGGTCGAGCCGGCGCTGGCGGCCGAGCCCGGCCTGGTCGCGGGGTTGCGCGCCCGGGGCCACGAGGTCACCGTCGCCGACGAGCCGTCCGTCTTCGGGTACGGCCAGGCGCTGTGGCGGGCCCCGGCCGGCGGCTGGGTGGTCGGCGCGGAGCCCCGGGTCGACGGCGCGGCGCTGGGCTACTGATCCCCGGCGCGGCCCCCGGGGCGGCGGCTCAGGCGGTGGGGACGCGGTCGCGGAAGGTGGTGCGGTAGCCCTGCGGGGTGGTGCCGACCCGGCGGGCGAAGTGGTGGCGCAGGGCGGCGGCATCGGGGAAACCCGAGCGGCCGGCGACGCTCTCCACGCTCAGCCGGGTCTCCTCCAGCAGCCGGCGGGCCAGCAGCACCCGCTGGTTGGTCAACCAGTCGTGCGGGGTGGTGCCGGTCTCGGCCCGGAACCGGCGGGCGAAGGTCCGTGGCGACATGCCGGCGCGGGCCGCCAGCTCGTCCACGGTGGTCGGCCGGTCCAGGTGCCCCACCAGCCAGCTCAGCACCGGTTCGAGGGTGGGCGCGTCGGGAGTGGCCGGGATCGGCGCCTCGACGTACTGGGACTGGCCGCCGTCGCGGTGCGGGGGGACCACCATCCGCCGGGCCAGCCGGGTGGCGGTGACCGAGCCGTGTTCCTGGCGCACCAGGTGCAGGCAGGCGTCGATGCCGGCGGCGGTGCCGGCGCTGGTCAGCACCGGGCCGTCGGCCACGTAGAGGCTGTTGCACCGGACCCGGGCCGAGGGGTGCCGGCGTTGCAGCTCGTCGGCGTACTTCCAGTGGGTGGTGCACTCCCGGCCGTCGAGCAGGCCGGCCGCGCCGAGCACGAACGCCGCCGAGCAGACGCTGAACACGTACGCCCCCCGGTCGGCGGCGCGGCGCAGCGCGGCGAGCACCGCCTCGGGCACCTCACCCCCCTGGGTGTACGCGGGCACGGCGACCAGGTCGGCGTCGTCGACCGGGGCGAGGTCGGCGTGCGGGGTGAGCCCGAACCCGGAGGCGGTACGGACCGGGTCGCCGTCGGCGGTGCAGACGGTGAACCGGTAGCCGGGGAAGTCGTCGTCGGTGCGGTCGGTGCCGAAGACCTCGGTGAGCACGCCCAGCTCGAAGACGGCCACCTGGTCCAACGCGATGACGGCCACCGATCGAATCATGTGACGAGGGTAACCGGAAAGGTGGCAGGAAATCGAGGGTACCTGGCATGACTGCCACTGTCCCGGCCCGGACCACTGGCGGAAACTGGGATGAGTCCGGTGCGCACCGGCGGCGAAAACCACCCAGATCGCGAGAAAGCGAGCGCCGCCATGCAGTTCCTGTTGTTCCTGCTCTTCCTCGCCGCGCTGACCGCCGCCTCGGCGTTCGGCCTGACCGCCGACACCCGCGACTCGGCCGACTGGAAGCCCACCGAGGAGGGCCGCCGCTGGCGATCCCGCGCCTGCTGAGGTGATTGATTCCGTTGTGCCGGAAAATTCGGGGCGGGACCGCGCCAGAAGGGGCGGCCCCGCCGACGCGGGCCCTCCGGCGTACGGCAGGCTAGGAGCATGGCTGACGGCTCCTGGTACGACGCCGACATCGATCACGTGATCATTTCTGAGGCGCAGATCCGCGAGAAGACGGCGGAGCTGGCCAAGCAGGTCTCGGCGGACTACGCCGGGGTCACCGACGGACTGCTGCTCGTCTGCGTCCTCAAGGGCGCGGTCATGTTCATGGCCGACTTCGCCCGCGCGCTGGGCCGGCAGGGTCCGCCCGTCGAGCTGGACTTCATGGCCATCTCCTCGTACGGCCAGGGCACCACCTCCTCCGGCGTGGTGCGCATCCTCAAGGACCTCGACCGGGACATCGCCGGCCGGCACGTGGTGGTGGTCGAGGACATCGTCGACTCCGGCCTGACCCTGTCCTGGCTGCTGCGCTACCTGGAGTCCCGGTCGGCCGCCAGTGTCGAGGTGGTGGCCCTGTTCCGCAAGCCCGACGCGGTGAAGGTCACGGTGCCCGTCAAGTACGTCGGCTTCGACATCCCCACCGAGTTCGTCGTGGGCTACGGCCTCGACTTCGGCGAGCGCTACCGCGAGCTGCCCTACGTCGGGGTGCTCAAGCCCGAGGTCTACGCCCGCGCCTGAACTGCGCCCGTATCGGTCGTCATCGAGCGGACGTTCAGCGGGCTCCCAGGCAATCCGACTACCGTGGGTGCCGGTGGCGTGGGACATCTCCGCGTCCGGCACCCCGACCCGCGTGACCGGGCGGTCGACGGAGCCGGTGCGCACGTTCCCCGTCACGCCGGCCGAAACCCGGTTCGCCGTACGCGTAACTGCGGGGCTCGCAAGCTCGCTCCTCGCGTGCAGGAGGGCTATGAATGTGCCCGACTGCGGGGCTCGCAAGCTCGCTCCTCGCGTGCACGGTGTACCGTCGAATGACCGCGGTGCGGCAGTTCGCGCGCCTCGGGGTCGAGGCCGGCCCGCACGGCGGCTCGACGCCGCCCCCGGCGGCGACACCATTCAGACGGTCAGGACGTCGATCAGGAGGATGCGGGCGCTCCGGCGCTCGACAACAGCATGGAACGTACGCGTTTCTTCCGCCGACCGGTGGTCTGGATCATCCTGGTCATCCTCGGCGCCGTTGTGCTCAGTCAGCTGTTCACCGCTGGTCCCAGTTACCACCGGGTGGACACTTCCGTTGCGCTCGACCAACTGCACACCGCCAAGATCAACAAGGTCGTCTTCCAGGACAAGGAGCAGACGCTCCAGCTCAACCTGGCCGAGAAGACCAAGTTCGGCGACACCACGACCGACCGGATCGAGGCCCAGTTCCCCTACCAGGCCGGCGAGCAGGTCTGGAACGAGGTGCTGGCGGCCAAGGCGGCCAACCGGGTCACCGGCCCGGCGGACGCCAAGGTGTCCTCCGACAGCATCTGGGTGAGCCTGCTGGTCAACCTGCTGCCGATCGCGCTGCTCGTGCTCCTGCTGCTGTTCTTCATGTCGCAGATGCAGGGCGGCGGCTCCCGGGTGCTCAACTTCGGCAAGTCCAAGGCGAAGATGATCACCAAGGACACCCCGAAGACGACCTTCGCGGACGTCGCCGGGGCCGAGGAGGCGGTGGAGGAACTCCACGAGATCAAGGACTTCCTCCAGAACCCGGCGAAGTACCAGGCCCTGGGTGCCAAGATCCCGAAGGGCGTGCTGCTCTTCGGTCCGCCCGGTACCGGTAAGACGCTGCTGGCCCGCGCCGTCGCCGGCGAGGCCGGGGTGCCGTTCTACTCGATCTCCGGCTCCGACTTCGTCGAGATGTTCGTCGGTGTCGGCGCGAGCCGGGTCCGCGACCTCTTCGAGCAGGCCAAGACGAACGCCCCGGCGATCGTCTTCGTCGACGAGATCGACGCCGTCGGCCGGCACCGTGGCGCCGGCATGGGCGGCGGCCACGACGAGCGGGAGCAGACCCTCAACCAGCTGCTCGTCGAGATGGACGGCTTCGACACCAAGGGCGGGGTCATCCTGATCGCCGCCACCAACCGGCCGGACATCCTCGACCCGGCGCTGCTGCGTCCGGGCCGGTTCGACAGGCAGATCCCCGTCGACGCCCCCGACATGGAGGGCCGCAAGGCGATCCTGCGGGTGCACGCCAAGGGCAAGCCGTTCACGCCCGACGTCGACCTCGACGCGGTCGCCCGGCGTACCCCCGGCTTCTCCGGTGCCGACCTGGCCAATGTGATCAACGAGTCGGCGCTGCTCACCGCCCGCAAGGAACAGCGGGCGATCACCAACGACTCGCTCGAGGAGTCGATCGACCGGGTGATCGCCGGGCCGCAGCGTCGGACCCGGGTGATGAGCGACCAGGAGAAGAAGATCACCGCGTACCACGAGGGTGGGCACGCGCTGGTCGCCTGGGCGCTGCCGCACGCCGCGCCGGTGCACAAGGTGACCATCCTGTCCCGGGGTCGCTCGCTGGGGCACACCCTGGTTCTGCCGACCGAGGACAAGTACACCCAGACCCGGGCCGAGATGATCGACACCCTGGCGTACGCCCTGGGTGGCCGGGCCGCCGAGGAACTCGTCTTCCACGAGCCCACCACCGGAGCCGGCAACGACATCGAGAAGGCCACCCAGTTGGCCCGCGCGATGATCACGCAGTACGGCATGAGCTCGAAGCTCGGCGCGATCAAGTACGGCACCAGCGGGGACGAGCCGTTCCTCGGCCGCAACATGGGCCATGAACGGGACTACTCCGACTCGGTCGCCGCCGAGATCGACGGCGAGATGCGGGCCCTGATCGAGCTGGCCCACGACGAGGCCTGGGAGATCCTGGTGGAATACCGGGACGTCCTGGACAACATGGTCCTGGAGCTGATGGAGAAGGAGACCCTCTCCACCGCCGACATGGCCCGGATCTGCTCCCGGGTGGTCAAGCGCCCGCCGATGGCCCCGTACAACGGCTTCGGCAAGCGCCTGCCCTCCACCGAGCCGCCGGTGCTCACTCCGGCCGAGAAGGAGAAGCTCAAGGCGCAGGCGACCGCCGACGGCATCTCCGTCGGCGGGGCCACGAACAACTCGGACGGTCTGCACTGAACACCGACGCCGCGGCCAGCCCCGACAACCCGGGGCTGGCCGCCTCGTCCACCGAGCCCGGTGACGAGACGTTGGACTACGTCGCCGCCCGGCTGATCAGCGGCAAGCTCAACGGTCGCCCGATCGAGGACACCATGGACCTCGGCCGGATCGAGAAGGCGGTCCGCGAGATCCTCATCGCGGTCGGCGAGGACCCCGACCGCGACGGCCTCCAGCAGACCCCGGCCCGGGTGGCCCGCGCGTACGCCGAACTCTTCGCCGGCCTGCGGGTCGACCCGTCCCAGGTGCTCAGCACCACCTTCGAGGCCAACCACGAAGAGTTGGTGCTCGTCCGGGACATCGACGTGATGAGCCTCTGCGAACACCACCTGCTGCCGTTCCGGGGCAGCGCGCACATCGGCTACATCCCCGGCCCCGACGGCCGGATCACCGGCCTGTCCAAGCTGGCCCGGCTGGTCGAGGTCTTCGCCCGCCGTCCGCAGGTGCAGGAACGGCTGACCTCGCAGATCGCCGACCTGCTGATGAGCAAGCTGCAACCGCGTGGCGTCATCGTGATACTGGACTGCGAGCACATGTGCATGGCGATGCGCGGCATCCAGAAGTCCGGTGCCAAGACCATCACCTCGGCCGTGCGGGGCGTGCTCCAGCACGACGCGAAGTCCCGCGCCGAGGCGATGTCCCTGATCATTCCCCGCTGAGCCGCTGAGCCGCTGAGCCGCTGAGCCGTGACGCGTGGGGCGGCGCGGTCAACCGGCCAGCAGCGCCAGCGTGATCCCGGCGGCGGTCACCACCGCCGGGATCAGGCAGGTCAGCAGCCCCAGTCGGGGCGTACGGTCCCACCGGCCGTCCGGCCCCGGCGGGAACAACCGACCCACCCCCACCCAGCCCGCCGCGAACGCCGCCGCCGGCATCGGCAGACCCACCAGCAGCGCCGCCACGACCACCGGTCCGGTGCCGAGGGTCATCAGGAGCAGCAGCTGCACCAGGGGCACGACCAGCGCCAGCGGACCGTACACCAGGAGGTTGCGCAACCGGGGCGGCCAGGCCGCCGGCCGCAGCGAACCGCGCGCCGCCAGCGCCGCGTCGGCACCCTCCGCCCAGCCCTGCGCCTTGCGCAGGCCCGCCAACACCGCCGCCGGGCCACCCGCCATCGCCCGGGTCGCCTCGGCCAGTTCCGGTGGCGTCGGGGTCAGCGAGATCGCCGGTACGCCCAGCTCGCGCAGCCGGGTCTGCTGCGGCGTCAAGCGGGCGCGTACCTCGGTCAACTCGGCGCGTGCCGCCTCCACCGCCCGGGCCTGCGCGGCGGCTGCCGTCGCCGCGCCCCGGCGTACCCCGTCGAGCTGACGGGCGGCGGCCAGGTAGTCGGTCCAGGCGGCGGCCACCGATGGGGTCGGCTCGCCCCCGGCCCGCTGTCGGACCGGAGCCACCGTCACGGCGTCGTCGATGCTCACGGCCGAGGCTCCTCGCGGCTCGTCACGCCCGGTTCTCCTCGCGGTCGGTCACCTGCGGTCCTCCCGGGGGTCGGTCCCGCACGCCGCGCATCGCGGCCGGAGCCGCGTGGCGGCCCTGCCCGGCCGGCTCCGCGCGGGCCGCCTTCCGGACCGCGGGTTCCGGCCCCGTCGTGGATGGTCTCCGCGCGGGCTGCGCCGTGAATGGCCTCCACGCGGGCCCGGCCGTGGCCGGTCATGCCGGGTCCGCCTCGTCGGCGAACGGCACCAGAACCGTGCCCCGGTCGTCGGTGGTGTCCCAGAGGACCACCCGGGCCGGTCGGGGACGCCACTGCACCGGGTGCCCGAAGAGCGGGGCGAGCTGTGCACCCGGCACGTCGACCGTCGCGACCGCGGCCAGCTTCCCGACCTCGCCGTCGGGCTCCACCAACCCGGCCAGCGGCGGCACCGTCCGCCACCAGCCCAGCAGGTGCCGACCCGCCGGCGGGCCCTCCCGCAGCAGCGTACGCAGCCGGTCCGGCGGCAATTCCTCCGTCGAGGGCACGTCCACCCCGAACACCACCAGGTAGGTCGGACCGGTGCCCGAGAATTCGGTCAGCAACCCCGGCCCGTCCACCGTCGACACCCGGTGACGCTCACCCAACTCGGCGGCGAGCGCGGCGGCCAGCGACGCGGAGCCCTCGGCCAGCGGCGCGAGCACGAACTCCGCGCAGCCCGGCGGATGGTGCGCGGCGGTGCTGCGCGCGGCCGTCGCCAGCAACGTCGCCGCCGCCGGACCCGGCCCGAGGACGGCCAGGTTGCGGCCGGCCACCGGGCCCAGCGGCACCGCCACTGTCGTCCGGGCCACGTCGACCGCCCGGCCCAGCAGCGCCGCCGGCGCCCCGCACCGACCGGCAACGGCGGCGCGCATCCGGGGATCGTTGCCCAGCAACGGCCGGGCCCAACCCGCGAACACCACAGGCGGTACGGCATCCTCCGGCCGTGCCGCGAACAGCCGGTGCCGCAGCTCCTCCACCACCTCCGGGGCGTCGTGCGGGTCGGGGAACCGGACCAGCCGCTCGTGCCCGCGCGTCGCGCCGCGTGGGCCGCCCAGGCCACCGGCGGTGTTGACCACGGCACTGCCCACCGCCAGACCGGCGGCGGCGTCGTTGGTCGGCATCAGCACCGCACTGCCGCCGGCAAGCGCCACCCGTACCGGGAACTGCCCCAGCACCGAATCCCGGGGTGCCGCTCCCGCGCCGACGCCCAGATCACCCGCGCCGGCCAGAAGCAGGTGTACGCCGTACCCGCGACCCGACCTGGCCAGCCCGTCCAACCGGGCCAGCACCTCGGCGGCCACCGGTTCCCGATCCGACAACAGCAGCGGAAAGTTGTCGATGACGCAGACGACGCGCGGCAGCACCTGATGGTCACGCAGCTCGGCGAAACGCTGGCCGCCGGCCCGTGCCGCCGCCTCCTCCCGGCGATTGATCTCCGCCGCCAACTGGTCGAAGAGGTCCCGCACGTACTCCGGGTCGGCGGCCATCCCCGCCGCGCGGACCTGCGGCACCCACGACCTGTCCCGCCGGGTCTGGAGGAACTCCACGAACGACTCCCCGGCACCCAGATCCACCAGGTACAGGGCCAGTTCGTCCGGGCCGTAACGGGCGGCCAGGCCGAGCAGCGTGTTGGTCAGGAAGGCCGCCCGGTCCGCGTCCGACCGGCCGCTGACCAACCAGTGCGGAGTCAACTCGGTGAAACCCACGGTGACCGGCCGGCCGCCGGCGTCGCCCACCGTGGTGGACAGGCCGTCGACCGAGGAGGACGCCCAGAGCGGCGCGTCCCCGGGCGGCAGCAGCTCGGCGAGACCCAACCGGGAGCCCGCCTCGATCTGGTCGGCCAGCCGACGGCAGACGGCGTCGATCAGCTCCGCGCCGGGGTCCTCGTCGACGAGGACGGGACAGTTCAGGCCCCCCGGCGCGTCGGTGCCCGGTCCGCTGAACGGGCTGCCCGGTGGATCACCCAGCAGCGCGTACGAGGTGCGCAGCCGTACCGGGGTGGCCTTTGGCAACGGTGGCCGGGCCGCCGGCCAGCCGGCGACCACCAGGTGCAGCCCGGCACCCCGACCCCGCTCGGCGAGCGCCACGATCCGGTCCAGGTCACTCGACGCCGTCGACCCGGGCAGCCCGGCGATCACCAGCAGCAGCGTCCGGTCGTGCCGGCGGGGTCGGCCGGCCCCCGGGGAGACCCACTGCTCGGCCTCGGCGAGCACCGCCCGCAGACCGGCCACGTCCGTCGCCGCAGGCGGGAACAGTCCGGCGTCGGCCAGCGCGGTGAACGGGGCGAAGACGGCCCCGTCCCGGGGGTTCGTCGTTCCACTGTGCTGCGGTGCGGTGCTCGCGTCGGCGGCGGTGTTCTGGGGGGCGGCCCCTGCGGTGCGGGCTCTGCCGATGTCGGATTGCCCGGCACCGGCCTGTTCCGTGCCAGCCGTGTCGGTGTCGGTGCCGGTGCCCGCGGTGACCGGGCGGGCGGTGGTGTCGGAGGTGCCAGGTCGGGTGCCGGTGCCTGCGGTGCCCGGTGCTGCGGTGCCGTCGACGCCACGGACCAGGAGGCAACCCGCCGGCGTGGCCGCCAGCAGGCGCAGCAACACGGCCCGGACGAGACCCGCCACCCGGGTGTCACGCACGTCCACGTCGAGAGTCAGGTGCGCCGAGCCGAGCAGCGGCACCAGCGCCGGGAAGCGCGCATCCTCCAGCGGGGCCCCCGTCCCGATCCGGACGAAGGGCGGATGCTCCTCACCACACGGCGTGTGCGCCGACAGGTCCGTCAAGGCGTCCCCGGCCCAGCCCGGGGCGAGCAGGGCTGCGGCGTGCCGCAGCCGGTCCGCCAGCTCGTACTGGCGGCGTTGGTCGGCGGGGGCCGGACGGATCTCGTCGAGGACCGTGGCGGCAGCGGCGACGGTCGCGGCGGCCCGGCGGTGCAGGGCTGCGGCGCGGTTCGTGCGAGCCTTCGGACCGGCCACCGCGTCCACCCCTCTTTCCGAGGTGCTCCACCCCGCTGTTCGCGACGGGAAGCCTCCCCGACTGCAGACCGTATCCCAGCCCCGGCCACTCCTCCGGGAAGCGCGGCGGCGATGCGCCGGGCTTGTCGCACATCGCGACGAACTCTCACCTCCCGGGGTCGTCCTGTCACGATCCGCAGCCTTCGGGGCATTGGGTACAGAGCGTCCAGCCGATAGCCTCAGGGGGTGGAATCAGTGCAGCCCCCCGCCGGTTCCCAGGTGTCCCGAGTACCGGCGCAGCGGACCCCACCGGAGCACTCGGCACCCCCTGCGCCGCTGCCGGTGCCACAGCGTCCACCCCGTCGGCTCCGGACCGTCCTCACCGTCGTCGCCGGGGTGCTGGCGTTGCTCTGCGTCGGCGGCGGGATCACCGGCTACGTGCTGTACGAGCGGGCCGCCACCCCGGATCGCAGCGCCCCGGACGTCGTCGTCGACAACTATCTCCGTGAGTTCCTGGTCAACGAGAACGACACCCGCGCCAGTCTTCTCGTCTGCAGCGAGAGTTCAGACGGGTTAGCGGCGCTTCGAGCGCTTCGTAATGATCTACGTGACAGGGAGCGCCGTTTTTCAGCTACCCTCACCGTCAGTTGGGGTGCACTTTCAGTACAGCGAGATGGCGAAACCGCTCAGGTGGAGACCGATCTGATTCTTTCGGCAGCCGTGGACGGCATCTCACAGAGTGATCGCCAACGTTGGCGGTTTCAGACTCGCCTGGACGATCATTGGACAATCTGCATGGCAAATATGGTCGGTTGAGGTTATTCAATCCACAGCAGGTGGACGGGGATTTCCATAGTAGTGGGTGGTTGTCCGCGCCAGGCCCAGCGGTACCACTCCAGTTCCGGCGTGACCCGGACACAGATGTCACCGTCGGCACCGGAGTAGGACTCGGTCACCGCGCGTAGATCGCGGTGTTCGACGGCGTCCTCGACGTGGACCACCCGGCGTCCGCTGACCGCGTCGGTTTCGAAGACCGGGGTGGGGGCGCGGTGCGTCGGCCCGTCCAGCGAGACGAGTTGGATCCCCTGTTCCCGCACCGGTCCGGTAGGCGCGGGCCGGTCACCCAGGGTCTCCACCCAGACCCGCTCCACGGGGACGAGCGGGGCGAAGACCTCCACCTGGTCGGCCTCCGCCCGGTACCACTCGTGCTCGGGGATGACCGGCACATAGGTACGGCTGCCCTGTACCACCCGCTCGTCGGCGCGCAGGTCCCCGCGCCAACCGAGGCCGGGGAGCCCGACGAGGACCCGCCGGCCGCGCAGCTCCACCCGGCCGGTGGCGGGAACGATCTCGACCGGTCGTGGTGGAAGTGGCGCCCAGTCGGGCTGGCCGGCGAACGGGTCCGGCAGTGGTCCGCTCATCGAGGCGACAGCCTCATGCCGAACCGTTCAGCGGTGCACCACGCTGCCGCATGAACGGCACCGGGTTGATGCCGCCGGAGAAGCTGCGGTTGCTGTCGATGTGCACCTCGAAGTGCAGGTGCGGGCCGGAGGAGTTGCCACTGCTCCCGACCAGACCGATCACCTCCCCGGCTTTGACGAGCTGCCCGGGGACCACCCGGGGCTTTTCGATCATGTGGCAGTACCGGGTGATGAAGCCGCCGGCGTGCAGGATGTCGACGAACCACCCGCACCCCCCCTTGCCCGGGAAACCATCGACGTCACAGTTGCGATTTCCACGGTGGTCGGGATCGCAGCGGGCCACCAGCACCCGACCGGTGGCGGCGGCGTGGATCTCGGTTCGCTTGCGGGCACCGATGTCCACGCCGTTGTGTCGCGGTCGGCTCGCTGTCCGAAAGCCGGAGCCGACCCCGCCGTCGATCGGCGCGGTCCAGCCGGAGGCGGCGATGGCGCGGGCGGAGGCGCGGTCGCACACCGCCCGCTCGGCGATCTGGACCGTGCGGGCAGCCCCACCGGCGAGCGCATTGACGATCTGACTGGCGACGTCCTCGTGTTTTGCGTACGCGTCGGGGTAGGCGCTGATCTGCACCTTCTGCGCGGCCCGGGTCAGGGGCATCCGTTCCCAACCGTCGATCTTCAACAGCTTCTCGTAGAACTTGCGGGCCGCATAGTCGGGGCTCATCCGTTGGGTGACGCTGCCCCAGCCGGCCCGCTGCTGGAAGAGACCGAGGGAATCGTGGTCAGAGCCGACACCCTCGTTCGGAATGCCGCTGGAACCGGCGACGGTGCTGTTGGACAGGTTGCGCAGCGCTGACTCCTGCATCGCCGTCGCCACCGCGATCACCCAGCCCCGCGGTGCCACCTTCATGTCCTGACCGACCTTGATGATGATCGCGGCATTACGCATCTGACTGGCCCCGTACGCGGACATCCGGGGCATCTTGCCGGTGACGTTGACCCGGTGCTCGTCATCGCACTGCTGCTCGTTCGACACCAGGGTCTCCTGGTCGCCGCCGAGATTGGTCAGGAAGAACGCGGCGCTGCCGCCACCACAGCAGAGCAACGCGAGAGTGCCGGTCAGTGCGGCGGCAACGGCACCCATCCGGACCCGGCGGCGTGGGGCGCCGGTCGGTGGCAGTTCGGCAGTCATTCCCGCTCCCAGTCCACGGCATCCACCAACCAGCGGCCGTCGGGGGCGACCAGCTCCAGCCGCAGCTGTCCGCCCTCCAACGGAACCAGAACCTCCGTGAAGACCGCCGTCCGAGGTCGTAGCGTCGGAGTGCCGGCAATCTTGACAGCAGGCACTCCGGCCGGGTCGGCACCGGCCAACTTCTCGGTGAGTTCCGACGTCGACATCGGCCGCAGAGCCGCCTGCCACTGCTCCGCAGTGATGGTGGCCCCGCCCAACCAGGCGGTGGTGAATCGGGTCGCCGTCTGCTCGGGGGTCAGCTCCCCGGGCCGGGTGCGCGGTGACTCCGGGACCGGGGTGGCGATGACTCCGTCGTCACCCTCCTCTGGATCGACGGCCGTGATCGGTTCCCGTGGACGGCTGCTGAGTCCCGCTGTGAGGTCTTCGGGACCAGACACCAGGCGAGCCGTACCGATCACCCCGAGCACCAGCACGGCGATCACGAGCGCGATGCCGAGCCGCGACCGGATGAGTCGCGTGAAGAGGAGTTCGATCGCTCGCCGCATCGCGTCACCTCGCCTCGGAGCGTATACGGGGGCTGGGTTTCACGGGTGTCGGTGCCGGCGCGGAGTCAGGCCGGTAGACCACGAAGGACGGCGCCTCCTCCGGCACGTCCGGCTCGGTCCAGCTCGCCGGACGGCGCCGGGGACGAGGTGCGGGCGTGGGCCGCTTGCCCTCCCGAGTCGATGGCTTCGTCTCGGTCTCGTCGGCGCGTTCGCGTCCATCCGGGCGCTCCCGCTGCCCCGGCGTGCTGACCGTCGAGTGGCTGGGGTCTTCCCGCCTGGCCTCAGGCCGCAGGGTGGCCGGCTCCAGCGCGGCCCCGCGTCCCCTGGTGAGCTTCGGCTCGGCCGTGCCCCCCGGCTCGGCCACGTCGAGTCGGGCGGCGACGCGCATGTCCCGGAAGAAACGGCGGTGCCACGACCCGGCCGAGCCGACCGCCTCACTGCTGTCCTTGCCGCCGAGCTGGGTGATCCTCCGGTAGGGCCGGAGCAGCAACCAACCGACCACACCACAGAGCCAGACCAGCACCACCTGGAGCCAGCCCGGCAGTGTCGGAGTGCTCATGATCAGGTCGACGGCGAACAGGTAGATCGCCGCTCCGGTGCCGAAGATGGCGATGTTGAACACGGCAGCGACCACGGCGTTCGCCAGCCGCCGCAGCCCGGCGCTGGCCGGGCGGAGCATGCCGATCGTGCCCAGGATCGGTGCGGCGATCACCGCCCACCGGAAGATCATGAATCCGAGCAGCACCAGCAGCGAGGCGGTGAGGTCGAACATGGCGAAGAGCAGTGCGGCCAGGACCGCGATGAACCCGGAACCGATCCGGTCCATGTCCCGGCTGCCCTGGAGATACTCGTAAGCCTCGGGATTCTCGGTCTTGATCTGTTCGGCGACCGTCATCCACTGCTGTTGCTTGGCCTTGATGGTGGCCTCGCGGGTGGCGGGATTCTCCCTGAGCTTCTCGGCCTCCTCCCAGGAGAGCGACTTCGCATCGTAGAGGGCTGCCCCGTACTTCTTGGCCGTCTCGCTGTCCGCCGAGCCCAGGACCCCGCGCAGCCAGTTGCGGTACAACATCGATTCGGTGGCGGTGTCACTGGCACGGACTGCCGGGGGACGCTTGTCCACACATGCATCGGGATTCGGCAGAACGCACTTGTCTGCTGGAATGTCTCGCGTCGCTGGTCCGACGGCGTCATGGACGACGCCCAGTGAGGTGATGAGGGTGCCGTCGGCAATGTTGGCCGACTTCACCGGCCAGGCGGCCAGTGCGGTCACCGCGACCATCACCAGCAGGGCCCAGCCCGCGGTGGTCATCGCGTTGCTCATGTCCGACTGACGGGAGCGCCAGAGCAGGTAGAGGCCCACCACACAGAGCGTCACGATGCCGAAGACGCTGAACACCTTCTGGTAGACGGCCTTGGTCGCCTTCTCCACCAGCGGGTCGGCCCAGTTCCACATCGACCGGGGGTCCCAGGCGCGTTCCCGGAGCGCGTTCGAGGCACCCACCACGGCAGTTGCCATCATCAGTTCGCCGTTGGCGACAGTGGTGGTGAACTTGTAGTCCGGATGCAGGACGGTGGAGGCACAGCCCCCTTCCACGTCGTACGTGTTGAAGCTGTAGCCACCGTAGCCGTAGTCGCTGTAGAAGCCTTTCGGCCCGGGAAGCTTCGACGAGTCGGGGCGGGAGGCGAACCAGCCCGCCAGACCGGAGTCCGGGGCCGACGGTACCGGCGGCTTCCGGCAGTCCACCTCCGTCTCGCTGACCTGCTTGAGCTTGGCGACGCAGGCGCGGAAGTCGGCCTGCCACTCCTTGGTGGTGCAGAGATCGGCAGCCGCCTGTGCCGTCAGGGTGGCCTGACCTGTGACGGGGGTACGGGCGTACGCCGGTGTGGCCCCGACCACCGGCCAGGCGATCGTGGCACCGGCGAGTACGCCGAGTGCGAGGAGGAGCGCCGTGATCCGTGCCCGGGCCCTCGCCATTGTCACGCCTCCAGATCAGCCAGGACGGTCGGCAGTATCCCGGCGGCCTGGGCGACCGCGGCGGGGGTGGTGTCGAGGTGATCCAGCAGCCCCTCGACGTACGACACGTCGACCCGGACCTTCTGCACCCGGCCGTCGACGTCCCGCATGACGAACTCGCGGAAGCCGAGCCGGGTGGCGGAGGTGGTGTCGACGGCGGACAGGGAGGCCAGGGTGGCCTCGTAGCCGTCGTCGACCGGCACCCGGAGCAGCCGGAGCGCCTCGGAGGCGATCTCGGTGTCCTCGGCGATGCGGCCGACGAAGACGGTGGAGACGAGGTTCTGGACGTCGAGGCCGAGGATGTCCTTCGGGTTCTGCGAGGCGACCAGGGCGGCGAGGTTCCACTTGCGGGAGTCGCGGGCGAGGCGGACCAGGAAGGACCGGCCGGAGCGCCAGCCCTCCATGAAGTGCGCCTCGTCCAGGCCGACGAGTTTGCGGGAGGACATCGACCCGCCGTAGCAGCGGCGGACGGCGAGGCGGTGCGCGGTGTGCAGCATCGGCAGGGCCAACGCCTCCTCGGCCGACCAGTACTCGCGTTCGATCTTGAGGTCGGGCAGGCGGAGGCCGGCCATGGTGATCACGGTGAGCGCCGCCCCCGCACCGAGCAGCCCCTCCGGCGGGCGTCCGAAGAAGAGCATGGCCAGGGGCATCTCGGCGGTGTCGAGCAGCAGGTGGGCCAGTTCCCGGCCGGCGTCGTCGTCGAGCCCCTGCAGGCAGGTGACCACGTCGTCCAGGGTGGACGTCTCCTCGGCCGGCACCTGCCGTACCGCGTGCCGGAACAGGGTGGCAGTGGACGCCTCCCGGGCCACCTGCGGCGGCACCAGCATCATGCAGATGTCCTGCACCAGCATGCGTCGCTCGGCCCGGGCGTTGGAGACGGCGATCTCGAACTCCCGGTCGCCCGCCGCCCCGGAGGTGAACTCGCTGCGCAGCGGGGTGGGGATGAGCGCGTACGGGGCCAGCGTCCCCGGCTCCGAGCCGGTCAGGTTGAGCACCCGGGCGTACGGCTTGAGTTCCGGCATGGCGCAGAGCCGGGCCAGTGGCCCGGACGGGTCGAGCAGGGTGACCTGCACCCCCCGCCGGGCGGCCAGGTAGCCGAGCGCGCCGAGCAGGGTCGACTTGCCACCACCGGGTTCGGCGACGAAGACGGCGAGCCCGGAGCGCTCGCGTACCTCCATCGGGAAGTGCAGGTCGAGGAAGACCGGCCGACGGCAGGTCCCGGCGGTACGCCCGATCAGGTCGCCCCGACGGTCGCCGACGGTCGAGGCGGCCTGGGGGAGCGCGGCGGCCAGCAGCGGCACCGGCATCCGGCGGACGTAGCCGGTGTTGGCGATCGGCTCGCCGGGGATGAACTCTCGGGCCAGCCAGTCCTGGTTCTTCGGGTGTTGCAGGGAGATGCGCAGCTCGCGCGAGTACAGCTGGATGAGCCGGCGGGCCCGTTCCATGCACTCCTCGCGGGTCCGGCCGCCCACGGCGATCCGGTGCCAGCCGTGTGCCCGGGCGGAGTCGACCGGCAGGCCGGTGGTCATCTCGTCGCCGATCACCAGCGCCCGCTTGGCGAGCCGTTCCAGCTCGGGCGGGGCGTCGATGCCGTGTTCGGCGTAGTCGAGCTGCTGCGACCGGATCATCCGCAGCCGGTGTTCGAGGTTACGGAAGGAGTCACCGGAGCCGAGGATGTCGACCCGGGTGGAGATCTCCATCGGCCAGGGCAGCCGCTCGTGGAAGTGCAGCCACGGCTCGTGCCGTTCGGGGATCTCCAGTGGCTCCATCCGGCCGACCGCGAGCACGGCCACGTGCCGTTCCTCGCCGGTCATCCGGTTGACCAGCTTGACGGTGGTGCCGTACGGGGTGCGGTACCGCTCGACCTGTTCGGTGAGGGCGAGCAGGTCACCGCGTTCCCACCGGCCGTTGGTCACCGGGGAGAGCGCACCGGGCGGGGCCATGCACAGTGCCACCGAGCGGTAGAGCAGCCATTCCAGCTCCTGCGCGGTGACCCGCCGGCCCCGCATGCCGAAGCTGCCCAGCACCTCGTCGAACTGCTCGACGGTGCGACCCAGCTTGCGGCGTTCACCGTCGGCGGTGCCCCTGCCGAAGGCGCGCAGCAGACGTTCGGTGAGGGAGTCGCCGAGGGAACGACGGGCGAAGGTGACCCCGAGGTAGGTCTGCCCCTCGGCGTGGTTGACCGACATCAGGTGCTGCTGCGCGGCGACCAGGTGGTCGGCCCAGCCGGGCGTGCCGGGCACGTCGGGCAGCGGCGACGCGGTGTGCGCGTCGATGGTGCGGGCCCACTCGTCGGCGGGGAACGGCCTGGTGGTGCGGCGTAGGTGCAGCCGGAAGCCGGCCAGGCCGGCGTACTGCTCGGAGATGGCGGAGAGCAGCGCCTCGCGTTCGGCGTCCGGACGGAACGCCCACCGCACCTCGGGGAGCCAGTACCAGGCGGTGACCGTGTTGGGGGTGAACGTCAGGTGCCCGGCGATCTCGGTGATGGCCAGCTCGATCGACGGGTCCCGGTCCCCGAACTTGATCTTCGGTGGGCGTACCCGGACCGGCTTGGTCGCGGCGGTTCGGCGGCTCGCCGCACGTTCCCGGGGCGTGGCAAGTTCCCGGGAGCCGGGGTCCGCCGGCGCGGGCCGGTCGGGGTCGACGGGCGCGGGCCGGGCCGGTTCGGCGGCCAGCGCGCCGGCCGGGGCCACCACGGCCTCCGCCCGGATCGGCTCGGTCGGCTCCGGCCAGGCCGGCTCGACGTCCTCCGGCCAGGCCGGCTCGACGGGTTCGGGCCTGGCCGGGGCCGGGGTCGCCGCGGGGGTGGGGCGGGGTCGGGGGGTCAGTGTGGCGTCCCGCCGGGACTGGCCGGCGTTCTCCCGCCGCGCCTGCTCGGCGGCCTCGCGTCGGCCCCGCTCCGCCGTCTCGCGCCGGGCCGCCTCGGCCGCCTCCCGCCGGGTCTGCTCGGCGGCCTCGCGTTCGGCCTGAGCGACCGCCTCGCGGTGTGCCGCCTCCGCCGCCTCGCGTTCGGCCCGGACCACCGCCTCGCGATGTGCCGCCTCGGCTGCCTCGCGGCGGGCCGCGTCCGCCGCCGCCTGTTCGGCGGCCTCCCGGCGAGCCCGCTCGGCGGCCTCGCGCCGGGCGCGGTCGGACGCCTCCCGGGCCCGTTCGGTGGCCTCCCGGCGGGCGCGTTCGGCCGCCTCCCGTGCGGTGAGCGGTTCGCCGGTGTCCCGGGGGAACGGGTCGGTGGGGACCCGGCGCGGTGCCCGCTGCGGTGCCTCGGCCGGACGGTCGCCGGTCGGGGTCGCCGTCGACCGGTCGCCCTGCTGGTGCGGGACGCGGGTACGCGCGGCCGGGGGGGCCGCCTCGATGGCCGCCGCAGGTGCCTGCGCCTCGATGGCCGGCGGCGGGGTGGGGGTGGGGGCCGGCTGGTGCGGCACGGGTCGGTGCTCCCGGCCGGGTCCCCGGCGCGCCGGGGTGCCGGGCGACGGGGTGGCGCCGGGGCGGGGACCACCACCGAAGAGGTCGAGGAAGGGGGAGTCGATGTCGGTGCCGTCACCCACCAGCATCGGCGCGGCGGGTGCCGGCTCGGCCGGCGGAGTGCCCCGGCCGGGACTGGGCCGGGGAGCCTGGAAAACCCCCACACCGCCCTGTCCCGGGCCGGTGAGCAGGGACGGGTCGTACGGCTCGTCGTCCCGCAGCTCCTCCTGGGGGTAGTCGAACGACCGCGCACGGTTACCGTGTGGGGCGCTGTGTCGTCCGGCCGGGAAACCCGGCGTGGAAGAGCGACTCATTCGACCGCCTCACCCGTGTGGTCCGACTGCCCGATAGGGAAACGCCCCGTCATGCCAGTTCCTCCCGGATCCTGATCCGGCTGCCGACCAGGCGGGGGTCCCGCAGTTCGGCGGCCGGTTCCCGGGTGCGTCGCCAGTCGGTGAGCGCGGTGCGGATGACCATCCGCGCCGGCCGGTCCGGGTCGACGTACCGGAAGATGAACGAGGTGCTCACGATGGCGAGCGCGATCTCCCAGGCGGGAAAGAGCTCGACCTGCAGCGTGAACAGCCAGTGGATGAACATGTAGAGGGGTACGAGCAGCATGAACAGTCCGTACTGGGCGTACGGGAGGTGGACCGGAAGGGTGTAGCCGGGCGGCCCGAGGTAGACCAGGCGGGCCCGGTAGATGTCGTCGTCGGTGCGCAGCCGCATGTCTCGCCCGCGCCTATTCGAAGATCAGATCGATCAGGTAGTCACCGATGAAGAAGAGTGTTGCCGCGCCGGCGATGAAGGCCAGCCCGACGATCGCGATGGCCGAACTGGTCAGCACCTTGGAGATCTCGCCCCGGCTGGCCCGGCCGATGAAGATGACCCCGAGCACGGCGAGCAGGATGGGTGCGATCTTGCTGGCGAAGAAGGTGACGACACCGTTGGTGTCGATGCCCTTGGGGGCCGGTTCGGCGAGTGGCGTCGTCGCCAGGGTGTGCAGCACCTGTGCGACGCCGGAAGACGTCGTCTCCATCAGCTCGAAGGCGATCACTGGAACCTCCCCATAACGCGGCCGGCGGTGCCGCGGTGGTGCAGTAGGCAAGCCTGGCGGGAATGTGCTCACTGTGCACAGCGTCGATGACGCGGCGCGGGTCTCTCACCACGGAGAGTGGCGAGATTTGGGGGGATTTTCCCGCTTCGGCCCTCCCTCCAGGCTTCGCCATCTCTTGATGCTGGGCAATTCCACAGCGTACGGGCCGCCCCCCTTTGCGACAAGCCGCGAAGAGTCGACCCGATTCGACCCGGACGACCGATCGTACACCTGTTCCAACAGGCACGTCAGGGTGGTCGTGGCGGGGCTGGTGGGGGGCCCCGGAGCGCCCCCGTGCGACCGGTACCGTCTAGTCGTGACCGATCTGGTACGGGCGCAGGCCCCGGTGGTGATGGGCGTCCTCAACGTCACCCCCGACTCCTTCTCCGACGGCGGCCGGTACGCCGACCTCGACGCCGCCGTCGCACACGGGGTGCGACTGCACGACGAGGGCGCGCACCTGGTCGACGTCGGGGGGGAATCCACCCGGCCGGGCGCCGACCGGGTCGACCCCCGCACCGAGGCGTCCCGGGTGCTGCCGGTGATCCGCGAACTCGCCGCCGCCGGGGTGCCGGTCAGCATCGACACCACCCGCGCCCCGGTCGCCGAGGCGGCCGTCGTCGCCGGGGCCGCCGTGGTCAACGACGTCTCGGGCGGCCTGGCCGACCCCGACATGGCCCGGGTGGTCCGCGACGCCGGCTGCCCCTGGGTGCTCATGCACTGGCGGGGGCACTCCCGGGGGATGCGCGAGCTGGCCGGCTACACCGACGTGGTCACCGACGTCCGGGCCGAACTGGCGAGGCGGGTCGACGACGCGCTGGCCGCCGGGGTGGCCGCCGACCGGCTGGTGATCGACCCCGGGCTCGGCTTCGCCAAGACCGCCGCGCACAACTGGGAACTCAGCGCCCGCCTGCCCGAACTGCTCGACCTCGGCCTGCCGCTGCTCTTCGGTGCCAGCCGCAAGTCCTACCTGGGCCACCTGCTCGCCACCCCCGACGGCACCCCGCGGGACACCGACGGTCGGGCCGCCGCCACCATCGCCACCAGCGTGCTCGCCGTCGCCGCCGGCGCCTGGGGGGTACGGGTACACGACGTCCGGGGCACCACCGACGCGCTCGCCGTCTGGTCGGCCACCGGCCGCCCCCGGCTCGCCACCAGCGGCAACGACCCGGCCCCCACCGGCCGGACGGAGGGAGGAACGTGACCGACCGGATCGTCCTGACCGGACTGCGGGCCCGGGGCCGGCACGGCGTCTACGACTTCGAGCGTGCCCAGGGCCAGGAGTTCGTGGTTGACGCCGAACTCGAACTCGACCTCGCCCCGGCCGCCCGCTCCGACGAGGTGACCGACACCGTGCACTACGGCGAGCTGGCGCAGCGGCTGGTCGCGGTGGTCACCGGCGAGCCGGTCAACCTGATCGAGACGCTGGCCGACCGGCTGCTCGCGGTCTGCCTGGCCGAGCCGCTGGTCGTCGCCGCCACCGTCACCGTCCACAAGCCCGAGGCCCCGATCCCGCACACCTTCACCGACGTGGCCGTCACGATGCGGCGTACCCGGTGACCCGGGCGGTGCTGTCGATCGGCAGCAACCTCGGCGACCGGCTCGACCACCTACGGGCCGCGGTCGCCGGTCTCGGTGACGCGGTGCTGCTGGTCTCCGGCGTCTACGAGACACCCCCGTGGGGCGACGCCGACCAGCCGGCGTACCTGAACGCGGCGGTCATGGTCGCCGACCCGGCGGCGACCCCGGACGACTGGCTGGCGCGGGCGCACGCCGCCGAGACCGCCGCCGGCCGGGTCCGCGACCCGGCCCGCCGGTACGGGCCGCGCACCCTCGACGTGGACGTCGTCGCCGTCTGGGACGACGACGGCCGGCCGGTGCTCAGCGACGACCCCGCGCTGACCCTGCCGCACCCCCGCGCCCACCAGCGCGCCTTCGTGCTCCGCCCGTGGATCGACATCGACCCGCACGGGCGGCTGGCCGGGCACGGCTGGCTGACCGACCTGCTCAACGCCGAACCGGTCGCCGGGGACGCCCTCGAACTGACCCCCCGCCCCGATCTTTCGTTAGAGTCGGACACATGAACCAGTGGAGCCGGCCGGTATGACGCCGCCCCGACCACCCCGTGACCGGGAGCCCGACGGGTCGAGGATGGGCCCCACCAGGTTCTCGACGCTGCTGGTCGCCGCGCTCGCCGCCGCCGCCGTGGCCTGGTTGCTGATCAGCAGCTTCTACTACAGCGGCACTCCCCGGCTGCCCTGGCTGCCGGTGGTCACCCTGGCCGCGCTGGCCGTGCTGGAGGCGTACGCGGCGGTCAACACCCGTGGCCGGATCGAGCGGCGGCCCGGTCGGGAGCCGGTCAACCCGCTGCTGGTCGCCCGGTTCGTGGTGCTGGCCAAGGCGTCCGCGCTGGCCGGGGCGATCTTCCTCGGCTTCTACGCCGGGCTGACCGGCTGGCTCTTCGTCGAGCCGACCAACGCCGCCATCGAGGACCGGCCGGCCGCCGGGGCGGGCACCCTCGCCGCGCTGGCCCTGGTCGCCGCCGCGCTCTGGCTCGAACGCTCCTGCCGGGTCCCCGAGTCCGACGACGACGCCGACGACCGGGCCGACCGACCCGGGCAGCGCTGACAGGGGTTACGCCCGCCCCCGGCGCGCGGGTACGGTGCCTGGCGACCGGAACACAGTCAGCCGTCACCGGTGACGGCCGGTCACCTGGGAGGCGCACCGCATGGTGTACGACGAACCGGGCCGGACCGCGTCGGCAGAGGTGCCCGCGACCGTACCCGAGAACGTCCTCGACGGCCCGGAGCAGGGAGAACCCGGCCGGGACCGGCTCGGCGTGCACGTGGTCTGGGAACTGGCGCTGCTGCTCGCCCTCGCCGCGTTGGCCTACCTGCTGTGGCGGGACGACCCGGACGCGCTGCGCGGTGCCGGCCTGCGGCGGCTGCTCGTCGACGCGGTCGCGCTCGGCCTGCTCGTCCTCGCCGCCGGGCTGAGCCTGCGGACCGCCGCGGTGAACCTGGCGATCGGCCCGGTGGCGCTGGCCGCCGCGCTGCACTTCGCCGAGCAGGGCGACCGCGGGGTGTCCACGGCGGTCGTCCCGGCACTGGTCGCCGCCGCGCTGGGCGGGCTGGCCCTGGCCTGGGCGGTGGTGGTACTGCACGTGCCCGGCTGGGCGGCCAGCCTCGCCGCCGCCGCCGGAGTGATCGTCTGGATCGAACGGCGGGACCTGCCGGTGGCGGTGCAGGCCGACTACGACCCCCGGCGCAACGCCTACTACCTGTTCGCCGGGTTCGCCGCGGTGGTCGTCCTGCTCGGCGCGTTCGGCGCGATCCGGACCGTACGCCGGCTGGTCGGCCGGTTCCGGCCGGTGGCCGACCCGGCCCGCCGACGCGGCATGGCCGCCGCCCTGGTGACCTCGGCCGCGCTGATCGCCTCCACCGTGCTGGCGATGCTCGCCGGGGTGCTCGTCGCCGCCAACGCGGACGGCCCGGTGACGCCCACGTCGGGACTGGACTGGACGGTGCTCGCGGTCGGGGTGTCCATGTTCGGCGGCACCAGCGCGTACGGCCGGCGGGGTGGGATCTTCGGCGCACTCCTCGCGGTCGGCCTGGTGGTTACCTACCTGGCCTGGGCGGACGGTGTCGGCGCGCCGACCGACAGGTGGGCCGTCGGTGGGACGGCCCTGGCCGGTGGCCTGCTGGTGACCCGGCTGGTCGAGACGTACGGCCGGCCCCGCACCGTCCCGGGTGAACCGGTGGAGCTGCCGCCGGTGCGGGACGGGGCGATCAGCTCCGGTTGGTCGATGCCCCCGGGCGGGGAGGCGCGCAACTGGACCCCGGCCCTGCCGGAGCGGACGACCGACGACACCCCGCCCGACCCCTGGGAGGCCCCCCGCTGGCCGAGCGCCCCACCCCGCTGGGACGCCGACGAGCGGTGAGCGGCCCCCGCCCGGACCGGTGCGGCCGGCGACCGGGCGTGGACGACGGGCCGGCGACGATCTCTCCGGTTAGGCTCGCGGGCATGACCGAGACTCCTTCCGCCGGCACCGGCCACACCTTCGACCAGCTCGACGCCCTCTCCACCGAGGAGCTGCGCGAGCGGGCCTTCGCGCGGGCCCGGGAGCGGCGGGACGTCGGGTTCTTCTGGTCGGTGCTCCGGCATCTGCCGAACGCCGACGAGGCCGCCGCGCTCGACGGGGCGCCCAACTCGGTGGGGCCGACCATCGACGAGGCGGCGGCGCTGTGGCGGGAACTGACCGGGCACGGCTACGAGGAGTCCGCGCCGCTGCTGCGGGCGGCGTTCATCGACTACCTGATGAAGCACTGAGCGGCCGGCCCGCCGGCTGGCGGGAGAGGTTTGCCGGCCGTGGCGGGTCGGGAACTTCCCGCCGCATGGCCCTCACCCAACGCCCCCGCAGCGTGCAGGGGTACGGCACCGCCGCCGGCACCGGCACTCTCGCCGCGTTGATCCTCGTCGTCGTCTGCGGCAGTCCCTGGTACGTCCGCTGGGCCGAGGCCCACACCGATCCGAACTCCGCCGGGGGCTGGTACCTGCGGCTGCTCGCCTGGCCCGCCTGGCGGGTCGAGTCGACCCCGGAGCACGGGGTGCTCGCCACCGACCTGCGGGCCATCCTGCTGCTGCTGTTCGCCGGGGCGCTGCTCTACCTGCTGCCGGCCGGTCAGGTGGCCCGGGTGCCCGGGTCGGCCAGCCAGTTCTTCTCCGGCTGGGCCGCGTACACCCTGGCCGCGGCGGCGGCGACCCTGCTGGCGGCGCTGCTCACCGCGGACGGCCCGCTGCTGGCGGCCTTCGAGGCCACCGGCACCGGGGCCGGCTACGGCTTCTTCGCCGGCTGGATCATCGGGCTGGCCAGCCTGGGCGGGCGGGCCTGACCCGCCGGGCACGGGCTAGCCGCCGGGCTGCCCGAGGTCGAGCACCCGGGCGCGGCTGAGCGTGCCGGCCGGCCGGCCGTCGGCGGTGACCACGACCGCGTCGGTGCCGGCGGTCAGCATCGCGGCCAGCGCGTCGTACGCCGAGCGGCCCAGCGGCAGCTCCGGCAGGGTGGCGTCGGTGGCCTCGCCGTCGAGCACCTCCCGGGTGACCGGGGTGACCGCCAGCCGGCGGATGCCCCGGTCCGCGCCGACGAACTCGCGCACGAACGGCGAGGCGGGCGTGCCGAGCAGGGCCGCCGGGGTGTCGTACTGCTCCAGCCGGCCGCCCTCGGAGAGCACCGCGATCCGGTCGCCGAGCCGGACGGCCTCGTCGAGGTCGTGGGTGACCAGCACGATGGTCTTGCGGACCTCGGCCTGGAGCCGGAGGAACTCCTCCTGCAGCCGGGTCCGCACGATCGGGTCGACGGCGGAGAACGGCTCGTCCATCAGCAGCACCACCGGGTCGGCGGCCAACGCGCGGGCCACCCCGACCCGCTGCCGCTGCCCGCCGGACAGCTCGTGCGGGTAGCGGCGTCCGAACTGGGCCGGGTCCAACCCGACCAGCTCCAGCAGCTCGCCGCTGCGCTGCCGGATCCGCTCCTTCGGCCAGCCGAGCAGCCGGGGTACGGTGCCGACGTTGGTGGCGACCGTCTGGTGCGGGAACAGGCCGACGTTCTGGATCACGTAGCCGATGCGTCGGCGCAGTTTCACCGGGTCGACCCGGGTGATGTCCTCGTCGCCGAGCATGATCCGGCCGCCGGTCGGCTCGATCAGCCGGTTGACCATCCGCAGCACCGTCGACTTGCCGCAGCCGGACGGGCCGATCAGCACCACCAGCTCGCCGGCCGGCACCTCCAGGCTCAGCTCACGGACCGCGTCGGTGCCGTCGGGATACCGCTTGCGGATGCCGTCGAGCGTGATCGAGGCGGCACTGTGTCCTGCGTCGCCGGTGCCCCCGGGGGTAACGTCCACGTGTGTCCTTCCACCTGAGTTACCGGGCCGAGCCGGGTAATCCGTGGTTCTCCTGGCAGTACGTGCGGGACAACTCTGACACCATTCTCGCCGCGCTGCGCGAGCACGCCTCGCTGACCGGTCGGGCCGTGCTGCTCGCCGCGCTGGTGGCCCTGCCGCTGGCGGTGCTCGCCTACTGGTACCGGCGTCTCGCCGGGCCGATTCTCGCATTGACCGGGGTGCTGTACACGATCCCCTCCCTGGCACTGTTCGCGTTCATCGCCCCCTACCTGGGCATCGGCGCGGTGACCGTGCTCACCGTGGTGGTGCTGTACGCGCTGCTGGTGATCGTCCGCAACGCGGTGGCCGGGCTGAACCAGGTGCCTCCCGAGGTGCGTGACGCCGCCGAGGGCATGGGGTACGGCCGGTGGGCCCGGCTGTTCCGGATCGACCTGCCGCTGGCCCTGCCCGGCATCCTCACCGGGGTACGCCTCGCCACGGTCTCCACCGTCGCGCTGGTCACCGTCGGGGTGGTGATCGGCCGGGGTGGCCTGGGGCAGCTGATCTTCGCCGGGTTCCAGAACAACTTCTACAAGGCGCAGATCATGACCGGCACCCTGCTCTGCGTCCTGCTCGCCCTGGTGCTGGACCTGATCCTGGCCGGCGTGGGCCGCCTGCTCACCCCCTGGCTGCGGAGCCGTTCCCGGTGAGCGCGAGGAGCGCAGCGCAGCGGAGCCCCGCAGTCGCGAGCGAAAGGTCGGTCCGATGAGTGCAGCGCAGCGGAGCCCCGCAGTCACGAACGAAGGATTTGACCAGTGAATCCGGTGCAGCAGGCGGTGGTCTGGCTCAACGACCCGCTCAACTGGACCAACCCCGGTGGGGTGCTGGACCGGGTCGGGGAGCACCTGAGCATGTCCGCCGCGGCGGTGCTGCTGGGCTGCCTGGTGGCCTGGCCGATCGGCCTCTGGCTGGGGCACTCGGGGCGGGGCGGCGGCGCCGTCGTGCTGATCTCCAACCTGACCCTGTCCATCCCCACCCTGGCGCTGCTCACCATCCTGCCGCTGACCTTCCTCGGCTTCGGGCGACCGGCGGTGGTGGTGGCGCTGGCCGTGTTCGCGGTGCCGCCGCTGCTGGCCAACGCGTACACCGGGGTGCGGCAGGCCGACCCGGAGGCCCGGGACGCGGCACGCGGGATGGGGCTGTCGGGCTGGCAGGTGCTGCGTCGGGTGGAGTTGCCACTGGCGGTGCCGTACCTGGCCGCCGGGTTCCGTACGGCCGCCGTCCAGGTGGTGGCGACGGCGGCGCTGGCCTCGTTCGTCAACGGTGGAGGGCTGGGCCAGATCATCCGGGCCGGTTTCGGGCTCGACATCGCGGCCGGTGGCGGGCAGATCATCGCCGGTGGGGTGCTGGTGGCGGGGCTGGCGTTGGCGGCCGAGGGGGTGCTGGCACTTGTCGAGCGGGCGGTGACCCCGCGACCGCTGCGGCGTACCCGGCGGGCGGCCAACCGGCGGGCGGCGGACGCCACGGCGGGGAACTGATCCCTTTCCGTGACGATCACGTTACGAAAGCGGTTCAGAGTTTGTCGGTCGGTCCGGAAGGATATTGGCTGAACCCGCGGGCGGCGGCCGTCGCCCGTCGGACACGCGGCCGGCCCTGCCCGGGGTCGCGCCGGGACACGGAAGGCGGGCACGATGCGCGTACGGACACGGCTGGCGGCGGGTGCGGTGGGTGCCCTGACCCTGGCGGGTCTGTTGACCGGGTGTGGGGACGCCGGCTCGTCCGGCACCGACGCTCCGCAGCAGGGCGCCAGCGGTGCGGGCTGCGCCCCGGTCGCCGGTGACCAGCTCGTCGTCCTCGACGACGACAAGAAGCTCCAGAACACCGACAACATCATCCCGGCGGTCAACGCGAAGGTGGCGAACCCGCAGCTGCTCGCCGCGCTGGACAAGGTCTCGGCCGCGCTGGACACGCCGAAGCTGATCGCCCTCAACAAGGCGGTCGACGTGGACCGCAAGACGCCGAAGGCGGCCGCCGAGGAGTTCGCCTCGGCCAACGGGCTGACCAGCGGCATCGCCAAGGGCCCGGGTGGGCAGATCGTCGTCGGGGCGGGCAACTTCTCCGAGAGCCAGACCCTGGCCGAGCTGTACAACATCGCCCTCACCGCCGCCGGCTACCAGGTCAAGGTGCAGCAGATCGGCAACCGCGAGCTGTACGAGCCCAGCCTGGAGAAGGGCGAGATCCAGGTCGTCCCCGAGTACGCGGCGACCATGGCCGAGTTCCTCAACACCAAGGCCAACGGCAAGGACGCCACCCCGGTCTCCTCGCCGGAGTTGGACAAGACGGTCAGCGCGTTGAAGTCCGAGGGTGACAAGGCGGGCATCACGTTCGGCACCCCGTCCGCGGCGCAGGACCAGAACGCCTTCGCGGTGACCAAGGCGTTCGCCGACAAGTACTCCCTGAAGACCCTCTCCGACCTGGCGGCCAAGTGCTCCGGCAAGGACACCGTGCTGGCCGGCCCGCCGGAGTGCCCGCAGCGGCCGAAGTGCCAGGCCGGTCTGGTGGAGGTCTACGACTTCAAGGCCGGTTCGTTCAGCTCGCTGGACGCCGGTGGCCCGCAGACCAAGAACGCCCTGAAGACCGGCACCGCCAGCGTCGGCCTGGTCTTCTCGTCCGACGGCGCGCTCGCCACCAGCTGAACGTGATCCCGGTCGCGGTCGGTGGCAGCCGACCGCGACCGGGAACGTCCCGCAACGGGCTGATCGTGCCCCGTTGACCAGGGCGGATGCCGGTCGGCGGCGATCCGGTCGCGCCGAGGCGTACCGGCCGAGATCGGGGCAATTCTGCCCTGGGACCGTTCCCAGCCCGCGTACATCTCGGTAGGCTGCACAGCCATGCCCTCCCCGGTCGTCTCCGAGAAGCGCAGACCGCAACTGCTGACCGTCCTGTTCTGGATCGGGGTGGCGTTCGCGCCGATCGCCGCGCTGATCCTGCTGTTCGCTGACGGCAACGGTCCGCTGCGGTTCGCCGCGGTGCTGGCCATCACCGCCGTCGTGCTGATCGGCCTGTCCATCGCGCTGCGCGCCGACGGCGGTGTCCGGGCGTCCGACGAGTCGGTGCTCGACGAGTTGGAGCAGCTCCGGCGCGAGCTGCGCAGCGAGATCGTGGCCGCCGCCCAGCGTGGCAACCAGGCGTTGGACCAGTCGCAGCGGGCCGAGGAACAGGTCACCGCGTTGCGTCGCCGGTTGGACTCGGCGGCCGAGCTGGCTGCCGCCGTCGCCGCCCCGCCCGCCGAGGATTCCGTCGCCGGTGCCGGCCGGGCCCGGGTCCCGGCCGCCGAGCCGGCACCTGAGGCCCCGGTGGGCCGGCGACGGGCCGCAGTCGAGGAACCCGCGTCGGACTGGAACCACCCGGAGGCTTCCGAGCCGGTCGTGGCGGGCCGGGGGCGGGTGCCGTCCGACCGGGAGGCCGCCGAACCGACCGGCCGTCGCTACGCCCCGGAGCGCCCGACCACCGGGCAGGCCGGGGTGTACGGGGCGGCCGGCCGGGAGCCACGCGGCGGGGGGCCCGCCGCCGAGTCGACGTCCCGCCCGCTCGGCGTGGTGCGGCACACCGAGACCGTGCACGTGACCACCCGGCACACCGTCGTCGACGGCCCCGACCCGTCCGGCGGATACGGCGGCGGGTACGCCGGCCGGTGGGCCTCCGGCGGGGACGAGTCGTCCTGGGCCGGCGGGGAGCCGGAGCGTTCCTGGTCGGCACCGTCCGAGCCGACCGGCCGGGGCTGGTCGGCCCCGCCGGAGGACCGTTCCCGGGCGGCCCGTCCGGCATCGCGTGACGAGCGGGCCTGGCCGGCCGCTGCCGGCCCCGCCTGGTCGACGCCGGGCGACGACCGGCCCGAGCCGGGCCGGCCGGAGTGGTCGGCGGGTGGCGGGGAGGCCGGTGGCTGGTCGGCGGGAGGTCGGTCCGGTTGGGCGGGAGGCCGTGCCGAGTCGCCCGCGCCGCGTGCCGGTGACCGCTGGGGGCAGGACCGGGCCGAACCGCCGGCCCGCCAGGCGCGGGCCGGTGACCGCTGGGCCGAGGCGCGTGACGAGGGCCGGGCCCGGGAGGTGCGGGTCGGGGAGCGCCACGCGGAGGCGCGCGCCGACGGCGGCTACCACTACTCGGACCGCTGGGCCTCGGTGCGACAGGAGGAGCCGTACCGGGACGGGGCGGAGCCCACCGGCGACCGCTGGGATGGCGGTCGACCGGAGCAGTCCGAGCGTCCCGCGCTGCCGGCCGGCGGGGTGCCGGTGCCGCAGCAGTGGCGGGAGCCGGCGCGCAGCTACCGGCCGGCCGAACAGTGGCCGGCCCACGCGACCCCACCGGACCAGGACCGGCCGGACGGGCAGTGGCCGTCCCGCGCCGAGCCGCAGCCCGCCCAGGACCGGTCGGCGCGCGCCGACGACCGGCGGTGGGAGGGACAGCGGGCCGAGCAGTGGCGGGACCGGGAGCCGGTGGTGTCGTGGCGCGACCCGGAGCCCGAGCCGCGCGACCATCCGCAGTGGGCGGGCGAGCAGCGGTACGGCTACCCGCCGCAGGACGACACTCCGCGCGCGGGCGGGCACTGGCGCTGACCGGGTCAGCGGCGGGTCACTTGTCGATGTCGCCGACCACGAAGAACATCGAGCCGAGGATGGCGATCAGGTCGGGCACCAGGCAGCCGGGGAGCAGGGTGGCCAGGGCCTGCACGTTGGCGTACGACGCGGTGCGCAGCTTGAGCCGCCACGGCGTCTTCTCGCCCCGCGACACCAGGTAGTAGCCGTTGATCCCGAGCGGGTTCTCCGTCCACGCGTAGGTGTGTCCCTCGGGGGCCTTGACCACCTTGGGCAGCCGGGTGTTCACCGGGCCGGTGAGCCGGTCGACCCGGTCGAGGCACTGTTCGGCGAGGTCGAGGGAGGCGTACACCTGGTCGAGCAGCACCTCGAAGCGGGCGTGGCAGTCCCCGGCGGTGCGGGTGACCACCGGCACGTCGAGCTGGTCGTACGCCAGGTAGGGCTCGTCGCGGCGCAGGTCGAGGTCCAGCCCGGAGGCGCGGGCGACCGGCCCGGACGCCCCGAACGCGGCGGCGTCGGCGGCCGACAGCACCCCCACCCCGACGGTACGGGCCAGGAAGATCTCGTTGCGTCGGATCAGGTTGTCCAGGTCGGGCATCCGGCGGCGTACCTCGGCGATGGCGGCGCGGGCCCGGCCGGTCCAGCCGGCGGGGACCTCCTCCTTGAGCCCGCCGACCCGGTTGAACATGTAGTGGATCCGGCCGCCGGAGACCTCCTCCATGATCGCCTGGATGGTCTCCCGTTCCCGGAACGCGTAGAAGACCGGGGTGATCGCGCCGATCTCCAGCGGGTAGGAGCCGAGGAACATCAGGTGGTTGAGCACCCGGTTCAGCTCGGCCAGCGTCATCCGCAGCCAGGTGGCCCGCTCGGGCACCTCCATGCCCATCAGCCGTTCGACGGCGAGCACCACGCCCAGCTCGTTGGAGAACGCCGACAGCCAGTCGTGCCGGTTGGCCAGCACGATGATCTGCCGGTAGTCGCGGACCTCGAACAGTTTCTCCGCGCCCCGGTGCATGTACCCGACGATCGGTTCGGCGGCGACCACCCGTTCCCCGTCGAGCACCAGCTTCAGCCGCAGCACGCCGTGCGTCGAGGGGTGCTGCGGGCCGATGTTGAGCACCATGTCGGTGCCGAGCTGTTCCCCGCCGGCCCCGGTGCCGACGGTCAGCTCGCGCAGTTCACCGGTGTCCGTGGTCATGCCGGTCATCGTGCCATGAGCGCGTCGACGGCGACGCCGACCGGCTGGAGCAGCCAGTGGTGTCCGCCGAGCCCGGCCGGGTCGGTCAGCTCGGCCACCGCCGAGGCGGCGGCGAGTGCCCGTACGTAGCCGGCCGGGTCGGTGCCGGCCAGGGTCAGCGCCGGTCGCCCACCGTCGGCCCCGAGCGCGAGCAGCGCCTCCCGCTGCGACACCAGCGTGTACGCACACCCGGCGACCTGTGCACCGGCGGCCGCGACGGAGTCGATGGCGACGTGTGCGGTGATGTCGCACGACCCGTCCGGCACCGGCGGCACCTGCCGTCCGTCCCGGTACCCGGTCAGCGTCCCGTCCACCGGCCGCCGCTCCCGCAGGTGCCCGTAGTCCACGGCCAACGCCACCCCCCGCCGCAGCCGCCCGACGGCCCGCCCCCACGCCTCGTCCCGACTCCGCCCCACCTCCACCCGCCCCCCTCGCCCCTCTCGCTCCCCCCGCCCGGTGATCAAGAGGTTTGCGTCAGGTTCGGGCCCCTCCGTTGACGCAAACCTCTTGATCACCGGGGCGGTGCTGGGGGGTGGGGCCGGGGTGGGGGGTGGGGTGGGGTGCCAGGTGGTCAGCCAGGTGAGGTCTTGCGGGGTCAGTGGGGGGCCGGGGGTTTCCTCTCCGGTGCTCGGGTCCACCAGGTGGTAGCGCCAGCCGGTGTCGGTGGGGACGGCCACGTCCAGGGGGACGTTGTCCAGCCATTCGGTGGCGGTCAGCAGGCCGGTGATCCCCGTCGGGGGCTCGGTCGTCCAGGCGATGGCGGGCGGCAGGTCGGCCGGGCGGGGGGCCAGTTCCACGGCCGTGAGGCGCAGGCGGTGGGCCAGCGGCGTCGCAGCCGTGTCGGGCGTCGCCGACCCGTGGGCCAGAGCGGCCAGGGCGCGCAGCAGTTCACCCCGGCCGGCACCCACGTCCACCACGTCGAACGGGGTGGGGAAGTCGAGGGCGGCGTCGAGGCGGGACACGAGCCGGAACACCGCCGCCGCGAACGCCGGGGAGGCGTGCACGCTGGTCCGGAAGTGGTCGGCGGGGCCGGACCCGGAGACGAAGAAGCCGTGCTGCCCGTAGAGGGCGGTGCCCATGGCGTCCCGCCAGCGAATCGCGTTCATCCCGTGTTCAGGGTCCGTCACCGTGCCGACCCTACGGTCTGCGGGCATGAGACGAATCGTGATCCCCGCGCTGGCGGTCGTACCGCTGTTGGTGACGACCACCGGTGCCGCCGCCGCGCCCGCCCTAGACGGCGTGCCGCGTGCGGTCCGGGCGGTGGCCGAGACTCCCGCCCTGTTCGACGACGCGGCCGGTGGCGACGCCGACGCCGACGATCCGGCGATCTGGGTGCACCCCACCGACCGGGCCGGCAGCCTGGTGATCGTCACCGCCAAGAACGGCGGCCTGCGGGTGTACGACCTGCGGGCCCGGGAGCGGCAGGCGGTCGCCACCCCACCGGCGCCCGGTCCGGACGACGAGGCGGGCCGGTTCAACAACGTCGACCTGGTCAGCGGCTTCCGGCTGGCGGGCCGGCCGGTCGACCTGGCGGTGGTCACCGACCGGGGGCGTGACCAGCTCCGGTTCTACCGGATCGACCCGGTGTCGCGGCGGCTGGTCGACGTGACCGCGCCCCGGCCGCCGTTCGCGTTCAGCCGGGACCAGGCGGAGGTGAACACCCAACGCACCGCGTACGGGTTGGGCACGTTCACCGACCGGGACGGGGCCGCGTACGCGGTGGTGAGCCGGCGCAGCACCCCGGAGGTGGGGGTGTTCCGGCTGGTGGAGCGGGCCGGGAAGGTCAGCTACCGGCCGGTGGGGCGGCTGGTGCTGCCATCGACGTTCACCCTGCCGGACGGCTCCGCCTGGTCGCCGTGCACCGACCCGGGGGACGGTCCGCAGGTGGAGGGGACGGTGGTGGACCCGGCCACCGGTGTGGTGTACCTGGCGCAGGAGAAGGTCGGCCTGTGGCGGACCCGGCTGGTCGGTGGCCGGTTCGTGGGCGTACCCCGGTCGGTGGAGCGGGTCCGCGAGTACGGCGTCCCGGCGGTCTTCGACCCGGCGGTCGACGACTGCGTCACCGACCACACCGCCGACCCGGGCTTCGGCGGGCGGATCGCCCAGGACGTGGAGGGCCTGACGATCCTGCCCACCGGCCGGTACGCGGGCACCCTCGTCGTGTCCAGCCAGGGCGACGACACGTTCTTCACCTACGACCGGGTCAGCAACCGGCCGACCGGGCGGTTCGCGGTGGTCGACGGCCGGGTCGACGGCGTGCAGGAGTGCGACGGGGCGGCGGTGACGGCCACGCCGCTGCCGGGCTTCCCCGGCGGACTGCTGGTGGTGCAGGACGGCCGCAACACCCCGGCGACGCCGGACGGGGACGACGGGGTACGCCCGGACACCAACGTCAAGTTCGTCGACGCCGGGTTCCTGGCCGGCCAGCGGTGAGCTGCCACGCCCGGTGAGCTGCCGCACCGGGTGGGCCGCCGCCATCGGGCCACCCGGTGCCCGGGGTCGGTGAAGGTTTTCACACATCCTTGTTCGGGTTCCCTGCCCCCGGCGCATACTTGCCATCGACCGGTACCCCCTTCGAGGACTGGATCGTCGTCATGAGCGCACCGCTGCGCCCGCGTCCGGCCGCCGTACCCGGCGTCGCCGCACCGCAGGGCCCCGTCGTATCCGATGCCCCGTTCGCCCTTCCGACCCGCCTCACCGTGGGCGTGGTCGGTGCCGGCCGGGTGGGTGCCGTGCTCGGAGCGGCGCTGGTCTCCGCCGGGCACCGCGTGGTCGCCGCCTCCGGCGTCTCCGGGGCTACCCGGGCCCGGATCGCGTTGCTCCTGCCGGACGCGGTGAACCGGTCCGCCACCTCGGTCGCCCGGTACGCCGCCGACCTGCTGCTGATCGCCGTTCCCGACGACGCGTTGGCCGGTGTGGTCGCCGGGCTGGCCGACACCGGCGCGCTGCACCCGGGCCAGGTGGTCGCGCACACCTCCGGCGCGCACGGCCTGGGCGTGCTGGCCCCGGCCGCCGCCGTGGGCGCCCGGCCGCTGGCCCTGCACCCCGCGATGACCTTCACCGGTACGCCTGACGACCTGTCCCGGCTGGCCGGCATCTCCTTCGGGGTGACCGCCCCGGCGGAGCTGCGGGCGGCGGCGGCCCGGCTCGTCGCCGACCTCGGCGGGGTGCCGGAGTGGGTGGGGGAGACCGACCGGGTGCTCTACCACGCGGCGCTGGCGCACGGCGCGAACCACCTGGTGACCCTGGTCAACGAGGCTGCCGACCGGTTGCGGGACGCCGGGGTGACCCAGCCGGAGAAGGTGCTGGCCCCGCTGCTGCGGGCGGCGTTGGAGAATGCTCTGCGCCTCGGCGACGACGCGCTCACCGGCCCGGTGTCGCGTGGCGACGCGGGCACCGTACGCCGGCATCTGGACCGGCTGGCGCAGACCGCGCCGGAATCCGTGGCCCCCTATCTGGCGTTGGCCCGACGGAGCGCCGACCGGGCGATCGCGGCGGGCCGGCTGCGTCCGGTCGACGCCGAGTCCCTGCTCGACGTGCTGGCGGGCGTCCACCGGGAAGTGGCGGCGTGAGCGGGCCCGGATGGGCCGGTGAGCCGGGTTTGCGGGCCCCGCAGCGCGAACGAAGGGTAATTCAGTGACGGAACTGGTGCACACCCGCGCGGAGCTGGCGAAGGCGCGGGCCGGGCTGGCCGGCACGGTCGGCGTCGTGATGACGATGGGTGCGCTGCACCCGGGGCACGAGACGCTGATCCGGGCCGCCCGGGAGCGGGCCGACCACGTGCTGGTGACGATCTTCGTGAACCCGTTGCAGTTCGGCCCGAACGAGGACTTCGACAGGTACCCGCGCACCCTCGACACCGATCTGGAGGTGTGCCGGCGGGCCGGTGCGGACCTGGTGTTCGCCCCGGCCGCGGCGGACATGTACCCGGACGGGCAGCCCACGGTCCGGGTGAACCCGGGCCGGCTCGGTGAGGAGCTGGAGGGGCAGAGCCGGCCCGGCTTCTTCGACGGGGTGCTGACCGTGGTGTTGAAGCTGCTCCAGCTCACCCGGCCCGATCTCACCTTCTTCGGGGAGAAGGACTACCAGCAGCTCACCCTGGTCCGCCGGATGGCCCGGGACCTGGACGTGCCGGTCGAGGTGGTCGGCGTGCCGACCGTCCGGGAGCCGGACGGGCTGGCCCTGTCCAGCCGTAACCGTTACCTGTCGGCGGACGAGCGGCAGGTGGCGCTGGGCCTGTCCGCCGCCCTGCGGGCCGGTGCGGCCGCCGCCGAGGGGGGTGCGGACGCCGGTGACGTGCTGACCGCCGCCCACCGGGCGCTGGGCGCGACGCCGGGCGCGCGGCTGGACTACCTGGCGCTCACCGACCCGGAGTTGGAGCCGGGGCCGGTCGCCGGGCCGGCCCGGCTGCTGATCGCGGCCTGGGTGGGCGGCACCCGGCTGATCGACAACCTGGCCATCCGGCTCGCTCCCCGCAGCTGACCTTGTACCTGACTCGGAAAGGCACCACGATGCTCCGGACCATGCTCAAGTCGAAGATCCACCGGGCGACGGTGACCCAGGCCGACCTGCACTACGTCGGTTCGGTGACGGTGGACCAGGATCTGCTCGACGCCGCCGACCTGCTCCCGGGCGAGCAGGTGGCGATCGTGGACGTGACCAACGGGGCCCGGCTGGAGACGTACGTGATCCCCGGCGAGCGGGGCAGCGGTGTGATCGGCATCAACGGCGCGGCGGCGCATCTGGTGCACCCGCAGGACCTGGTGATCCTGATCTCGTACGGTCAGATGGACGACGCGGAGGCCCGCACGTACCGCCCCCGGGTGGTCCACGTGGACGCCGACAACAGGGTGGTTGAGCTGGGCGGTGACCCGGCAGCGGCGGCCGTCGGCACGGCCGGTGACCCGGTGCCGAGTCCACTCGCCGTCGTCGGCTGACCAGAATTCCGGTCTGTTACCGGAAGGTCATTTTTGGTTACCCTGGGCTGACCGTCGGATTGACGGTCGTCGGCTGGGGGAGGCCGCGTTGCGCCGTGCGATGAGGGTCCGCCGAGCGGTGACGCTCGTCGTCGCCGCCGTGGCGGCGGGAGCGGTCCTGGCGGCCTGCGGTGCCCCGGGCGGCCTTGACGGCGATCTCACCGACGACTGGGCGGCCCTGCCGCCGGCCGGGCCGTTCACCCCCGCGGCGGGCGTGTGCCAGGTCGCCGACTTCACCGACACGGTCTCCCTGGCGGCGTACGCGCCGGTGGACTGCGCGGTGCCGCACCGGGTGGAGACGGTGCACGTGGGCGCGTTGCCGGGGGAGCGGGCCACCGCGCCGGCCACCGGCTCGACCGAGCTGCGGGGCGCGTTCGCCGAGTGCGACACCCGGGCCGCCGGGTACGTGGGCGACGACTGGCGGGCCGGCCGGCTGCGACTGGCGGTGGCGCTGCCGACCGCGCCGGGCTGGGCGGCCGGGGCGCGCTGGTTCCGGTGCGACCTGAGCGAGCTGAACACCGTCGAGGCGGCGGCCACCGTGGTCACCCGCACGGGCAGCCTACGGGACGCGTTGAAGGGGCCCTCCCCGCTGCAGCTGGGCTGCCAGCGGGCCAAGAGCGGTCGGGGCGCCGGGGTGCAGGTGCTGGTCCCGGTCGAGTGCCCGGCGGCGCACGAGGCGGAGTTCGTGGGCGCCTGGAAGGCCCCCGACCGGCCGTACCCGACCAAGGATGTCGACTGGCTGCCGTTGTACGCCGGCTGCCGCAGCCTGCTGGCCCGGTACGTGGGGGTGCCGGACGACACCAGGCTGCGCTTCCGCAGCGGGGTGGTGGTGCGTCCGCCCGGTCCGGGCCGGTGGCGGGTCGGTGACCGGGGGGTCCGCTGCTACCTGTGGTTGAGCGACCGGACGGTGACGGCCTCGTTGAAGGGCGGCGGTCCGGCCGCCCTGCCGGTGCGGACGAAGTAGCGGACGGGGTAGCCGAAACCACTCGTCCCGCCCCCCGCCCCCCGTCGCGAGGATCGTTCGGGTTGACTGTGGTCATGGAACTTCGTCCGACCGTCGACCTGCCGGCCCTGCCCAGCCTGCTGGCTGCTCCCGCGCCCGGCTGGGTGGAGACCACCGACGTGATCGTGGTCGGCTCCGGGGTGGCCGGGCTCACCGCCGCGCTGCACCTGCGCGAGGCGGGCCTGCACGTCACCGTGGTCACCAAGGTCAACATCGACGACGGTTCGACCCGCTGGGCGCAGGGCGGGATCGCCGCCGTACTCGACCCGGCGGACTCGCCCGCCGCGCACGCCCGGGACACCGAGATCGCCGGGGTCGGACTCTGCGACCCGGCGGCGGTCCGGCTGCTGGTGGAGGAGGGGCCGCTGCGGCTGCGGGAGCTGATGCGCATCGGCGCGGAGTTCGACCGCAACCCGGACGGTTCGCTGATGCTCACCCGGGAGGGCGGGCACCGGGCCGACCGGATCGTGCACGCCGGTGGTGACGCGACCGGGGCGGAGGTGCAGCGGGCCCTGCACGCGGCGGTCCGCCGCGACCCGTGGATCAGGCTGGTCGAGAACGCCCTGGTGCTGGATCTGCTGCGCGCCCCCGGCGACGGCCCGGACGCTCCCGGCCCGGCCTGCGGGATCACCCTGCACGTGCTGGGCGAGGGCAGCGAGGACGGCGTGGGCGCCCTGCTCGCCCGCGCGGTGGTGCTGGCCACCGGCGGGATGGGGCAGGTCTTCTCGGCCACCACCAACCCGGCGGTCTCCACCGGGGACGGCGTGGCGTTGGCGCTGCGGGCCGGCGCGGCGGTCACCGACGTCGAGTTCGTGCAGTTCCACCCGACCGCGTTGATCGTGCCCGAGCAGGCCCGGGTGCCCGGTGCCGGCCTGGCCCAGCAGCCGCTGGTCTCCGAGGCGCTGCGGGGCGAGGGCGCGTACCTGGTCGACGCCGACGGCAAGCGGTTCATGCTCGGCCAGCACGAGCTGGCCGAGCTGGCCCCCCGCGACGTGGTGGCCAAGGGCATCCACCGGGTGCTGCTGGCCACCGGCGCCGACCACGTCCATCTCGACGCCCGGCACCTCGGCGGGGACTTCCTCGCCGGGCGGTTCCCGACCATCGTCGCGTCCTGCCTGGCCATCGGGGTCGACCCGGCGACGGATCTGATCCCGGTCGCCCCGGCCGCCCACTACGCGTCCGGCGGCGTCCGCACCGACCTGCGTGGCCGGACCTCCATCCCCGGCCTGTACGCCTGCGGCGAGGTCGCCTGCACGGGCGTGCACGGCGCGAACCGGCTGGCCAGCAACTCGCTGCTGGAGGGGCTGGTCTTCTCCCGCCGGATCGCCGAGGACATCGCCACCGGCCTGCCCGAGCAGGCGCAGCCGGCGTCGACCGGCGCGTGGGTGGGCGGCGGGGGCGGGGTGCTGTCCGCCGGGGGCGTGCCGGCGCTGCAACGGTCGATGACCCGGGGTGCGGGGGTGCTGCGGTCGGCGGCCAGCCTTGCCGGGACCGCCGCCACCCTGACCGAGCTGGCCGGTGACGCCGGCCGGGCGGGCACCGCCGGTTGGGAGGCGACGAACCTGGTCACCGTGGCGGCGACCCTGGTGGCCGCCGCGTACGCCCGGCAGGAGACCCGGGGCTGCCACTGGCGGGAGGACTTCCCGACGGCCGACGAGCGGTGGCGCGGCCACCTGGTCGCGGCGATCGACACCCGGGGCGGGCTGACCGAACGCTGGGAGGGGCTGCCCTGACCACGGGCGGCGAAGGAGCGGTGGCGCGGGCAGCGCCGACGAACGGAGGGGTCGTGTGAGCCCGAGGAGTGAGCCGGGTTTGCGAGCCCCGCAGTGGCGAACGAGAGGAACACAGTGCGGGAATCGACGCGGCAGGCGCTGGCCGCCGGTGGGCTGGACCCGGAGCGGGTGCGGCGGGTGATCGTCGACGCGCTCACCGAGGACCTGGGGGCGGACTTCCGCGACGTCACCAGTGTCGCCACCATCGCGGCCGGGCAGACCGACACCGCCGACCTGGTGGCCCGGGAGGCCGGGGTGGTGGCCGGGCTGGCGGTGGCCGCCGCGGTGTTCGAGCTGGTCGGGGAGGTGACCGCTGCGGAGCGTACGGTCGAGGTGGTCGTGGTGGCCCACGACGGCGCGCGGGTGGCCCGGGGTGACGTGCTGGCGACGGTGACCGGCCCGACCCGGCTGCTGCTCACCGCCGAGCGCACCGCGCTGAACCTGCTCTCCCGGATGTCCGGGGTGGCCACCCACACGCGGGCCTGGGCGGACGCCCTGGCCGGCACCAAGGCGACCGTGCTGGACACCCGCAAGACCACGCCCGGCCTGCGGATGCTGGAGAAGTACGCGGTCCGCGCCGGTGGCGGCACCAACAAGCGGATGGGCCTGTACGACGTCGCCATGATCAAGGACAACCACAAGCTGGCCGCCGGTGGTGTCGGGGCGGCCTACCGACGGGTCCGGCAGACCTTCCCCGAGGTGCCGGTGCAGGTGGAGGTGGACACCCCGGCGGAGGCGGTGGAGGCGGTCGAGGCGGGTGCCGACTTCCTGCTGCTGGACAACATGTCCCCGGCGACCCTGCGCGAGGTGGTCGCGGCGGTCGGCGACCGGGCGGAGCTGGAGGCGACCGGCGGGCTGACCCTGGAGGTCGCCGCCGAGTACGGGGCGACCGGGGTGGACTACCTCTCGGTGGGTGCGCTGACGCACTCGTCACCGATCCTGGACATCGCCCTGGACCTGCGTGAGCGGTGAGCCGGCACGGGCGGCCGGGCCCGGCCCACTCCTCGCGCCCGGCGGCCCGGCCGGCGTCTAGGCTGCGTGCGTGCTGCTCTGCATCGACATCGGAAACACCAACACCGTGCTGGCGACCTTCGACGGCGACCGCCTGGTGCACTCGTGGCGGATCAAGACCGACGCCCGTTCGACAGCGGACGAGCTGGGGCTGATGTTCCGGGGGCTGCTGGCCGGTGACGCCGTGGAGATCACCGGGGTGGCCGCCTGCTCGACGGTGCCGGCGGCGCTGCGCTCGCTGCGGACCATGCTGGCCCGCTACTACGCCGACCTGCCGAGCGTCGTCGTCGAGCCGGGGGTACGCACCGGCGTGCAGCTCGCCATCGACAACCCGAAGGAGGTCGGCGCGGACCGGGTGGTCAACACGCTGGCCGCGTACACCCTCTATGGTGGCCCGTCGATCGTGGTGGACTTCGGTACCACCACCAACTTCGACGTGATCAGCGGTCGGGGGGAGTTCCTCGGCGGGGCGTTCGCCCCCGGCATCGAGATCTCCTTCGACGCCCTCGCCGCCCGCGCCGCCCAGCTGCGCAAGGTGGAGGCGAACAAGCCCCGCTCGGTGATCGGCAAGAACACCGTCGAGTGCCTCCAGTCCGGCCTCTACTTCGGCTTCGCCGGGCAGGTCGACCGGATCGTCGAGCGGATGGCCGAGGAGTTGGGCGAGGTCCGGGCGGTGATCGCCACCGGAGGGCTGGCCTCGGTGGTGATCGGCGAGTGCCGGACCATCACCCACCACGAGCCGATGATCACTCTGATCGGCCTGCGCATGGTCTACGAGCGCAACACCTGATCACGACGGCCGGGCCGGTCGCGGCGGTTCAGCGCCGCCGGGCCCGGAAGACCAGCGTCTGGTACGGCAGCTCGACGGTCGCCCGGCCGGCCAGGTCGGGGTGGGTGGCGAACAGCTCGCGCAGTTCCCGGTCCATCCGTTGCCGCTGCTGCGGGGCGGCGACCAACCAGTGTGAGCGGGTACGCATCAGCCCGAGGACCTCGTCGGAGGTGACTGTCGTGCGGTGGGTGAACCGGCCCAGCTCGACCGGGCCGAAGGCCGCACCGAAGGTGGTCACCTTCACGGTCAGGTCGCTGATGCTCTCGCCCATCTGGGCGATCCGCCCCAGCTCGGCCACCCAGCCGACCGTTTCGTCCCGGATGTTCCAGATCGGAGCGAAGATGCCGTCCGGCCGGAGCACCCGGGCGATCTCGACGTGCGCGCGTTCCCGGTCGAACCAGTGGTACGCCTGCCCGACCAGCACCGCGTCGGCGCTCGAGTCGGGCAGCGGGACCGCCTCGGCGGAGCCGGCGAGGGCAGTGGTCCCGGGGACGGCCGTGTCGAGCCGGGCCCGCATCGCCGGGTCGGGTTCCACCGGGGTCACCTGGTGGCCGAGGGCCCGCAGGCCACGGGTGAGCAGGCCGGTGCCGGCGGCCAGGTCGACCACGCCGGCGACCGCACCCGCGCCGGCCAGCGCCCAGCGCAGCGCCTCGGCGGGATAGCCGGGTCGGAACCGGTCGTAGTCGACGGCGACCGTACCGAAGGACCGTGCCCGGGTGTCCTCGACCATGACGGGCAGGTTATCCCGTAACGGCCGCCCGGGGGCATGAGTACGCTCATGGGCTGACCCAGTCGAAACTCCCTTAGCCGAGGAAGCGTGCCGTGACCGAGCAGAACGCCGTGCCAGTGGACCCCGCCGACGACCTTCCCGAGCAGATGAAGGTCCGCCGGGAGAAGCGGGACCGGATGCTCGCCGAGGGCGTCGAGCCGTACCCCGTCGGTTTTCCCCGGACCAGCACCCTGGCCGAGGTGCGTGAGCGGTACGCCGAGCTGCCCACCGACACCGCGACCGGGGACCGGGTCGCGGTCACCGGCCGGGTGATCTTCGTACGGAACACCGGCAAGCTCTGTTTCGCGACCCTGCGCGACGGCGACGGCACCGAGTTGCAGGCGATGCTCTCCCTGGACCGGGTCGGCGCGGAGCGGCTGGAGGACTGGAAGCGCCTGGTCGACCTGGGTGACCACGTCGGTGTCACCGGCGAGGTGATCACCAGCCGGCGTGGTGAGCTGTCGGTGCTCGCCGACGAGTGGGCGGTGACCGCCAAGGCGTTGCGTCCGCTGCCGGTGGCCCACAAGCCGCTGAGTGAGGAGGCCCGGGTCCGCCAGCGTTACGTGGACCTGATCGTCCGCCCGCAGGCGCGCCAGATGGTCCGGACCCGGGCCGCGGCGGTGCGCAGCCTGCGCGACTCGTTGCACGGCCAGGGATTCATCGAGGTCGAGACGCCGATGCTCCAGTTGCTGCACGGGGGCGCGGCGGCCCGCCCATTCGTGACCCACAGCAATGCGCTCGGTACGGATCTGTATCTGCGAATCGCGCCGGAACTGTTTCTCAAGCGCGCCGTGGTCGGCGGGGTCGACCGGGTGTTCGAGATCAACCGCAACTTCCGCAATGAGGGAGTCGACTCGTCGCACTCGCCGGAGTTCGCGATGCTGGAGACCTACCAGGCGTACGGCGACTACGACACGATGGCCGAGTTGACCCGTAATCTCGTGCAGCAGGCGGCGGTGGCGGTCAGCGGCTCGACGACGGTGACCCATGCCGACGGGCGCGAGTTCGACCTCGGCGGGCAGTGGCGCTCGGTGACCCTCTTCGGGGTGCTTTCCGAGGCCCTCGGCGAGGAGGTCACGGTCCGCACCGACCGGGCCCGCCTGGTGGAGTACGCCGACAAGGTGGGGCTGGCGGTCGACCCGAAGTGGGGTCCGGGCAAGCTGGCCGAGGAGCTGTTCGAGGAACTGGTGGTGCCGAGCCTCCAGGCGCCGACCTTCGTGCGGGACTACCCGGAGGAGACCAGCCCGCTCACCCGGGCGCACCGCAGCGAGCCGGGCCTGGCCGAGAAGTGGGACCTCTACGTGCTCGGCTTCGAGCTGGGTACCGCCTACTCGGAGCTGGTCGACCCGGTGGTGCAGCGGGAACGCCTGGTCGCGCAGGCGCAGCTGGCCGCCCGGGGCGACGACGAGGCCATGCGGCTGGACGAGGACTTTCTCCGGGCCATGGAGTACGGAATGCCGCCGGCCGGGGGTATGGGAATGGGAATCGACCGGCTCTTGATGGCGCTGACCGGCCTGGGAATTCGGGAAACCATCCTCTTCCCGTTGGTCCGTGCCGAGTAGCCCCGCAGGGGGACCTTTGCCGGGTCGTTACAGCGACCTATTGACGTGGCAAGCATCGGGCGGGTTATCGTGCTCCTATTGCAGGAGCACCCTGCTCGAAAGGAATGTGGGACGTGGCCAAGCAGATCATTCACAAGCTGGTCGATGACCTGGACGGCGGGGACGCGGACGAGACCGTCAAGTTCGCCCTCGACGGCGTTCAGTACGAGATCGACCTGTCGAACTCCAACGCCGACAAATTGCGGGATGTTTTCGCGCCGTACGTGGCCGCCGGTACCCGGGTCGGTCGGGGCGGCGTGGTCGTGGGTGGCCGGGCCGCCCGGGGCCGGGGCGGGGCGACCGCCGACCGCGAGCAGAACAAGGCGATCCGGTCCTGGGCCAAGAAGAACGGCAAGGACATCTCCGACCGGGGTCGCATCCCGCAGGAGATCGTCGACGAGTACCACGCGACCCGCTGAGCGTCAGTGGCGAACCGACGCCGGGCCGGAGCACGCCTCCGGGCCGGCGTCGCCGTCTGGGGCCGGTCCGGAGGCGTGCTCCGGGCGGTCTGCGGTGCCTCCGGGCGGTCCGGGTGCCCCTCCGGGCGGTCGGCGGCACCCTGCCCGGGAGGGAAGTTCTCCGGCTCCGGCGGCGTTGTCCACAGCCGGTGGAGACTTCGTCCACAGCCTGTGGATGACCCACGGGGCCCCGGGAGGGCGTCGTGCACCCCGGGCGAATTTCGCTCTGCGCGTACAGGCTGGGGTGCCGGAACACCTCCTGAGCGCGGATGGTTGGTCAAAACGACGTCGGAACGGCTCGGTACGAGGAGACACGACCTCAGCGGAGTCGGTCAGCGGCGATAGAGTAAGGAGGCACGGACGCCCGTCCCGGACGTCCGAGCACCGGCCCCGCCAAGATCTCGCAGTCGAGGCGCACGGCACGTGAGGAGCACGAGGGCATGTTCGAGCGGTTCACCGACCGAGCGCGACGGGTTGTCGTCCTGGCCCAAGAAGAGGCCCGGATGCTCAACCACAACTACATCGGTACGGAGCACATCCTGCTGGGCCTGATCCACGAGGGTGAGGGTGTGGCGGCCAAGGCCCTGGAGAGCCTCGGCATCTCCCTGGAGGGCGTCCGTCAGCAGGTCGAGGAGATCATCGGCCAGGGCCAGCAGGCGCCGAGCGGGCACATCCCGTTCACGCCCCGGGCCAAGAAGGTGCTGGAGCTGTCCCTGCGCGAGGCGCTGCAGCTCGGCCACAACTACATCGGCACCGAGCACATCCTGCTCGGGCTGATCCGCGAGGGCGAGGGCGTCGCCGCCCAGGTGCTGGTGAAGCTGGGCGCCGACCTCAACCGGGTCCGCCAGCAGGTGATCCAGCTCCTCTCCGGCTACCAGGGCAAGGAGCCGGCCGCCGCCGGCACCGCGCCGGGTGAGGCCGCGCCGTCGACCAGCCTCGTGCTGGACCAGTTCGGTCGCAACCTGACCCAGGCTGCCCGCGAGGGCAAGCTCGACCCGGTGATCGGGCGCGAGAAGGAGATCGAGCGGGTCATGCAGGTGCTGTCCCGCCGCACCAAGAACAACCCGGTCCTGATCGGTGAGCCCGGCGTCGGTAAGACCGCCGTGGTGGAGGGCCTGTCCCAGAAGATCATCAAGGGCGAGGTGCCCGAGACGCTGAAGGACAAGCAGCTCTACACCCTCGACCTCGGTGCGCTGGTCGCCGGCTCCCGCTACCGGGGTGACTTCGAGGAGCGCCTCAAGAAGGTGCTCAAGGAGATCCGCACCCGGGGCGACATCATCCTGTTCATCGACGAGATCCACACCCTGGTCGGTGCGGGTGCCGCCGAGGGCGCGATCGACGCGGCGAGCATCCTCAAGCCGATGCTGGCCCGGGGCGAGCTCCAGACCATCGGTGCGACCACCCTCGACGAATACCGCAAGCACCTGGAGAAGGACGCCGCGCTGGAGCGTCGTTTCCAGCCGATCCAGGTGGGTGAGCCGTCGCTGGCCCACACCATCGAGATCCTCAAGGGCCTGCGGGACCGCTACGAGGCGCACCACCGGGTGAGCATCACCGACGCGGCCCTCGTGGCCGCCGCGACGCTTGCCGACCGGTACATCTCCGACCGCTTCCTGCCGGACAAGGCGATCGACCTGATCGACGAGGCCGGGGCCCGGATGCGCATCCGCCGGATGACCGCGCCGCCAGACCTGCGTGACTTCGACGAGCGGATCGCCCAGGTGCGCCGCGACAAGGAGTCCGCGATCGACGCGCAGGACTTCGAGCGGGCCGCCCAGCTGCGCGACAAGGAGAAGCAGCTCCTCGGGCAGAAGGCGCAGCGGGAGAAGGAGTGGAAGGCCGGTGACCTGGACGTCGTCAGCGAGGTCGACGACGAGCAGATCGCCGAGGTGCTCGGCAACTGGACCGGTATCCCCGTCTACAAGCTGACCGAGGAGGAGACCTCCCGGCTGCTGCGGATGGAGGACGAGCTGCACAAGCGCGTCATCGGCCAGGAGGACGCGGTCAAGGCGGTATCGAAGGCGATCCGGCGTACCCGGGCCGGCCTGAAGGACCCGAAGCGGCCGTCCGGCTCGTTCATCTTCGCCGGCCCGTCCGGTGTCGGTAAGACCGAGCTGTCCAAGGCGCTCGCCGAGTTCCTGTTCGGCAGCGAGGACGCGCTGATCCAGCTGGACATGTCCGAGTTCCACGACCGCTACACGGTGTCCCGCCTGGTCGGTGCCCCTCCCGGCTACGTCGGTTACGACGAGGGTGGCCAGCTGACCGAGAAGGTGCGTCGTCGGCCGTTCTCGGTGGTGCTCTTCGACGAGATCGAAAAGGCCCACCCGGACGTGTTCAACACGCTGCTGCAGATCCTGGAGGACGGTCGGCTCACCGACGGTCAGGGCCGGATCGTGGACTTCAAGAACACGGTCATCATCCTGACCACCAACCTGGGCACCCGGGACGTCGCCAAGGCCGTCTCGCTGGGCTTCCAGCAGTCGGAGGACTCCGAGTCCACCTACGACCGGATGAAGCAGAAGGTCAACGACGAGCTCAAGCAGCACTTCCGGCCCGAGTTCCTCAACCGGATCGACGACACCATCGTCTTCCACCAGCTGCGTCAGAACGAGATCCTCTCGATCGTGGACATCATGATCCAGCGGATCGAGGGCCAGCTCCGCAACAAGGACATGGGCCTGGAACTGACCGACAACGCCAAGAAGTACCTGTCCAAGAAGGGCTTCGACCCGGTGCTGGGTGCCCGTCCGCTGCGTCGGACGATCCAGCGCGACATCGAGGACAACCTCTCCGAGCGGATCCTGTTCAACGAGCTGACCCCCGGTCAGATCGTGGTGGTGGACTGCGAGGGAGACCCGGAGGACATCGACAAGTCGAAGCTGGTCTTCCACGGCTCAGACCGTCCGGCCGAAGTGCCGGACGCCGTCCCGGCCGACCTGGGTGGCGCCGCCACCACGGGCGAGTAGGCCCCGACGGGTCGGCAGGGCATCGAGCACGAGGGCGGCGGCCCGGTGGCGTGAGCCACCGGGCCGCCGCCCTGTCTGTCCGGTGGGTCGGGCGCGGCCGGGGCCGGCCGGATGCGGTCCCGGTCAGCCGGGAAGCGGTTGGGTGACCGGCCCGTCCCCGATGAGCCGGAAGTGTTCCTCGCCGACCGGCTCCACCATGCCGTCCTTGACCAGCGCGGCGAGCGCGCGGGCCCGCTGCACGTCGTCGTGCCACACCTGGTCGAGCCGCTGGTGCGGCACCGGGCCGGTGGCCTCCCGGAGCACCCCGAGCAGCAGCCCGCGTACCTGACGGTCGGTGCCCGCGTACCGCTGGATCTTGCGGGTCGGACCCGTGGGTGCCGCCTGGCCGGACGCCCGCCAGGCGCAGATCGACTCGACCGGACAACTCGTGCAGCGTGGCGAGCGGGCGGTACAGACGATCGCCCCGAGTTCCATGAAGGCGGCGCTGGCCAGCGCGGCGGCGGCCGGCTCCACCGGCAGCAGCTCCGCGCAGGCGACCAGGTCGGCCGGGGTGGTGGCCGGGCCGGCATCCGGCGCACCGGCGACGGCCCGGGAGACGACCCGCCGGACGTTCGTGTCGACCACCGGGTGCCGCTGGCCGTAGGCGAACGCGGCGACCGCCCGCGCCGTGTACGTCCCGATGCCGGGCAGCGCCAACAACTGGTCCAGCTGGTCGGGCACCCGGCCGCCGTGCCGCTCCACGATCGCCACCGCGCACTCGCGCAGCCGTACCGCGCGACGGGGGTAGCCGAGCCGACCCCACATCCGGATCGCCTCGGCCGGGGTGTCGGCGGCGAGGGCGGCGGGATCGGGCCAGCGGGCGAGCCATGCGTGCCAGGCGGGCAGGACACGTACCACCGGGGTCTGCTGGAGCATGACCTCGCTGACCAGGATCGGCCAGGCCCCGATGCCGGGCACCCGCCAGGGCAGGTCGCGGGCGTTCTGCTCGTACCACCGGCTGACCAGGGTGGTGAAGGTGGGTTCAGTCATCGCGCCGACGATGATGTCACGCGATGGCTTCCCGCTGGTTGGGCGGGCCGGGCGGGGCGTCGCCGCGCCGTCGTGCGGATCGGGCAGAATGCCCGGATGAGCGAGCTCGCGATCACCGTCATCGGTCGGGACCGGCCCGGCATCGTGGCCGACGTCGCCGAGGTGCTGGCCGGGCTCGGCGCGAACCTCACCGACTCCACGATGACCCGGCTGCGCGGTCACTTCGCCATGACCCTGATCTGCGTCGGTCCCGCCGTCGCCGAGGTCGAGGCCGCCCTGATCCCACTGGCCGCCGACGGCCAACTCCTGGCCACCGTACGCGCGGTCACCCCGGACGGTGCGGCGACGCCGGCGGGTGAGCCGTACGTGCTGTCGGTGCACGGTGCGGACCGGATGGGCATCGTGGCCGCGATGACCCGGGTGATCGCCGAGGCGGGTGGCAACGTGACGGATCTGAGCACCCGCCTGGCCGGCACGCTCTACGTGGTGGTGGCCGAGGTGGACCTGCCCACGGGCCGCGCCGACGAGCTGGCCGGCCGACTCGCCCGAACGGCCGCCGACCTGGGGGTCGGGGTCTCCCTGCGCCCCGCCGACCCGGACCTCCTGTGAGCGCGAGGAGTGAGCGGGGTGTGCGAGCCCCGCAGTCGCGAACCGAGGTGAATCCGTGAGCGCGAGGAGTGAGCGGGGTGTGCGAGCCCCGCAGTCGCGAACCGAGGTGGCCCCGTGAGCGCGGAACCGTACCTCGGGCTCGGTGGCTGGACCCCGGCGGACCTGGGCCTGCCGGGGGAGGTGCGTCGGGTGGTCTGCGCCCCCGAGCCGGTGCTGAGCCGGCCGGGCCCGGAGGTGGACCCGACCGCCGAGGAGACGATCCGGCTCGCCGCCGACCTGGTGGCCACGATGCGGGTGTCGCCCGGCTGTGTGGGGTTGGCGGCGCCGCAGGTCGGGGTGGGGGCGCAGGTGTTCGCCGTGGATGTGACCGGGCATCCCAAGGCGGTGACGGTGCACGGCACCTTCGTGCTCTGCAACGCCCGGGTGGTGGAGGCGAGCCGGTGGAAGCCGGGTCGGGAGGGCTGCATGTCGGTGCCCGACCTGACCGGCGACGTGAAACGGGCCAGCCGGCTGGTGGTCGAGGGGGCGCTGCCCGGCAGCGGCACGGCGGTCCGGCTGGTCACCGACGGGTTCGAGGCGCGTGCCCTGCAACACGAGATCGACCACTGCGCCGGGCTGCTCTTCCTCGACCGGGTGGCGGGCGCGCACGCGGTCTACCAACGCAAGGTCTACCTGTGACCCGGCCGGTCACCACGGTGGCGACGCGGGTTCCCGGCGGGGCGGGCCGGCCGACTGTCGTCAGTGGAACGTCATTCGTCGACCGGTGGCTGATGCCCGGCGAGTCGTGGCCGGTCCACGTGCGCAGCGCCGCTACGGTGGGGGCATCATGCGTCTGACGGTCGGTCCCCTGCCTTCCGCCGTGTACTGGCGGCGTCGCGCCGTCGTACTCGGAGCGGGGCTTCTGCTCCTGGTTGTTCTGCTCTACTCGTGTGCCCGATCGGGGGACACCGGCACCAAACCCGGTGCCGGGGCCTCGTCGTCGGCTCCCGCCGCGGGTGCGGCCACACCGACGGCCGCCTCGCCGCCTGCCGGTTCCGCGTCCCCGTCGGGTGGCTCCGACGCGGCGGGCCCGCCCGCCGGGCCGACCGCCGATCCGGACACGAGCAGCGCCCCGGCCGCCGATCCGCCCGCCCCGCCGGTCAACCCGGCCCGGGCCGACGAGGGCACCTGCACCGACAGCGAGATCGCGGTGACCCCGGTGGCGCTCCCCGCCGAGGTGCGTCGGGGTGCCCCGGTCGACCTCAGCCTCAAGGTCAGGAACAAGTCCCAGCGGACCTGTAACCGGGACGTCGGCGCGGACGCCCAGGAGCTGTTCATCAAGTCCGGGGCGGAGAAGGTCTGGTCGTCGGACACCTGCGGCACCGGCCGGGGCTCCGACCCACAGACGTTCACCCCCGGCTTCGAGCGTTCCTACCAGCTCACCTGGAACGGCATGGACGCGAGCCGGTGCAGCCAGGGGGTGGCCGCGGGCCCCAACCCGCCGGCCGGCAACTACCAGGTCTTCGCCCGGGTGGGCACCAAGCTGAGCGAGCCGGTCAAGCTGGTCGTCACCGGCTGACCGGCCCGGTCAGACGTACCGTTCCAGGATGGACGCCTCGGCCAGCCGGGACAGCCCCTCCCGGACGCCCCGGGCCCGTGCGTCGCCGACGCCCTCGACGGCCTGGAGGTCCTCCACGGTCGCCCCGAGCAGCCGCTGGAGGCTGCCGAAGTGCAGCACCAGCCGGTCGACGATGGCCACCGGCAGCCGGGGCACCTTGGCCAGCAGCCGGAACCCGCGCGGGCTGACCGCCGCGTCGAGCGCGTCGGAGGCGGCCGGGTAGCCGATCGCCTTGGCGACCGCGACCAGGTCGATCAGCTCGGTCGCGCCGAGCAGGTCCAGCTCGACCAAGGCCTCGTCGAGGGTGCGTGACTTGCGGCCGGCGGGCAGGTAGTCGCGGATGACCAGGGTACGGTCGGCGTCGACCCCGGCCATCAGCTCGTCGAGTTGCAGGGCGAGCAGGCGGCCGTCGGTGCCCAGTTCGACCACGTAGCCGGCGATCTCGTCGGCGATCCGGCGGACCATCTCCAGCCGCTGCACCACGGCGACCGCGTCGCGGACGGTGACCAGATCCTCGATCTCCAGCGCGGACAGGGTGCCGGAGACCTCGTCGAGGCGGAGCTTGTACCGCTCCAGGGTGGCCAGGGCCTGGTTGGCCCGGGAGAGGATCGCCGCCGAGTCGTCGAGCACGTGCCGCTGCCCGTTGACGTAGAGGCTGATGATCCGCATCGACTGGCTGACCGAGATGACCGGGTAGCCGGTCTGCCGGGCCACCCGCTCGGCGGTGCGGTGCCGGGTGCCGGACTCCTCGGTCGGGATGGACGGGTCGGGCATCAGGTGCACCCCGGCCTGCACGATCCGGGTGCCGTCGCTGGAGAGCACCACCGCGCCGTCCATCTTGCACAGCTCACGGACCCGGGTGGCGGAGAACTCGACGTCCATCGGGAAGCCACCGGTGCAGATTCCGTCGACGACCTTGTCGTAGCCGAGGACGATCAGTGCGCCCGTGCGACCGCGCAGGATGCGTTCGAGCCCGTCGCGCAACGCGGTGCCGGGTGCCATCAGGGCGAGGTTGGCCCGTAGCGGATCACCGGCGCTGCCGGTGGCTCCGGCCACGCTCACGCTGATCGGACGGGTGGGCGAGCCCACGGCGGCGGCGCGGGTGTGGGGCGTCGCGCCGGCAGGCTTGGCGGCGTCGCGGTCGGTCGGCACGCGCACAGTCTACGGACTGCCCTGCGGTGGGTGCTCTCGTGGTTACTGTGATGTGTCACGGCGTCGGATGCCTCCCCCCGGTCGGGCCTGCCGGACGTCGACCGGTATGGCCCGACCGGTCCCCCGCCGTCGCGACCCTCGGTCACTCCGCGGATGCGCGGGCGACAGCCTGGAGCGCCGACCGGACGTCCGTGACCTCGGTCACCCGCATGGTGTCCGGGCCGGCGCCGGTGCTCTCGGGGCCGCACCCGGGCGGCACCAGGGCCATCCGGAAGCCGAGCCGGGCCGCCTCGGCGAGCCGGCGGGGGACCGCGCCGACCCGGCGCACCTCGCCGGTCAGCCCGACCTCGCCGATCGCCACCAGGTGCGGCGCGATGGCCAGGTTGAGCCCGCCGGAGGCGACCGCCAGCGCGACCGCGAGATCGGCGGCCGGCTCGACGACCCGGATGCCGCCGACGGTGGCCGCGAAGACCTCCCGGTCGTGCAGGGTGAGCCGTTCGGTACGGCGTTGCAGCACTGCCAGCACCATGGCCAGCCGGGCCCCGTCGAGCCCCGAGACGGTACGCCGGGGCGAGCCGGCCACCGTCGCGCCGATCAGGGCCTGCACCTCGGTCAGCAGCGCCCGCCGCCCCTCCATCGCCACCGTGACGCAGGTGCCCGGGACCGGCTCGGAGTAGCGGGTGAGGAAGAGCCCGGACGGGTCGGCCAGGCTGCTGATGCCCCCCTCGTGCATCTCGAAGCAGCCGACCTCGTCGGCCGCGCCGAACCGGTTCTTGACGCCCCGGACCATCCGCAGCGAGGAGTGCTTGTCCCCCTCGAAGTGCAGCACGACGTCGACCAGGTGTTCCAGCACGCGGGGGCCGGCGACCTGACCGTCCTTGGTGACGTGACCGACCAGCACGGTGGCGATGCCGCGTTCCTTGGCGACCGCGACCAGGGCGGCGGTGACGGCCCGGACCTGGGTGACCCCGCCCTGCACCCCTTCGCTGCCGGTGGTGGAGATGGTCTGCACCGAGTCGAGGACGAGCAGGCCCGGCTTGACCGCGTCGAGGTGCCCCAGGACGGCGCTCAGGTCGCTCTCGGCGGCCAGCCAGAGCTGTTCGTGCAGGGCACCCATCCGCTCGGCGCGCAACCGGACCTGGCTGACCGACTCCTCGCCGCTGACCACCAGCGACGGGCTGCCGGCGGTGGCCGCCCACTGCTGCGCCACGTCGAGCAGCAGGGTGGACTTGCCGACCCCCGGCTCACCGGCGAGCAGGACCACCGCGCCGGGGACCAGGCCGCCGCCGAGGACCCGGTCGAGTTCGCTGACCCCGGTGGGGCGGGCGCGGGCCGGCGCGGCGCTGATCGTGGCGATCGGCCGGGCCGGCTCGGCCGGCATCCGGGAGCTGACCACCCGGCCGGAGACGACCGGCCCGGTGACGGTGGACTCGACCACCGAACCCCACTCGCCGCACTCCGGGCACCGCCCGACCCACTTGGGCGGCTGGTGGCCGCAGGCGTCGCACGCGTAGGCGGGGCGGGGTTCGCGGGCGGCCCGGCCCCGGGACGCGCCGGACGCGCCACGGGCGGGAGTCGATCGGGGGGTGGTCACCCCAGGACGCTAACCCTCACCGGTGACGAAAACACCGCCGGCGTGGTCGTCGCCACGCCGGCGGTGCCGGTGTCTCGCTCGCGGGGTCAGCCGCCGTGGCCGGAGCTGCCCTCCTGGCCGCTCTCCTCGCCACCCTCGCGGTGCACGATCGGGGAGGACTGGGGCGCCGGGCTCAGCGGCACCCCGACCGGGACCGGGGTGCTGACGGTACGGCCGTCGCCGAAGTCGAAGGTCAGGTTGACCTGCTGACCGGTGCGCAGTGCCCCGTTCAGCCCGACGAGCTGGAGGTGCTGGCCGTTCTGCACGTTGAGCTGCACGTACCCGAGGGCCGGGATCTCGATCCGGGCCGGCTGACCGGCCGGCGCCGACGGGGAGGCGCCCTCGGAGGGGGAAGCGCCCTCGGACGGCGAGGCGCTGCCCGACGGCGAGGCGCCCTCGGACGGCGACGCGCCCTCGGCCGGCGAGGCGCTGCCCGACGGCGAGGCGCCCTCGGACGGCGACGCGCTCCCGGACGGCGAGCCGCTCTCCGAGGGGGAGGCGGAGCCGGAGGGGCTGGCCGAGCCGGCGGCCCCGGTGAGCACGATCTGCCGGGCGCTGTCGGTGGTGACGGTGACGGTGACCGGGTCCCGGGTGTCGTTGTAGATCACGGCGTTGAGCGCGGCGTTCGCCCCGGCGGTGAGACCGTCCTCACCCGGGTAGTCGACGTAGAGGCCACGCACCTTGTACGCGTTGTCCGACGTCTGGACGTTGACCCCCTGGACCGACGGCTGCTTGTTGGCGGTCTCGGACACCTGGCCCGCCCCGCAGCCCGTCGCCAGCAGGGCGGTCGCCCCCGCCAGGCCGGACAGCAGCAGGGTGGCCCGCCGGGAACCCCTGATCGAGCGCGTCACGTCGGTCCTCCTCGTCACGATCCCCACCCGGTGCGTGCCCCGGGCGCGGGGTGGTCATACCCGCGCAGACCGCGCTCCAGGGTAGTTGGGGCTGATCGAGGGCCGCACACGGACCCGGTGCCGCCACCCGGGCGGGTGCCGGTCAGACCACCCGACCGCTCGCCACCAGCAGCAGCACATCGATCAGGGCCACCACCAGTACCGCCCGGAAGGCGGCCACCGAGCGGCCGTCGCGCCGGGTGGCGGCCCTGCCCGCGTACCAGCCGACGGCCGGCACCGCGACGGCCGCCGCGACCGCCGACCAGCCGACCCACGACGGCGGCCCGGGTGGCCCGAGGACCAGGGCGACGGTGGCGGCGAGCAGCAGCCCGGCGGCGGCCAGCCGGCTGCCGGTGGCACCGAGGCGGTGCGGCAGCCCGCGTACCCCGGTCCGGGCGTCGTCGGCCAGGTCGGGCAGCACGTTGGCGAAGTGCGCCCCCGCGCCCAGGCAGGCTGCCGCGACGACCAGCCAGAGCGGCGGCGTGGGCGCCCCCGGCAGGGCGAGCACCACGAACGCGGGCAGCGAGCCGAAGGAGACCGCGTACGGCAGGACCGAGACCGGGGTGGACTTCAGCGGCCAGTCGTAGAGCAGCGCCGAGACCAGGCCCACGGTGTAGCAGAGCGCGGCGACCGGGGTGGTGGTCAGCGCCAGCAGCGGGGTGGCGAGCGCGGCCAGCACGGCGGCCACCAGCACGGTGCGGCGGCCCACCGCCCCCGCGGCGACCGGCTTGTCGGTACGCCCCACCGTGGCGTCCCGCCCGGCGTCCACCGCGTCGTTGGCCCAGCCGACGGCGAGCTGGCTGGACAGCACGGTGAGCACCACGGCGACCGTCCCGGCCGGACGGTGACCGACCGCGACGGCGAGCAGCCCGGCCACCGTGGTCACGGCCAGGCCCGGTTCCGGATGACTCGCTTTGACCAGCCCTAACACCGTCCGCCACATAAGGGAAGTCTGGTCGTTACCGGCCGGTCGTGCCACGCTCGATGCCATGGGTCACGGTCCGGTGTCCGACGGTGTACGCGTGCTGCCCCCCAACGATCCCCGCCAGTACGACGACCTGGCCGGCGAGTGGTGGCGGCCCGACGGCGCGTTCGCGATGCTGCACTGGCTGGCCCGGGCCCGTGCCGCCCTGGTACCACCGGCGTCCCGGCCCGACGCGGTCCTGGTCGACCTGGGCTGCGGCGCCGGGCTGATGGCGCCCCACCTGGCCGGCAAGGGTTACCGGCACGTCGGGGTGGACCTCACCAGGTCGGCCCTGGAACAGGCGGCGGCGCACGGCGTCACCGCGCTGGCCGGTGACGTCACGGCGGTGCCGCTCGCCGACGGGTGCGCCGACGTGGTGGCGGCCGGCGAGGTGCTGGAGCACGTGCCCGACTGGCGGGCGGCGGTCGCCGAGGCGTGCCGGCTGCTGCGCCCCGGCGGGCTGCTAGTGCTGGACACCCTCAACGACACGCTGCTGGCCCGGCTGGTCGCGGTGGAGCTGGGTGAACGCCTGCCCACCGTGCCCCGGGGCATCCACGACCCACGGTTGTTCGTGGACGACCGGGCGCTGGTCGTCGAGTGCGCCAGGCACGGCGTCACCCTGCGGGTGCGGGGGGTCCGGCCGGGGCTGCGGGCGACGCTGGGCTGGCTGGTGCGGCGTTCCCGTGGGGGTGCCGCCCGTGACGTCTCCCACGACGGGCCCGTGATCCGCCCGACCTGGTCGACGGCGGTGCTCTACCAGGGCCGGGGGGTCCGGCACGGCTAACCGCCCCGGTCAGGGGTACCAGGAACACCCAGGAAGGGGTCGGTATGACTGTGGACGCACCGGCGGTGGCCCGTCGGTTGGCACCGAGGTTCGCCGCCCGCGCCGCCGGGCACGACCGGGACGGCACGTTCCCGGTCGACGACTTCGCCGACCTGCGGGGGTCCGGGCTGTTCGGGCTGATGGTCCCAGCCGCGCTGGGCGGCGCGGGAGCCTCCTTCGCCCGGTACGCGGCGGTCGCCACCGAACTGGCCCGGGGCAACGGCGCGACCGCGCTGGTGTTCAACATGCACGCCTCGGTCACCGGCGCGCTCGGCGCGGTGACCGAGGAACTGGCCGAGGCGCTGGGCGTACCGGACGAGGCGCTGGCCGCCCGGGACCGGCTGCTGCGCGCGGCGGCCGAGGGCGCCTGGTACGCGGTGGCGATGAGCGAACGTGGCGCGGGGGCCCGGCTGTCCCGGCTCAGCACGGTCTACGAAGCGGTCGACGGCGGCTGGCGGATCAAGGGGAGCAAGACCTTCTGCTCCGGGGCCGGGCATGCCGACGGCTACCTGGTGGCCGCCCGCAGCGCCGCCGACCCCTCGCTGGTCTCCCAGTTCCTGGTGCCCGCCGGCACGGGGGTGACGGTGGAGCCGACCTGGGACGCCCTGGGCATGCGGGCCACCTCGTCGCACGACCTGCACCTGGACGTGACGGTGCCGGCGGACCGGCTGCTCGGTGGCGTGGAGGGGCTGGCCCTGGTGGTCGCCCAGCTCATGCCGCACTGGCTGGTGGCGAGCTACGCCGCCGTCTACGTGGGGGTCGCCCGGGCGGCGGTGGACGCCGCCGCCGAGCACCTCACCGCGCGGGGCCTCGGCGGTCTGCCGGCGGTCCGGGCCCGGCTCGGCCGGGCGGACGCGGCGGTGGCGGCGGCGGAGCTGGTGGTGGCCGAGGCGGCCCGCCGGGTCGACGACGCGCCCGGCGACGCCGAGACGAACCGGTGGGTGTGGCGGGCGAAGCTGCTCGCCGGCACCACGGCGGCGGAGGTGGCGGCGTCCATGCTGGAGGCGGCCGGGACGTCGGCTACCCGCCGGGGGCATCCACTGGAACGGCTCTACCGGGACGCCCGCTGCGGCTCGCTGCATCCGGCGACCTCGGACGTGTGCGCCGACTGGCTCGGGGTGGCGGTGCTCGGGGGTGACCCGGACCGCGACGGAACGGCCCCTCGTTGGTGAGGGTGACGGGGGTCGGGGCGACCACCGGACGGGCAGTGCGGACGAGAGGCGGGGACAGATGGCTGTGCCGTTGATCGCGGGGCTGGGGGCGGCACACCCGCCCGGCGCCGCCCAGGACGAACTCTGGACGGGCTACTTCGCGAAGCACTTCTCGGGTCCCACCCGGGCACTGGCCGAGCGGATCTTCGCCAACTCGGGGGTGTCCCACCGGCAGGCGGCGGTCAACCCGCTGCTGGAGGACGTCTCCGACTGGCCGACCGACCGACGGATGCGGCGTTACCAGGTGGAGGCGCTGCCGCTGGGCAAGGAGGCGATCGGCCGGGCGTTGACCGCCGCCGGCCTCGCCGCCGGTGACCTCGGGTTGTTCGTGGTCTGCTCCTGCACCGGTTACGCCACCCCCGGGCTGGACATCCTCCTCGCCCGGGACCTGGGCATGGCCCCGGACTGCCAGCGGATGTTCGTCGGGCACATGGGCTGTTACGCGGCCCTGCCGGGGTTGGGCGCGGCGGGTGACTTCGTGACCGCGCGGGGCCGGCCGGCGCTGCTGCTCTGCGCCGAGTTGACCAGCCTGCACATCCAGCCGTCCTCGGCCCGGATGGACACCCAGCAGATCGTCTCGCACGCCCTCTTCTCCGACGCCGCGGTCGCCACCGTGCTGGTCCCCGGCACCGACACCACCGGCCGGGGGTACGCGCTGCGCGAGGTCGCCTCGGTGACCGACACGTCCACCGCCGACCACATGACCTGGGACGTCACCGACACCGGCTTCCGGATGGGCCTGTCGCCGAAGGTCCCGCAGGTGCTCTCGGCGCACGTCCGGGGTCTGGTGGACGGCCTGCTGGCCCGGCACGGCACGACGGTCGCCGAGGTGGACGGCTGGGCGGTGCACCCGGGCGGTCCGCGCATCCTCAACGTGGTGGAGCGGGAGCTGGCCCTGCCCGACGACGCGTTGGCGGCCTCCCGGGCGGTGCTGGACGCGCACGGCAACTGTTCGTCGCCCACGGTGCTGCTGATCCTGGAGCGGCTGCTGGGGGCGGCGGCTCCGCCCCGGTGGATCGTGCTGCTCGCCTTCGGCCCGGGACTGACCCTCTACGCGGCCCTGCTCGAACGCCGCTCCTGAGCCTCGTCCACCCACCACCGCAGTCCGGCCTGAACCACTTCCGGCCGGCGGCGGTCCGGGCCGGCCGGGAGCGCTCGCAGTGAGGTGGACGACCTGGTCAGGGCGGGTGTGGTCGGCGCTGCGCCGAGCGCCGCCGTCGGCTGCTGGTTACCCTCGCCGGGTGGGGGTCGAGAGGGTCGGCGGTGATCGGCTGCGTGGTGCGGTGCTGGCCGGCGTGGCCCTGCTCGCCCTGGTCGGGGGCGGCTGGTGGTGGTCGGCCACCGCCCCGGCGGTCGACCCGGTGGGCTCGGCGGCGACGGGGTCACCGCAGCCGTCGGCCGGCGCGGAGGCCACCCGGCGGGTGGTGGTGATCGACGTTCGCACCGGGCGGGTGCTGGGCGCGACCGAGCTGCCCGGGACCTCCGGCGACCCGGACGTGGGGCTGCCGACGTTCACCGACACCACCTGGCGGGAGCGGATGACCCTGGTGTCCGGCCGGGCGCCGGTACGCCGGGAGTCGGCCCCGGACGGCGCACGGCACCTCTTCCAGTACCGCTGCTCGGGCGACGGGACGCTGCTGGTCTCGGTGCTGCACGACGACCCGCCGCAGCACCGGCGGACGGCCTGCGACGGCGAACTGGTCGCCTGGGAGCTGCGCGGCCCGGACGGCGGCACCCGGTTGGAGTTCTCGGTGGTCGGGCCGGGCTCGGTCGAGCTGGAGGCGCAGGTCGTCGCGGTGCCCTGAGCGGCCCGGTTCAGCCGCCGAGCCGGATCAGGTCGCCCCGGTAGTCGGCGGCGGCACCCAGCTCGGGCAGTACCCGGACGACCGTGCCGGCCCGGTCCACCAGCAGCGCCGGGGCGGCACCGGCCTGGGCGGGCAGGTGCAACGCGGCGCGTAGCTCGCCGGCGGGGTCGGCGAGGGCGCGGACCGGTCCGCCGACCGGTGGCGCGGGGGTGACCTGCCGTCCGGCGGCGACGCTCACCACCTGCACCCCGTCCGGGGCGGCGCTGGCGGCGGCGGCCACCTGTTCGGCGCAGGCACAGCCGTCGACCAGGATGATCATCGCGGGCAGCAGGCCGCGCAGCGGGACCGGCCGCTGGTCGACGTCGACCAGGTCCAGTGCGGGCAGCGACCGCCCGACCAGCGGCACCGACGTGCCCGTCTGCGGCAGGACGGTGGGTCGTTCGGTGCCCCGGGACGACCGGGGCCAGGTGACGGTGACCAGGCCGACGGTGGTGGTGAGCACGGCCACCAGGAGTATCAGCAGGGGTAGCCCGAGCGGTGGCCGCCCGTCGGGGCGCGTGGTCAACCCCAGCCGGCGTCGCCACCGGCCGGACCGGGCCTGCCGGCGCAGCTCGCGGCGGAGCTGGGCGGCCTCCTCGGCGAGCGCCGACGCGTCGTCCGGCACCACCACCCGCCCCCACTCCGGTGGCAGGTCGGGCAGTCCGTGTCCCTCGGCGTCGGGCATGCCCATCGGACCCCCCGGGTCAGCGGTGCGGCGAGCGTGTGCGGTACCCCTCCAGCGTCCCGCACGGACCCTCCTGCCGCCAGACCTGGGCGGCCGGAGCGCCGCCGGGCTACCATGGGAGAAGCGCACAGCTGGAGAAATCCGCGCTCCGATCACCCGTACCGGGTTGTCATCCGCTGCTCACGGAGCGTGTTTGAACCACTGGTTTGGCCGCCTGTCAAGCCGAAGCAACGCCTCTCACAGGGCCCCTGAGCTGCGCCAACGGTCAGGACGGCAGCGGGACATTGGTGCCTGAGCGTGTTACCCTAGACACAGCGAAAGGGGTTTCGAACCTATGGTTTTCAGCGTCGGCGAGACCGTTGTTTACCCCCACCACGGGGCCGCACTCATCGAGGCAATCGAGACTCGGGTCATCAAGGGCGAACCCAAGCAGTACCTCGTCCTGAGGGTCGCGCAGGGTGACCTGACGGTCCGGGTGCCGGCCGAGAACGCCGAGATCGTGGGTGTGCGTGAGGTGGTCGGCGAAGAGGGCCTGGGAAAGGTCTTCGACGTGCTCCGTGCACCGCACACCGAGGAGCCGACCAACTGGTCGCGGCGTTACAAGGCGAATCTGGAGAAGCTGGCCTCCGGCAACCCGCTGAAGGTCGCCGAGGTCGTCCGCGACCTGTGGCGTCGGGAGCGGGAGCGGGGCCTGTCGGCGGGTGAGAAGCGCATGCTCGCCAAGGCCCGCGACATTCTCGTCGGCGAGGTCGCGCTGGCTGAGAAGAGCACCAAGGACGAGGCGGAGACGCTGCTCGACAAGGTCCTCACCGAGGCCTGATCCCACCGCATCGTCGTACCCACCCCGCAGCGAAGAATTCCCGAGGACCGCGACGTGACCGCGCAGCTCAATCCGCGCGGTGACGTCGCGGTCCTCGTTCCTGCGGCCGGTGCCGGCGTACGACTCGGGCCGGGCGGTCCCAAGGCGCTCCGGCTCCTCGGCGGTGAACCCCTGCTGGTGCACGTGGTACGCCGGGTCGCCGCCGCCCCGTCGGTGCACACCGTCGTCGTCGCCGCGCCGGCCACCGAGGTCGACGCCGTCCGGCAGTTGCTGACCCCGGTCGCCCCGGTCCTGGTGGTGGCGGGCGGTGCCGAACGCCAGGCGTCGGTGGCGAACGCGCTGGCAGCGGTGCCGTCCGGCCCGGACATCGTGCTGGTGCACGACGCGGCGCGGGCGCTCACCCCGCCCGCGCTCGTCGAGGCGGTGGCGGCAGCCGTCCGGGCCGGGCACGACGCGGTGATCCCGGTGCTCCCCGTCAGCGACACGATCAAGCGGGTGGACGCCGCCGGCGTCGTCCTCACCACCGTCGACAGGTCGGCCCTGCGGGCCGTGCAGACCCCGCAGGGTTTCCGCCGGGGGGTGCTCGCCGCCGCGCACGCCGCCGCCGGTGACCCGCTCACCGACGACGCCGGCCTGGTCGAGCAGCAGGGGGTGCCGGTGTTCTGCGTCCCCGGCTCGGAGTACGCGCTGAAGGTCACCCGCCCGTTCGACCTGACCCTGGCCGAGCACCTGCTGGCCGCCGGGCACTGACGCGTACCCTCGATCCATGATCGTTCCCAGGGTCGCCGTCGGCACCGACATCCACGCCTTCGCGGCCGGCCGGCCGTGCTGGCTGGCCGGCCTGCACTGGCCGGGCGAGGACGGCCTGGCCGGGCACTCCGACGCCGACGTGGTCGCCCACGCCGCCTGCAACGCGCTGCTCTCCGCCGCCGGGCTCGGTGATCTCGGGGCGAACTTCGGGGTGGACCAGCCGGAGTGGGCCGCCGCCTCCGGGGTCACGCTGCTCACCGAGTCCGCCCGCCGGGTCCGCGCCGCCGGGTACGCGATCGGCAACGTCTCGGTGCAGGTCGTCGGCAACCGGCCCCGGATCGGGCCACGGCGCGACGAGGCGCAGCAGGTGCTCTCCGCGGCGGTCGGCGCACCGGTCACCGTCACCGCCGCCACCAGCGACGGCCTCGGCTTCACCGGGCGGGGCGAGGGCCTCGCCGGCATCGCGGTGGCCCTGGTCTACGACGCGTCGGCCGGGTAGGGCCGCGATGACCGACGACGAGTCGCCGCTGGACGGTTACCGGCAGCGGGCCCAGCTCCTGGCAGAGTTGGGCCGCCACGACGAGGCCACCGAGGAACTGGGCTTCGCGCTCGCCCTGGCCCCCGCCGACCCGGCTGCGCTGACGCTGCTGGCCCGGCTGCACCTCGCCGCCGGCCGCCCCGGTGAGGCGCTCGCCGCCGCCGACGCGGCGATCGCCCCACCCCGCCCCGACACCCCACCGCTCCCCGGACCGCCGCACCCGCCTGTGCCACCTGGCGCGGCTGCGCCGCCTGGTGCGGCTGCGCCCCCAGGCCCGGCTGTTCCCTCGGGCCCGGCTGACCGGTCAGGTGGGCCGGCACCGACCGGCCCTACCGGATCATGGGCGGCACCGGGGCAGGCGGGCCCTCCGACCCTGCCCGACCCGTCCGGATCGTCGCCGGACCGGCCCGCACCGCCTCTCTGCTCCGACCAGCCGGGGACGCCCTCCTTTCCCGGCCCAGGCGGTGCACCCGCCCCGGCCGGCGAATCCGGCCCGTCGGGGGAGGCGAGGGTGCCGACCGCCGCGCTGGTCGTCCGGGCCATCGCCCTCGCCGACCTGGGGGAGTACGCCGAGTCGGCGCGTACCGCCGATCGGATCCTGGCGGCCGGGCCGGGTGACGCGTACGCCCAGCGGAGCGCGGCGGCGATCCTGGCCGAGGCGCGCAACGGCCAGCCGGCGCTGAACGCGGCCTGGCGTGGGGTGGAGTTGGCCCCCGACGAGCCGCAGGCGCATCTGGTGCTGGCCCTGGTCGCCGGCCGGCTGGAGTTGTTCGACCTGGCCGAGCGGGCCTACCGGGAAGCGCTGCGGCTCGATCCGGAGCTGGCCGAGGCGCGGCACGACCCGGGGGTGCTGCGGTTGGAGCGGCGGCGCTGGGTGCTGGCGCTGGAACAGGTGGCCGCGTTGGCGCCGGTGCAGCCGGCGCGGGCCGAGAAGCTGCCGCTCTGGGCCGGGCTGCGTCGGCTCGTCCTGATCGGCAGCGGCTGGTCGCTGGTCGCCAGCCTGCTGCTCGCGTTCCTGGCCGCCGGCGGGGCGGGGGCGAGCCGGGTGGTGGCGGTGCTGGCGGCGGCCGGTGGCGCGCTGCTGGCCTGGCGGCTGTCCCGGCGGGTGCCCGAGCTGGGCCGGGTGGTCCTGCCGGCGCTGCGCCGCGAGGACCGCGCGTTGGCGTTCGCCGTGTACGCCGTCCCGGCCGGGCCGGCCCTGCTCCTGCTGTTCGCCCTGGTGGGCAGCCCGTGGCCGCTGGTGCTCGCGATCGCCCTCGCGGTGCCGGCGACCCTGATCGCCGCCACCCGTGCGGGCGTCTCCTAGCCTCGCGCCCCACCTCCGACCAACGACGGCTGGGCGAGCCGACGTGCCCGGGAAGCCGCCGCCGAACCTCGACCGATCGAGGCACCCGGAGGGTCAGGGCTGGCGGTTCCAGGTCCAGGCGTAGCCCGGGTCCTCGCACTCGACGGCGGCGTCGCAGAGGTCGAGGGGGCGGAAGGTGTCGACCATGACGGCCAGTTCGTCGAAGAAGTCGACGCCGATCGAGCGTTCCGCCGCGCCGGGCTGCGGGCCGTGGGTGAAGCCGGACGGGTGCAGCGAGATCGAGCCCTGCCCGATGCCGGAGCCGCGCCGGGCCTCGTAGTTGCCGCCGGTGTAGAAGAGCATCTCGTCGGAGTCGACGTTGTGGTGGTGGTACGGCACCGGGATCGCGTCCGGGTGGTAGTCGACCTTGCGGGGCACGAACGAGCAGATCACGAAGTTGGGGCCCTGGAAGGTCTGGTGCACCGGTGGCGGCTGGTGCAGGCGGCCGGTGATCGGCTCGAAGTCGTGGATGGAGAACGCCCACGGGTACTGGTGGCCGTCCCAGCCGACCACGTCGAACGGGTGGTGGGCGTAGACGTGCCGGGTCCAGGCGGTGCCGGTGGCCCGGGACCGGTGCCGGACCAGCACCTCCACGTCGGTGCCGTCGACCAGCAGGGGCGCGTCCGGCCCCCGGACGTCCCGCTCGCAGTAGGGGGAGTGTTCCAGGAACTGGCCGCGTACGGACAGGTAGCGCTTGGGTGGGCCGATGTGCCCGGTGGCCTCGATGGTGAGCAGCCGGACCGGGGCGTCGCCGGTGGGCACCAGCCGGTGCACCGTCGAGGTGGGGATCACCGCGTAGTCGCCGGCGACCAGGTCGAGCGCGCCGAAGGTGGACTCCAGGCGCAGGGTGCCGGCCTCGACGTACAGGCACTCGTCGCCGGTGGCGTTGCGGTAGAGCGGGGACGGCCGGTCGGCCAGCACGTACCCGATCCGGACGTCGTCGTTGGCGAGCAGCTGACGCCGGCCGAGTACCGGGTCGGCCCCCGCGCCGTCGAGCTTGTGGGTCTGCAGGTGGCGTGGCTTGAGCGGGTGGTTGGGCAGCCGGGTGTAGCCGGGCGGGGTGAACTCCTCGGCGGCGACGATTGCGGTCGGCGGGTGCCGGTGGTAGAGCAGGGACGAGTCGGCGGAGAAGCCCTCCTGACCCATCAGCTCCTCGGTGTAGAGGCTGCCGTCGGGCTGGCGGAACTGGGTGTGCCGCTTGCGGGGCACCTCGCCGACGCTGCGGTAGTACGGCATGTCGCCTCCCGTATTGTCCCGATATCCGGCCGGTGGCGTCCGATAATCGGACGTAGCTGTCCGTTCCTTGACAGCGTCCCGTAGATTCTTGTCTCGTGTCAACGCAGGTCCCCCGCCTCCTCGCCGGACTCGTCGACGACGCCGCCGTCTTCCCGCCCGGCAGCGCGTCGCTGCCCGACGCGATCGCGGCACACCGCGAACACCGCACCTCCTGGTACGCCGACCTGGTCGGTCCGCTGCTGGTGCCCGCCTCCGCCGTCGGCGGGCCGGACGGCCTGCCCGAGGGCACGGTGACCGGGCTGATCGGCGACACCGGCGTCGCCGGGGTGCCCGCCGCGCTCGCCGGGCTCGCCGCCGCCGGCATCGCCGTCCGGCAGGTCGAGGTGGCCGTCGCCCGCCGCGGCCAGGACCCCCAGCCGGGCCTGGCCGCGCTGCGCGGCGTGCTCGCCGGGCACCGTGACCTCGACTGGTACGCCGAACTGCCGCTGACCTTCGGGCTCACCGCCGCGCTGGACACCCTCGCCGAGGCCCGTGCGGCCGGCGAACCGGTCGCCGCGAAGTTCCGCACCGGCGGGCTGGCCGCCGAACTCTTCCCCACCCCCGTCGAGCTGGCCGCGGTGATCTGCGCCTGCCGGGACCGGGCGCTGCCGTTCAAGCTGACCGCCGGGCTGCACCACGCGCTGCGCCAGATCGACCCGGAGACCGGCTTCACCCACCACGGCTTCGGCAACGTGCTGGCCGCCACCCTCGCCGCCGCAGGCGACGCCGAGGTGGACGCGGTCGCCGCGCTGCTCGCCGACACCGACCCGCTGCGGGTGGTCGAACCGGTCCGGGCGGCCCGGGACGACGACCGTCCGCTGTGGATCGGGTTCGGCTCGTGCAGCGTGCGGGAACCACTGACCGATCTGATCCGGCTGGGGCTGGTGAACGGGGGATTCGACCGATGAGCTGGGTGACGGGCGCGGACGGCTCGGCGTACGGGGTGACCAACCTGCCGTACGGGGTGTTCCGGCACGACGGGCGGCCACCCCGGATCGGCGTACGCGTCGCCGACCTGGTGTTCGACCTGGCGGCAGCCGAGGAGGCCGGGCTGGTCCTCGCCGCCGGGGCGTTGCGCCGACCCACCCTCAACGACTTCATGGCGCTCGGCCGCCCGCAGTGGACCTCGGTCCGGCAGCGCATCGTCGAACTGCTCACCGACCCGGCGCACCGGGGTGCCGTCGAGCCGCTGCTGGTGCCGCTGGCCGCCGTCGAGCTGCTGCTGCCGTTCGAGGTGGCCGACTACGTCGACTTCTACTCCTCCGAGCACCACGCCGGCAACGTCGGGCAGATCTTCCGCCCCGGCCAGCCGCCGCTGCTGCCGAACTGGAAGCACCTGCCGATCGGCTACCACGGCCGGGCCGGCACGGTGGTGGTCTCCGGCACCCCGGTCGTCCGGCCGAGCGGGCAGCGCGCCACCGGCGAGGGCCCCACCGTCGGCCCGTCCGTACGCCTCGACATCGAGGCCGAGGTGGGCTTCGTGGTCGGCGTGCCGAGCGCGCTCGGCGACCGGGTGCCCACCGGCGACTTCGCCGACCACGTCTTCGGGGTGGTGCTGGTCAACGACTGGTCGGCCCGGGACATCCAGGCGTGGGAATACCAGCCGCTCGGGCCGTTCCTCGGCAAGTCCTTCGCCACCTCCGTCTCCGCCTGGGTGACCCCGCTGGACGCCCTCGCCGACGCGTTCGTGCCGGCCCCCGAGCAGGACCCGCCGGTGCAGGACTACCTGCGCCAGACCCCCCACCTGGGCCTCGACCTGCGGCTTGCGGTCGAGTGGAACGGCGAGCGGGTCACCGAGCCGCCGTTCGCCGGCATGTACTGGACCCCCGCCCAGCAGCTGGCCCACCTCACCGTCAACGGCGCGTCCCTGCGGACCGGAGACCTGTACGCCTCGGGCACCGTCTCCGGCCCCGAGCGTGGCCAGGTGGGCTCGTTCCTGGAACTGACCTGGGGCGGGGCCGAACCGGTCACCGTGGGCGGCGACACCCGCACCTTCCTCGCCGACGGCGACACCGTCACGCTGCGGGCCACCGCGCCCGGCCCGGACGGCTCCACCATCGCCCTCGGCGAGGTCACCGGGCGCATCCTGCCCGCCCGCTGAGCCGACGCCGGGCGATCGCACCCGCTGTCCGACCGTTCGACGCTCCTGCCGCGTTTCTCCCACCGGATTCCGCCGTACGCCCCGCGCCGCCGTCTCCCGTCGGCGGCGCGGGGCGCGTCGGCGTGGCACGTCCCAGTGGAGAGGAGGTACGAGCATGAACGATCTCGTCGGCGCGGTGTGGCGCACCAGTAGCCGCTCGAACGACCAGGGGCTCTGTGTGGAGGTGGCGGACAACCTCGTCCGCACCCGGGCCGTGGTCGGGGTACGCGACTCCAAGGACCCGTCGGGCCCGGCCCTGGTCATCGGCCCACCGGGTTGGACGGCGTTCGTCGACGCCGTCCGGCAGGGGACCTTCCGTCCCTGACCGCCCCCGTCGCCGGCGTCCCCACCCGGGACGCCGGTGACGGAAATTTCACCGTACGGCCCCCCGTCGGTCGCTCACCCGCCGTACGGTGGACGACACGGGAGGTGCCATGTCGACGGTTGCGGTCACCGATGTCATCGAGGCGTCAGCCGTCGACGTGTGGGAACTCCTGACCGACCTGCCCGTCCGGGTCGACTGGCTCTGCACGGTCAGCTCCGTCGAGCTGCTCACCCCCGGGCCGTTCGGGCCGGGCACCGCCTGGCGGGAGACCCGTACCCGCCCGGACGGCGGCGACCAGCCGGAGGAGTTCCTGGTCCTGATCGCCGAGCCAGCACACCGGCTGGTGCTCGCCTCCCCGGGCATCGGGGTGGACTACCGGATCACCTGGACCCTGCGCGCCGTCCGCCGTCGTCGCCGGGTCGGCACCGCCGTCACGGTCGAGCACCGGGCGCTGCCGACCGCCCCGTACGGGCGGGTGATGGCGCTGCTCTTCGGCGGCCTGGCCGCCCGGACGGTGGAGGGCGCGATCCGGCACGACCTGACCGCGCTGGCCGCCACCGTGCGCAGCACCGGCCGGGCCACCGCCGCCTGATCCGCGTCCGGGCACCGGCGGTCCGCCGGCCCGACTTCGTTCGCGCGACGCGACGCGACCTGACCGGTCCCCAGGGGGGACGTCTGGGTAGGGTGCCGGGCGGAGGTGGGCATGGGATTCCCGAAGGGACGGCGGCGACTCGTGGTCGCGGTCACCACGCTGCTCACCCTCGTGGCGGTCGCCGGCATCGGCTACCGGGTGCTCGCCCCCGCCGAGGTCGTCACGGCCGCCCGGGGCGCACCGCCGCCCGCCGGTACCCCGGCCGTCGGCGTGGTGGGTCGGCTGCCGGTCGCGCCGCTGGTGGTGGCGGGCCGGCTGCGGGTCTACGCCGCCGAGCGCCAGCTCTATGCCGACCAGCCCGCCGACAGCCGCAACCGGGTCACCCCGTTCTGGTCGTACCGACGCTGGCCGGCCACCCTCGACGGGGTGCTGGCGGCCGGCACGATGGTGCTCAGCCGCTGGTCGGACGGGAAGCTGGTGGCCCTGGACGGGCTCACCGGCACGGTCGCCTGGCGGGCCGACGGGCCGACGCCGTACGCCGTGGCCCCCGCCCGGCGTACCGGGGCGGCCACCGTGTGGGACCCGCACGGCATCTCCGTCGCCCCCGCCCCCGGAAGCCGGACGGTGCTGGTCGTCTCCGGCCGGGACGGTCTGCGCGGCTACGACCTCGCCGACGGGCGGGAGCTGTGGCGGGTCGACGGTGGCCGGGACTGCCGTACCGACCTGGGCACCACCGCCGCCGGGCAGGTCTTCTCCGTCGACTCCTGCGCCGGCCCGACGGCTGTCGAGTTCCGCGCTGTCGCCACCGGCGCGGTGGGCACCCGCTGGCGGCCCCCGGACGCACCCGAGCGGTTCACCGTCACCCCGGTCGGCTGCCTCACCCCCCGCTCGCAGTGCCGGGGGCTGCGCACCGACGGCGGCTCCGGCGGCCGGGGCTGGCAGGTCGGCCCGGGTGCGCCGATGGCCGCCCCCGCCCTGGACGCCGCCGGCACCACCCTGGTCGGCGAGCTGGCCGTCGGCGACGACGGCGGGGTGCTCAAGGGCTGGGAGGCGCGCACCGGCAAGGGCCGCTGGCAGCGCGGTGACCTGGGCCCGGTGACGATCCTCGCCACCGAGGCCGGTCGGCTCTACGTGCTGACCGAACGCCGGGAACTGGTCACCCTCGACCCGGTCACCGGCGCGCAGCGGTCCCGGTTCCCGATGACCCCCGGCCGGGACGGCATCGGCTGGAAGCCCGGCCGGGCGTACGCGGCCGACGGCTACGTCGCGGTGGAACGGCTGCGGGAGCGCGCCGACCCGGACGACGACGACCAGGCGTACTTCCTGATGGCCGAGCCGGTGGTGCTCGCCGCGACCTGACCCGGCCCGACCCGGCCGGTGGGCCGGGGCGGGGGCCGGCGGGTGGTTCAGGACAGGGCGGCCTCCGCCACGGCCAGGAAGGCGTCGTTCTCGGCCGGGGTGCCGATGGTGACCCGCACGCCGTCGCCGGGGAACGGCCGGACGATCACGCCGCGCGCCTCGCAGGCCCGGCCGAACTCCACGGCCTTCTCGCCCAGCGGCAGCCAGACGAAGTTGGCCTGGCTGGACGGCACGTCGGGGACGACCTTGCGCAGCGCCGCGGTGACCCGGTCCCGTTCCGCCACGACCAGCGCGCAGCGGCGTTCGACCTCGTCGGCCTGGGCGAGCGCGGCCAGCGCCCCCGCCTGCGCCGCCGTGCTGGTGGAGAACGGGGTGACCACCTTGCGGACCGCGGCGGCGACCTCCGGGGCGCCGACCAGCCAGCCGATCCGCAGCCCGGCCAGGCCCCACGCCTTGGACAGGGTGCGCAGCACCACCACGTTGGGCCGGTCGAGGTAGGTCAGCCCGTCGGGCACCTGGGGGTCGGTGACGAACTCCCGGTACGCCTCGTCGATGACGACAAGCACGTCGTCGCCGACGGCGTCGAGGAAGCGGTCCAGCTCCGGCCCGCGTACGGCCGTGCCGGTGGGGTTGTTGGGGTTGCAGACCAGCACCATCCGGGTCCGGTCGGTCACGGCCGCGGCCATCGCCGCCAGGTCGTGCCCGTGCCCGGCGTCGTTGGGCACCCGCACGCTGCTCGCGCCGCTGGTCGCCGCGATGATCGGGTACGCCTCGAACGAGCGCCACGAGTAGAGCAGCTCGTCGCCGGGCAGGCAGGTGGCCCGGACCAGGTGCTCGGCCAGCGCCACCGACCCGCAGCCGGTGGCGATCCGGTCCGGGTCCACGCCGTACCGCTCGGCGAGCGCGGTGCGCAGCGCCACCACGCCCATGTCGGGGTAGCGGTGCGACCCGGTGACCGCCTCGGTGACCGCCTCGACCACCCCGGGCAGCGGCCCGTACGGCACCTCGTTGCTGGCCAGCTTGATCGCCTCGGCCAGGCCCAGCTCGCGGGCCAGGTCGGCCGGGCTGCGGCCGGGCACGTAGTTCGGCAGGGCGTCCAGGTCGGCGCGGGTCAGTCGCAGCGGGGGCTGGTGGCGTCCGGTGTCGGTCATGGGGTGTCTCCCGGGGGCTCGGGGTCGGTGCGGTCGGTGGCACGGTCGTCGGTGGGGGCGTCCGGGTGGTCGGCACGCGGCACCCGCACCACGACCGTCTGGGCCCGCTTGTCGTGCAGGGCCTGGCGCAGCGGGTGGTCGAAGAGCGCGGAGACCGCGTCGACGAACTGGAGCAGCAGCCCGAAGCCGCAGCAGAACCAGAGCAGGGTGGGCATGCCCATGGTGCTCCACCGCCGGGTGGCCCGGCCGAAGCCGAGCGGCTGGTCGGCGTCGACGGGCACCGCCCGGATGCGCAGCAGCCGCTTGCCCAGGGTCTGCCCGCCGGACGCCATCGTCGGCACCTCGTAGGCGAACCAGAGCGCGGTCGCGATGACCAGGATGGCGATCTGGAGGCCGCCGGCCTGCTCACCGATGGCGGGCAGACCCTCCCGCGAGGAGTCGCCGGCCATCGCCCGCCGGACCGCCTCGCGCAGGTAGGGCGCGGTCTCCTCGAAGTACCGCCAGACGAACCAGCCGTTGACCACCGCGTTGAGCCCGAGGACGACCCCGAAGTCGACCAGCCGGGCGAGCAGCCGGGCACCGTAGCCGGCCAGCGGCACGCCGTGCGGCCTGGGTTCCGGCGGACGCCCCGGCCAGGTCGGGTACGGCCACCCGGGCGGCGGCCCGCCGGGCTGCCCCGCTCCCGGCTGCCCGGCCCAGGGCTGCCCCGGCGTCCCGGGCTGTCCCACCCCGGGCTGCACCGGACCTGGTTGTCCTGCTCCCGGTTGTCCTGCTCCCGGCTGTCCGACCCAGGGCTGTCCTGCCGCGCCGGGTTGTCCCGCGCCGGGTTGCCCGGTCCAGGGCTGGCCCGCCCAGGGTGGGCCCGGCGCGGCCGACGCGCCGGGCCCGGCCGACGGGTGCCGGTCGGAGGCCGGGGTGGCTCCGGCGGGGGAGGTCGGGGCGGGCGGCTCGGCGGCGGGTTCCGGCTCGGGCGGGGGCGGGCCGTCGGGTGGGGTGGCGTCGACCGGGATCGGGGCACCGATCCAGCCCTCGCCGTCCCACCACCGTCGGGTGGTCGGCTCGGCCGGGTCGACGTACCAACCTGGTTGCACGCTCACGGTCTCGCCCTGCGCTGTCCGGTGCGGTCGCTCTGCTCGCTCACCCGGCAACCTTAACGACGATGGTGCCGGCGAACTTGTCGTGGAGGCACTGCTGCCACGGCTTGTCCCAGAGCTGCCACAGCCCGTCGAGGTAACTGAAGCCGGGAATGACGAACCCGCCGATCTGGTAGACGGCCCACCGCTTGGCCGCCGCCGTGCGGGTCAGCGTGGCGGCCGGGTCGAGCGGCACCACCTGGAGCTTCATCGCCCGCTTGCCGATGGTCTGCCCGGTCTTGTACATCATCTCGACCTGGTAGACGTAGCTCAGGGCGAACATGACCAGGAAGATCACGGCCTCCAGCGCCAGCAGCGGCAGCAGGAAGTTGGTGAACGGGTCGGCGGTGGGCTGGCCGTCGGACCCGGTGGTCAGGTCCGGCATCACCATGGTGAAGAAGACGATGAAGGCCGGCACGATGAAGACCAGGCTGGCCGCCCCGAGCACCAGCCCGTCGATGAGCACCGCGAGCAGCCGGTCGCCGAAGCCGGCCAGCGGCAGGCCACGCGGCGAGAAACCCGGGAAGCCGGGCGGCGGCATCCCGGGTGCCGGCGGCGGGTATCCGGGTAGCCCGGCGTAGGGACCGGGTCGGGGGTGCCCGCCGGGCGGGTCGGCGTAGGGGCCGGGTTGCGGCGGCACGGCGTACCCCTGGGGGTGCGGGCCGGCGGGCGGGGCGAAGCCGCCGGCGGCGGGCCCAGGCCCACCGGCCGGCGGTGTCGGGTAGCTCGGAGGTTGCGTCACGCGGGACAGTGTTACAAATTGCCGCGCGCTTCCTGCTCACGCTCGATGGCTTCGAACAGCGCCTTGAAGTTGCCCTTGCCGAAACCGAGCGAGCCGTGCCGCTCGATCAGCTCGAAGAAGACCGTCGGCCGGTCCTGCACCGGCTTGGTGAAGATCTGGAGCAGGTAGCCGTCCTCGTCCCGGTCGACCAGGATCTTGCGGGACTTCAGCTCCTCGATCGGCACCCGTACGTTGCCGATCCGGGCCCGCAGCTCGGGGTCGTCGTAGTACGAGTCCGGGGTGTCGAGGAACTCGACGCCGGCTGCCCGCATCGCGTCGACGCTGGCCAGGATGTCGTTGGTGGCGACCGCGATGTGCTGCGCGCCGGGGCCCTGGTAGAACTCCAGGTACTCGTCGATCTGCGACTTCTTGCGGGCCACCGCCGGCTCGTTGAGCGGGAACTTGACCTTCCGGGTGCCGCTGGCGACGACCTTGCTCATCAGCGCCGAGTAGTCGGTGGCGATGTCGTCGCCGATGAACTCCGCCATGTTGGAGAAGCCCATCACCCGCTTGTAGAACTCCACCCACTCGTCCATCCGGCCCAGCTCCACGTTGCCGACCACGTGGTCGACGGCCTGGAAGAAGCGCTTCGGCTGGAGGCCGGCGGCGATCATCGGCTGCCGGTCGACGATCGGGCCCCGGGCCACGAAGCCGGGCAGGAACGGGCCGGTGTAGCGGGACCTGTCGACCAGACTGTGCCGGGTGTCGCCGTACGCGGCGATGGCGGCGAGCCGGACGGTGCCGTACGCGTCGCTCACGTCATGCGGCTCGATGAGGCCGGTCGCGCCCTGGGCCAGCGCGTGCGCGTACGCGGCGTCGACGTCCGGCACCTCAAGCGCGATGTCGTCGACTCCGTCGGAGTGCTTCGCGACGTGCTCGGCGCCGGCCGCGTCGGGGCGGACCGCGCCGGTCAGCACGAACCGGGCCGAGCCGCTGGTCAGCACGTACTCGGCGTGGTCGCGGTAACCCTGCTCCGGCCCCCGGTAGGCCACGCAGGTCATGCCGAACGCGGTGGAGTAGTAGTGCGCGGCCTGCTTGGCGTTGCCCACCAGGAAGTGCACGTGGTCGAGGCCCTTGACCGGGAACGGGTCACGGGTGATGTCGTGGTCGACTGCGCCGACGAGCGTGTCGACGTCGATGTCCTCGGTCGACTGGGGTCGGTCGATCGCCTGGGTCACGGTGGCCTCCCTCGGTTGCGGCCGGCGTCGTGGGCCGGTGGTCCGTCAGCTCTTGCAGGCAGCATCGCGGTGGGCCGGTCCACTGGGCAACACTCACGTTTTCCCCTGGTCAGGTTGCGCAATCGGTAGGGTATGCAGCCATGAACGCTGGACAGGGTGTACAGCTCGACGAGCTGGACGGCAGGCTGGTCCAACTCCTCGCCGACGAACCCCGGATCGGGGTGCTGGAATGCTCCCGCCGGCTCGGGGTGGCCCGGGGCACCGTGCAGGCCCGGCTGGACAAGCTGGTCGACCGGGGGGTGATCGGCGGGTTCGGGCCGGAGATCCGCCCGGCGGCGATCGGCTTCGCGGTGACCAGCTTCGTCACTCTGGAGATCAGCCAGCGGCACGGCCACGACACGGTCACCGCGCATCTGGCGGCGATCCCCGAGGTGCTGGAGGCGCACACCATCACCGGGGCGAGCGACCTGCTCTGCCGGATCGTGGCCCGCTCCAACACCGACCTGCAACGGGTGATCGACCAGATCGTCTCGTCCGACGCGATCCGCCGGGCCTCCACGATCATCGCGCTCGCCGAGCAGATCCCGTACCGCGCGCTGCCGTTGCTGCGGTCCGCCGCCGGGTCGTGATCAACGCAATTGGGCTGATATAGCGGCATCCGAAGGCTCTGTTGGCGCTATACCGGCGATGTCGCAGCGCGTCCGATCTGCCCGACGGGTAGGCCGCCCGCCAGGGAGAAAGGAGGGCGACACTCCGACGCGGGGGCGGGGCGGGGCGGTGATCGTCGCTACGGTGTCCGGTGTGAAGGGCCTTGGCGGGGTGCGGGGAGGGCTGCTGCTCGGGCTCGTCATCGTGATCGCGCTCGCCGTCACCGGCGTGTGGAACCCCTTCCCCGGGGTGTGGGACTGGGTCGACCGCAGCGAGCCGATCTCCGAACCGGACGTGCTGTGGCAGCAGCGGGTCGGCGGCACCCCGAAGAGCGTCACGATCGTCGGCGACACCGTCGTGGTCGAGCAACGTACCCGTACGGAGGTGCGCAGCCTCGCCACCGGCGCGCCGCTGTGGGAACGCAAGGCGGACTGGTCGGCGGTGGCCGGCGGCGACCGCGACGCCGTCGTCGCCGTGGGCAAGCTCCTGGTCAAGGGGTACGAGCTGCTCGACCCCACCACCGGGGCGGTACGGCGACGTGACGGCGACGCGGTGGCCGTCTGGACGTACCGGAACATGCTGCTGGACGCCCGGTGCGTGGCCGCCACCGACTGCACGCTGAGCGCCTGGGACCCGCGCGGCACCAGCCCACTGTGGACGGCCTTCCTGCCCGGCGTCAGCAGCGGGCTGTTCGCCGACAACCCGGGCCTGCTCGGCACCCGGCGGCTCACCGCGCAGCGGATCGACGAGGGGGTGGCCGGGCCGGAGGCGGCCCCGCCGCTGCTCGGCTTCCCGGTCGACGGCCGGGTGCACGTGGTGGACACCGCCACCGGCCGGGTGGTGCAGGACGTCGAACCGGGCCAGGACGAGCGGTTGTCGGTGGTCGGCGGCCGGATGCTCAAGATCCGCGCGGTGTCGGTCGACGGCAGTTGCCAGTACGCCGTCTCGGCGCGCGACCCGGCCACCGGGCAGGAGGTGTGGCGGCGCAGCGGGTTCAACCTGCGCACCGCCGACAGTGCCGGATGCGCCCAGCGGGAGGACCCGCAGGGAGCGCGCAGCGTGCTGATCGGGGTGGCCCCCGACGGGCGGGAGGCCGTCCTCGACGGCTACGACGGCCGGCTGCTGCTGGTGGACGCCGAGGGCGAGAAGCTGCTCGCCGTCGACGACAGGTACGCCCTGGTCCGTAGCGCCGACAAGGACTCGGTGATCGCCCGGGAGTTGGGCACCGGCAAGGCCCGCTGGACCCGGCCGGCCGGCGCGAAGGCGGGCGCGGCGCTCACCCCGTACGCGGCGGTGCTGACCGGGGACAAGCCGAGCCGGCTGGTCGCCGTGGACCCGCGTACCGGTAGGGAACTGGTGGTGTTGCGGACCAGCGCCAACGCGCTCGCGGTCGGCCCCAACGGCATGGTCGTCGGTGAGGGGCGGGAGATCGGGTACGTCCGGTTCGGCGCGGGCGCCGGTGCGCCCCCGCCCGCCGCGCCCCCGGCCGGCTCGAACGGCGGTACCGGGCCCGGCCCGGGGCGGACCGGCGGCGCGCCGGACCCCGAGGACAGTTGCGGGCCGAAACGGGAACTCTGCGCCAACGGCAACGGGTGAGAGCGGCGTCCCACGACCCACCCGGCGGGTGTCACCGATCGCCCGGTCTGCCCTAGGCTTTTCCGTCATGAGCAGTGCCGCCGCGTTCTCGTACGCCCCCTTGCTGCCGACCGGTCCGGATCAGACCGAATACCGCCTGGTCACCGACGAGGGCGTCGACGTCGTCCACGGTCCGGGCGGTCGCCGTTTCCTGACCGTGGAGCCGGCCGCGCTGACCGCGCTGACCGCCGAGGCGATGCACGACATCGCCCACTACCTGCGGCCGGCCCACCTGGCCCAGCTCCGGTCGATCATCGACGATCCGGCGGCCTCGCCGAACGACCGGTTCGTCGCGCTGGACCTGCTGCGCAACGCCAACATCGCCGCCGGTGGCGTGCTGCCGATGTGCCAGGACACCGGCACCGCCATCGTGATGGGCAAGCGCGGCCGGCACGTGCTCACCGACGGCTCCGACGCCGAGGCGATCTCGCACGGCGTCTACCAGGCGTACACGCGGCTGAACCTGCGGTACTCGCAGCTCGCCCCGCTGACCATGTGGGACGAGCGGAACACCGGCAGTAACCTGCCCGCCCAGGTGGAGCTGTACGCCGAGGACCCGGACGGGCACCCCGACGCGTACAAGTTCCTGTTCATGGCCAAGGGCGGCGGCTCGGCGAACAAGTCGTACCTCTACCAGGAGACCAAGGCGCTGCTCAACCCGACGCGGATGATGCAGTTCCTGGAGGAGAAGCTGCGGCTGATCGGCACCTCGGCCTGCCCGCCGTACCACCTGGCGATCGTCATCGGCGGCACCTCCGCCGAGTACGCCCTCAAGACCGCCAAGTACGCCTCCGCGAAGTACCTCGACGCGCTGCCCACCTCCGGCTCGATGACCGCGCACGGCTTCCGGGACCTGGAGCTGGAGGCCGAGGTGCTGGAGCTGACCCGCAACTTCGGCATCGGCGCGCAGTTCGGCGGCCGGTACTTCTGCCACGACGTGCGGGTGGTCCGGCTGCCCCGGCACGGGGCGTCCTGCCCGGTGGCGATCGCCGTGTCCTGCTCGGCCGACCGGCAGGCGGTCGCCAAGATCACCCCGTCCGGGGTGTGGCTGGAGCGCCTGGAGACCGACCCGGCGCGCTACCTGCCGGACGTCACCGACGAGACCCTCGACGCCTCCGACGTGGTGCGGGTCGACCTCAACCGGCCGATGGCCGAGATCCGGGCCGAGCTGTCGAAGTACCCGGTGAAGACCCGGCTGTCGCTGACCGGCCCGCTGGTCGTCGCTCGGGACATCGCCCACGCCAAGATCGCCGAGCGGCTCGACGCCGGTGAGCCCATGCCGCAGTACCTGCGCGACCACGCCGTCTACTACGCCGGCCCGGCCAAGACCCCCGAGGGGTACGCCTCCGGCTCGTTCGGCCCGACCACCGCCGGCCGGATGGACGCGTACGTGGCGAAGTTCCAGGCGGCCGGCGGCTCCCAGGTGATGCTTGCCAAGGGCAACCGGTCCGCCCAGGTGACCCGCTCCTGCCAGCAGCACGGCGGGTTCTACCTCGGCTCGATCGGCGGCCCGGCGGCCCGGCTCGCCCAGGACTGCATCAAGCACGTCGAGGTGCTCGAATACGCCGAGCTGGGCATGGAGGCGGTCTGGAAGATCGAGGTGGAGGACTTCCCGGCCTTCATCGTGGTGGACGACAAGGGCAACGACTTCTTCGCCGAGGTCACCAAGCCGGTGCTGACGGTCGGTCGCCGCTGACCGTTCCCGCAAGCCACGAAGGGGGCCACCAGCGGCTTCAGCGCGTGAGCGCCCAGGGCTGTTCGTGCCGTTCGTCGTTCGCCTAGCATGCTGGGCCTAGCCTGGTAGGCTTCTGTGGGTGGACCGGTACTCCGAGGACGAGCTGCGGGCGGTCGTCGCCAGGTACGAGGCGACCCGTGCCGCCGCGCTGACCGAGCGGGACGAGCAGTTGCGGGTGTTCCACGCAGCCGGCTGGCGGCCGGTCGACCTGCAACGGATCACCGGGTACAGCCGGGAGACGATCCGCCAGGCGCTACGACCGGAGGTCCGGCAGGCGGCCAACCTCAGCCGCCGTAAGACTCCGCCGCAGCCGCCGTCCGACTACCGCCCCTATGGTGACCGCAAGCCCTACGTCGTGGCCGACGCCCTTACCGCGCTGACCGGCCCGACCGCGGGCGTGGTCACCCTTCCGCGTCATCTGGACTGGTCCGGTCATGCCGAGTACGACCTGAGTCGGCCCGCACGCCTGTCCAGCATGTACAAGGTGGTACTCACCGAATCCGGCACGGTCGACGACCTGAACACCTGGCTCGACGGCGACCAACTCCGGCGACTCTGGCCCACCCTCTGGCTACCGCCCGGGCTCCGACGACTCTGGGAGGAAGCCTTCCCCGAACTCGTCACCGTCGGCACGAACGCCGCGTAACGGTGGATGCCTTCCACGAGAGGCTCGCCCGCACCGGGCTCGCCGCCGCCCGACGGTACGGTTTCGCCCTCGCCGGTGGCTACGCCGTGCAGGCCGCCGGGATGCTCGAACGCCCCAGCGAAGACGTCGACCTGTTCACCGCCTGGGACCGCCGTGACGAGTTCGGCACCGCGCTCTCGGCCGTCGTGGATGCCTACCGTGACGATGGTCTGACCGTCGACATCGAGCGACAGTACGACACGTTCGCCCGGCTGACCGTTGCCGACGGTGACCGTGCCGCCAAGGTGGAACTCGGCGTGGACTGGCGTGCCAACGAACCCATTCTCATGACCATCGGACCGGTACTGCATCCCGACGACGCGGTCGCGAACAAGATGAGCGCGCTCTACGGACGGGCGTTCGCCCGTGACTTCGTCGACATCGACGCCGCGCTCCGATCCGGCCGCTACACCCGGGAAGCGCTGCTCCACCTTGCACACCGCGCCGATCGCGGGTTCGATCGACGCGTTTTCGCGGAGGCTCTCGGACAGGCCAGCCTGCTCGATCCCGATGACTTCGCCCAGTACGGCGTCAGCGGTCGGGCACTCGACGATCTCCGGAGCCGATTCGCCAACTGGCGCAGTGGCCTACTCGACGAACAGCGTCCGCCGAGTGACGAGGCACCAGGCCCGTCGGAGTGAGCGATCATCTGCGATCCGACCCAGGGCGGGGCAGGATGGGACGGGTGACGACTCCAGAGGCAGCGGGCTACCGGATCGAACGCGACTCGATGGGCGAGGTGGAGGTGCCCGCCGAGGCGTTGTGGCGGGCGCAGACCCAGCGTGCGGTGCAGAACTTCCCGATCTCCGGCCGGGGCATCGAACCGGCCCAGATCAAGGCGCTGGCCCAGATCAAGGGGGCTGCCGCGCTTGTCAACGGCGAGCTGGGGGTGATCGGCGCGGACGTCGCCGGGGCGATCGCCACCGCCGCCGCGCACGTGGCCGACGGCGGGTACGACGACCAGTTCCCGATCGACGTGTTCCAGACCGGCTCGGGCACCTCGTCGAACATGAACACCAACGAGGTGATCGCCACCCTGGCCACCCGGGAGTTGGGCCGGGACGTGCACCCGAACGACGACGTGAACGCCTCGCAGTCCAGCAACGACGTCTTCCCGTCCTCGATCCACCTGGCCGCCACCCAGTTCGTGGTGGAGGACCTGCTGCCCTCGCTGCGCCACCTGGCGGAGGCGCTGGAGGCGAAGGCGGCCGAGTTCGAGACGGTCGTCAAGGCGGGGCGTACCCACCTGATGGACGCCACCCCGGTCACCCTGGGGCAGGAGTTCGGTGGCTACGCCGCGCAGGTCCGCTACGGGGTCGAGCGGCTGGAGTCGGCGCTGCCCCGGCTGGCCGAGCTGCCGTTGGGCGGCACCGCCGTGGGCACCGGCATCAACACCCCGCTGGGTTTCGCCGGCAGGGTGATCGACAAGTTGCGCGCCTCGACCGGGCTGCCGTTGACCGAGGCACGTAACCACTTCGAGGCGCAGGGGGCGCGGGACGCGTTGGTCGAGACGTCCGGCCAGTTGCGTACCGTCGCGGTCGGGCTCTACAAGATCGCCAACGACGTACGGTGGATGGGGTCAGGCCCCCGGGCGGGCCTGCGGGAGCTGCGCATCCCCGACCTCCAGCCCGGCTCGTCGATCATGCCGGGTAAGGTGAACCCGGTGGTCGCCGAGGCGGTGCGGCAGGTCTGCGCGCAGGTGATCGGCAACGACGCGGCGGTCGCGTTCGCCGGCAGCCAGGGCGACTTCGAGCTGAACGTCATGCTCCCGGTGATGGGCCGCAACCTGCTCGAATCGATCAAGTTGCTCTCCGCGTCCAGCCGGTTGTTCGCCGACCGGCTGGTGGCCGGCCTGGTCGCGGACGCCGAGGTCTGCCTGGCGTACGCGGAGGGGTCGCCGTCGATCGTCACCCCGCTCAACCGCCACCTCGGGTACGACGAGGCCGCCTCGATCGCCAAGGAGGCGTTGGCGAAGCAGGTCAGCATCCGCGAGGTGGTGATCTCCCGGGGGCACGTCGACTCCGGGAAACTCACCGAGACCCAGCTTGATGAGGCCCTCGACCTGCTCCGGATGACCCACCCCTGACCGGCTCCTGTTTGATCGACTCCTGTGGGCCGATGTAGCGGTGTCAGGCGGATTTGATAGCGCTACATCGGCCCCCGTGAGTGGATCATGACTCGGTCGGTGGGCGGGTGCGGGGGACCCAGGCGAGGAACCGGGCGAAGAGGGCCGCCGGGTCGGGGCCGGTGTCGGGATAGAGGCGGTACAGGTCGGCGGCGGCGTCGTGCAACACCGTGCAGAGGTAGATGTTGAGCGCGACCCGATCGTGGGCGTACTCCGAGACGAGGGTGAGTCGGGCGGCCCCGCAGGGCCACGGGGCGGCGCACACCCGGCACAGCCAGAGCGGACGCAGCGGCAGGTGGGGGCGCGGATTCGCCGGCCCCGGCCCGCTGCGGCCGACCGGGTCGGGTGGTCCACCGGTGCGGCGCGGCCCGTCCGGTCCGGCCGCCGCGTTCACCGCCGTCCCCGGTTGGCGCGCCACTCCTGGGCCAGCGTGAGCCAACCGACCCGCCCCACCCGGGGAAACGAGATGGTGGTGTCCTCCCACCCGGGCGGGCCCGACCCGGTACCCGGGGGTACCTCCGCTCCCGTGGCCGCAGACGTGGCCGGATGGGCGGCCGGTCCGCTGGCCGGGTAGGGAGCCGGGTGGGCGTCCGGCCCGCTGGCCGGGTAGGGGGCCGGTCGGGCGGCCGGTCCGGTGGTCGGGGACGTGGCCGGACAAGTGCCCGGTCCGTTGGTCGGGGACGGGGTCGGGTGGGTGGCTGGACCGGCGGACGGGGGAGCGGGCCGGCGGAGCGGGGCCGCTTCCGGGAGTCGGCCGGATCGGAATCTGCGGGCAAGCCGGTGTCGCCAGGTGAGCCGGGGCATCGCGTCGCCTCCATGGTGGGTCGGCTGGTCGTCTCCCCCGGCGGTGGGACCGCCGGCCGGGGAGCGGGCCGTCCCACCGCGACACCGGTCCGCCCGGAGGGAGAGCGGTCGATGTCGCACTTCACAGTCTGCTGATGAAACCACTACCGTGTGAAGGGTTGTTGTCGGCTTCCGGTCTTGTCCTGTGTTAGCGGCGTCCCTGGTCGGCGTGGTGTCGGAGTCGATCGTCGGCGCGGTGGAGGGCGGCTGGAGATGACGGACGGGCGGATGACGGCGGCGGCCTTCCTCGTCGCCGAGCTGCGGCGGGCCCGGACCCGTCGGGGCTGGAGCCAGGACGACCTCGCCAAGGCGGTCAACTACTCGGCGTCGATGGTCAGCGCGATCGAACTGGGCCAGCAGCCGCCCACCGCCAAGTACCTCGAACTGGCCGACAAAGCCCTCGACACCGGCGGCATCTTCAGCCGGATGCTCAGCCAGTTGGTCGCGCTCGACCGGGCACAGGTGTGGCTCCGGGGTTGGCGTGCGATTCTCGCGGACGCGTGGGCATTGCGGTGGTTCGACCCGCTCCACGTCCCGGGGCTGCTGCAGACCGAGGCATACGCGAGAGCGGTCTTCGAGTCCGATCCGATGCTCGATCCGGAGGAGGTCGAACGCCGGCTGGCCGACAGGATGGACAGTCAACGAACGCTCTACACCGAACGACCCCCACGTCTCGTGGCGGTGCTCGACGAGGCGGTCATGCATCGGCGGGTCGGTGGCCGCAAGGTCATGTCTGACCAGGCCCTGCACCTTGCGCGGATCGCCACGGAACACCCGCAGATCCGACTACACGTCGTCCCCTCGTCGGCCGAGGAGTATCCGGGCCTGAATGGGCCGTTCATCCTGGCGAGCCTGCCGGGCGACGTGGAGTTGGCGTTTCTCGGTGGTCAGATCGGTGGTCAGGAGTTGGATGACCCGGCTGACCTGAGGCGTCTTCAACGCACCTGGGAAGCTACCCTCGGCGTGGCCTTGCCACCGCAGGAGTCGATCGAGCGGCTGAGGGAATTGTCGGAGTCATGGAGTTGACCGGGGCTTGTTGGCGCAGGAGCCGCCGGAGCGGTTCTAACGATCAATGTGTCGAGGTGGCGACGAATCTGGTCGGGGTGGTCGGGGTGCGGGACAGCAAGGACCCGGCGGGCCCGGTGCTCACCTTCCCGGCGTACTCCTGGCGGGTCTTCGTGGCCGCGCCGCCGCGCTGACGGGACCGGCTCGCGGCGGACGGTCGCCGCAGGTCCGGTCGCCGGGATAACCGGTCGACCGGGTGGCTCGCGGGCGGCAGGATCCGGGTCGTGACGGGCACAGACGGGGTGTTGTTGACGACGGCACGGCTGCGGTTGCGCCGTTTCACCACCGACGACGTGGCGCATCTGGTCGAACTGGACAGCGACCCGGAGGTGATGCGGTTCCTCACCGGCGGCCGGCCCACCCCGCCCGCCACCGTGCGGGACGAGCAGCTGCCCCGGATTCTCGCCGGCTACGACCGCTACCCGGGGCTGGGCCGGTGGGCGGCCGAGGACACCGCCGATGGTGCCTTCCTCGGCTGGTTCGCGCTCGACCCGTCCGACGACGGCACCGGGCCGGAGCTGGGGTACCGGTTGCGCCGCGCGGCATGGGGGCGGGGCCTGGCCACCGAGGGCTCCCGCGCGCTTGTCGACCACGCCTTCGCCCTTGCCGGGGTGCGCCGGGTGTGGGCGCAGACGATGGCGGTCAACGTGCGGTCCCGGGCGGTGCTGGCGAAGACCGGCCTGCGGTACGTCCGCACCTTCCACGCCGACTGGCCCGACCCGATCGCCGGAACGGAGCACGGCGAGGTGGAGTACGAGCTGCTCAGGGGCGACTACCAGCCGCCTTCCGGGCCCGGTAGGCGCTGACCGCGACCCGGTTTCCGCAACCGGCGTCGCAGAACCGCCGGGACCGGTTCCTGGACAGGTCGACCAGCACGTTGGCGCACTCGGGGTGGGCGCAGTGCCGTAGCCGGCCCAGCTCGTCACCCCGGACCAGGTCGGCGACGGCCATCGCCGCCTCGACGGCCATCCGGGTGGCCAGCGGGGCGTCCCGGGGCACCGCGTGCACGTGGTACGGCTCGTCGTCGTGCTTGATGAGCTGTGGCAGCGCCCGGGACTCGCGGAGCAGGTCGTTGACCACGGTGACGACGGTGTCCGGGTCGTCGTCCCAGAGCCGGCGCAGCCGGGGGCGCAGCGCCCGGACGGCGCGCAGCTCGGCTTCGGTGTGTTCGTGCCGGCCGGTCCACTGGTTGGCGGTGACGAAACGGTCCAGCGCGGCGATGTCGGGCAGCCCCTCGCCGTCCCGGTTGTCGGTGTTGACCAGGGCTGCGGCGGCGGTCAGCCCGCACTCGGTGTCATGGGCGAAAAGCAACTTGACCCCTGTCGTCGTCGACGGCTAGCGTCATCGGCGTAATCCTACTTTGCTGATGTCACCTCGCCGGAGGAGTCCCGATGCCGCACCGATCTTCCGCCGGCACCGGGCTGGCACTCGCCCTGCTCTCCGCCGTCACGTTCGCCACCTCCGGCACCTTCGCCCGGTCACTCATCGAGGCCGGCTGGTCGGCCGAGGCCGTCGTCGTCGCCCGGGTCGGCCTGGCCGCCCTGGTGCTGGCCGCCCCCGCCGTGCTCGCGCTGCGCGGCCGGACCGGGGTGCTGCGCCGCAACCTCGGCCCGGTCACCGTCTTCGGCCTGCTCGGCGTCGCCACCGCCCAGGCATGCTTCTTCAACGCCGTCCGCTACCTGCCGGTCGGGGTGGCCCTGCTGCTGGAATACCTCGGCATCATCCTCGTGGTCGGCTGGCTGTGGCTGGTGCACGGGCAGCGCCCCCGCCGGCTCACCGTCGCCGGGTCACTGGCCGCCCTGGCCGGGCTCGTCCTGGTGCTCGACCTGACCGGCACCGGCCGGCTCGACCCGGTCGGGGTGCTCTGGGGCCTCGGCGCGGCCGTCGGGCTGGCCGGCTACTTCGTCCTCGCCGCCCGGGTCGACGCCGATCTGCCCTCGGTCACCATGGCCAGTGGCGGGATGGCCGTCGGCGCGGCCGTGCTCGCCCTGCTCGGCCTGGTCGGGGTGCTGCCGCTGCGGGCCACCTTCGGCGCGGTCGACTTCGCCGGGCAGCGCACCAGCTGGCTCGTCCCGATCGTCGGGCTGTCGCTGGTCGCCGCCGTGGTGGCGTACCTGACCGGGATCGCCGCGACGCGTCTGCTCGGTGCCCGGCTGTCGTCGTTCGTCGGGCTGACCGAGGTGATGTTCGCGGTGCTCATCGCCTGGCTGGTGCTCGGCGAGCTACCGGTGCCGGTGCAGCTCGCCGGGGGCGCGCTGATCGTCGCCGGGGTGGCGCTGGTCCGCCTCGACGAGCTGCGCGCGGGCCGCACCGAACAGGCGGCGACCAGGACGGACGAGCCGGCACTGACCTGAGCCGCCCCACGGATCGCCGCTGGCGTGACCGGGTGGTTCCCCGCCCGGTGCTGTAATGGCGGTGCGCTGCCCGGTGCTGCTGTGGGTGGGCCTGTCCGGTGCTGCCGTGGCCGGGGCGGCCTGCTCGGCGTGGCCCGGATGCGCCGACGTGAGAGGGTGTCGGACATGCTCAGCGTGGTGGTGTTCGACGCCGACGAGACCCTGATCGACCTGCGCCCGGCGGTCACCGGGGCCCTGGCGGCAGTACTGGAGGAGATGCGTCGCCGGACGCCGGTGGCGGCCGGGGTGACCCTCGCCGAGGTGGAGTCCGACTGGCAGGCGGTGTTCGGGTCGATGACCGCCGCGCCGGTGATGGAGATCCGCCGGGCCGCGCTGGCCCGGTCCCTCGACCGGGCCGGGCTGGTCGGTCAGCTCGACGAGTTCGCCGAACTCTTCTTCACCAGGCGCTACGCGCTCAGCCACCCGTACCCCGACGCCCTGCCGGCGCTGGCCGCGCTGCGCGCCGACTTCACCCTCGGTTACGCCACCAACGGCAACAGCCGCGCCGAACGCTGCGGTCTGCCCGGGGAGTTCGCCTTCGAGTTGTACGCCCACGAGGGCGGCCTGCCCAAGAAGCCCGACCCGGCGTTCTACGCCGCGATCGTCGCCGCCGCCGGGGTGCCGGCGGAACGGATCGCGTACGTCGGCGACTCGATCTCCCACGACGTGCTCGGCCCCCAGCAGGCCGGAATGCGCGGCATCTGGCTCAACCGGCTCGGACTTCCCCTCCCCGAAGGGGTACGCCCCGACGCCGAGGTGGGCACGCTCACCGATCTGCCGGCGGCGCTACGCAGCCTGCAACCGACGAATGCCTGATGCGGGACCAATTCGGATTTGTATCTGGCGGAATCGTCGCCGGTGCTATGGGATGGCTGCCACGTCCCTCAACGAGAGGATCTGATGTGGTGAGCAAGCGCTTCACCGCCGGAGCCGTCGCGACCGCGGCGGCCCTGGCACTTACGGTGACCGGCCTGACCGTCCCGGCGAACGCCGGGCCGACCACCAGCCGGACGTTCACCGTGGTGGCCGAGGACGGCGTTTCGGCGGACGCGGCGATCGCCGCGATCCGTGCCGCCGGTGGCACCGTCGTGTCCCGTACGGACGACGTCGGTCTCTTCCAGGTCACCAGCGACCGGGCCGACTTCGCCGGCCGGGTCACCGCCGCTTCCGCGCTGGTCGGCGCGGCCGAGCAGCGGGCCATCGGCCGCAAGCCCAAGCTGGACCGGGTCGCGCAGGAGAACCTGCTGACCGAGACCAGGAAGGCGGCCAAGGCGGCGGCCAACGCCAAGGGCAAGAAGCTGGACCCGCTCGACGACAAGCTCTGGGGCCTCACGATGATCGGGGCCGACAAGGCCCGCAAGGTCATGCCGGGCGACAAGCGGGTCACCGTCGGGATCCTGGACACCGGCGTCGACGCCAGCCAGCCCGACCTCGCGCCCAACTTCAACTGGGCGCTGTCGCGCAACTTCGCCCCGGACATCGCCGAGGTCGACGGCCCGTGCGAGGTGCCGAGCTGCCTCGACCCGGTCGGCACCGACGACGGTGGGCACGGCACCCACGTCGCCGGCACCATCGGCGCCGCCGCCAACGGCTTCGGCCTGTCCGGCGTGGCCCCGAACGTCTCGCTGGTGGAGCTCAAGGGCGGCCAGGACTCCGGGTACTTCTTCCTCAACCCGGTCGTCAACGCCCTGGTGCACGCCGGCAAGTCCGGCCTCGACGTGGTGAACATGTCGTTCTACGTCGACCCGTGGCTCTACAACTGCACCGCCAACCCGGCTGACTCGCCCGAGTCGCAGGCCGAGCAGCGGGCCGTCATCAAGGCGATGAAGCGGGCCTTGAACTTCGCCCACAACAAGGGCGTCACCCTGGTCGGCTCGCTCGGCAACAACCACGAGGACCTCGGCGCGCCCCGCACCGACGTGTCCAGCCCGGACTACGGTGCCGACCCGTACCCGCGCCCGATCGACAACGAGAGCTGCTGGGACTTCCCGGTGGAGGGCCCGCACGTGATCGGCGTGTCCGCCATCGGCCCGTCCGGCAAGAAGGCCGACTACTCCAACTACGGCACCGAGCAGATCTCGGTCGCCGCACCGGGCGGCTGGTTCCGCGACGGCTTCGGCACCGACACCTACCGCACCGACGCCAACATGATCCTCTCGACGTACCCGAAGAAGGTGCTCCAGGAGGAGGGGTCGGTCGACGAGAACGGCAACGTCGTGCCGGGCTTCGAGAACTCGGTGTTCAAGCAGTGCACCACCGCCGGTGAGTGTGGCTACTACACCTACCTCCAGGGCACCTCGATGGCGTCGCCGCACGTCAGCGGGGTCGCCGCGCTGATCGTCAGCAAGTGGGGCAAGAAGGAGGGTAAGGACGGCTACGGCCTGGCACCGGCCAAGGTGGAGCAGCACCTCTACCGGACCGCCACCGAGCACGCCTGCCCGGAGCCGCGTCTGCAGAGCTACGCCAACGAGGGCCGGTCGACCGAGTTCGACGCGTACTGCGCCGGGTCGCTGAACTTCAACGGCTTCTACGGGTACGGCATCGTGGACGCCAACGCGGCGGTCCGCAGCCCGCTCAAGCCGAACGTCAACCCCTGACGCCACGGCCCTGGGAGAGGCCCGGACGACCCCGGTCGTCCGGGCCTCTCCGCTCGTGTTTTGACCATCGTGGGGATTTGTGGTGGTCGAGGTCTAGCGGAACAGGGAGAACCCTGTCCATGATCTGAGTTCTCACACAAAGATCATCAATGGGCAGGGTTCTCGATGAGGAGCG